>JBEKVW010000085.1:0-8990 GCA_049513695.1 Dehalococcoidia bacterium | reverse complement strand
GGGCCCAGATTGACAGGATTCCCTATCGTGACAAGGACGGCAATATAGTAGGCGTTATCACCTTCAACCAGGATATTACCAGGCGAAAACTGGCCGAGGAAAATCTGGAGAAGGGCCTAGTGGCTGTAAGAAAAAATCTTAAAGACGCCATCTCTACACTGGCGAAAATTGTTGAGATGAGGGACCCCTATACGGCCGGTCATCAGCGAAGGGTGGCCATCCTGGCTACATCAATAGCTCAAGAAATGAGCCTAAGTGAAGACCAAACCGACCAGGTCCAGATGGCCGCCATTGTTCACGATATCGGAAAGATATATATACCCTCCGATATCCTCAGCAAACCCGCCCGTCTGACAGAAGTAGAGTTTCAATTCATAAAAACACATCCCAGAGGCGGCTATGATATTGTGAAAGGTATAGATTTTCCGAGCGCAGTGGCTGAATCGGTCCTACAGCATCATGAAAGAATGGATGGGTCGGGTTATCCCAGCGGGTTGAAAGATGAGGAGATATTGCTGGAGGCTAAAATATTGGCGGTAGCTGATACGGTGGAAGCCATGGCCTCTTACCGGCCTTATCGGCCCTCCCTGGGCATAGATAAAGCGCTAGAGGAAATATCGGATAAAAAAGGTAAGCTGTTCAACGGATCTGTAGTAGATGCTTGTCTGAGGCTATTTCGTGAAAAAAACTTCAATTTTACAGATTAGAGATCGGTCTCCAGCCCCTCAAGCTTTTTTTCTGTAGAGAGTCAATCCCCGGTTATCGACGAGGACAATTTCACCTGTATGGCTGTTTACGTCGACGTCCACGCCGCTATTGCGCGTCATGGCCGTGTCGATCGGTGTTCCCTGGTGCCCTGGAATATAGATTTGGATCAGGCCGTCTGTAATCAGTATAAATTCTCCGGTTTGGGCATTGATCTTCAAGGCTGCACCCTCACTATGTGTATGTGCCACGCCCAGGGAAGACCTCGAATAGGTATCCCCTTCGGGCTTATACACGTTGATAGCCGGGTCGGAGACTGTTATTACATCGCCGGTCTCATCATTGACGTCTAAATCAGCTCCGCCCAGCCACGATACCGGATGATGAACGATCATTTTGAGGTACTGGTTATTGCCGATAGGCCTGTACCTGACAAGGCAGTCCCCTTTGGGCCACTGGTCCCCCGGAGGGCTATCCGCATCTATAGGATAAGGGCCTTCGGCTCCGCCCTTGTGGTTTGCCACCGCGAAGATATCACCATTTTTCTGATTAACGTCCAGGCCTGCGCCGGCGTGCCAGGCCCCAAATTTATCTATAGGGCTCTTTATATAGCCGCTGCTCGTTTTTTGCTGCAAGGTGAGGCCTTCGGCGTCGCTAACCATGATGATATCTCCCGTTGCCCTGTGGAACACACAATCCGCGCTGGTCCGGCGCTTGGTGAACCTGTCTAGAATCGACTCCTGGAAACCATTTCCGGATGGCCGGTAAAGATTCAATCCGCCCTCATGTACGGCAGCTATGGCACCCGTATTATCATTAATGCTGACGGCGGCAGCGCCTTCCCAGCAGGTAAGCGGTGCTATCTGCGGTTGTTTGATGTAATTCCCGTTCTTATTGACATAAAGAGATAACCCTGCATCGCTAATTACATAGATATTGCCTGTTTTTTCATCGATATCGACACCGGCTCCACTGTGCCAGGTTATGAATGAATCCAGTTGTATGCGTTCGTATTGGGCCGCCATTTATCACATACCTCCGCTAATTAATTGCGTTTGGCGCCTGAACGGAGCCGTTTATTGCATCAAAGGCACACGACCCCCAAGCTTCAGGCCATTATACGACTTTTTAATAATACTAGCATAGTGGCCGGATACAGCGGTTACCCATTCGGATATATTTCTGTATCTGAATGGGTAAAACCTGAAAAATCTGGCTGTCTCACTCGTGTAACCTGCTTTACAAGAGGCAGAATTACAGGGCTATAATTACCAGAATATTTATTTTAAAGGAGTTTAACTATAGGAAACAGATCCGATATCCGTGCAGACACTGCAAAAAACAGGCTGTATCTTATCCTGGCGGGCACTTTCGATGACAATGAAATGAAGGAGGCTGCCGATAAAACTATCGTGGAAGTTAAAAAACTCAAGCCCGGCTTCGATATCATCAACGATATCAGCGAATGTAAGCCGGCGACCATTAAAGGCATAGAGGAGATCAAGCGCGCACAGCTGGTCATTAAAGAGGGCGGAGTCAGGCGTGTGATCAGGATTGTCGGGCATTCGGTGACCGAGGGGCAATTTGCAAGGAAATCCCAGGAGGCCGGTTATGAGGCCGATACGGCGCCTTCAATAGCAGAGGCGGAAAAATACTGGCTTAACATTTAGGTAACACATTTTCAGCACGACATAACACCGCACAAATACGCATAAACTTATTGAGCTTTACAGGTGGCCTAATGGACTCAACGTTCCTATTTGGATAGGACTGTTGTCCGGCATCTACCCCGCCATCAGGGCTGGACGTCCGGATCCCATAGATTCCCTGCGCCACGAGTAGCTTCAACCTCAGGGACAATGCTCCAAATGGATGTTCTTGTTGCTTCTCCGGGCCGAAAGCTGTATATTCAAGTTTCATAGGGTTTTGCAGCTAATATGATAAACAGCGATAAAAGGGATTTTGATAGAGAAGCGGCCACTTGGGATGAGGAGCCGGGACGTGTCAGGCTGGCAAATGATATAGCAGATGCCATAGCTGGTGAAATCGAGTTGAAGGCCGATATGGATGTGCTGGATTTCGGCTGCGGCACGGGCCTCATATCGGTCAGGCTGAGCCCACTGGTGCACTCCATAACGGCTGTTGATAGCTCACAGAGTATGCTTGACGTCTTGCAAGCTAAGATACGAAGCCGCAACCTGACCAATGTTGAAACCCGCCGGCTGGATTTTGAGCAAGGTGAAGTCCTGGGGGGCAATTATCATCTGGTTATATGCAGTATGACGCTTCATCATATAGGTGAAATAGGTCCGCTGCTCGGTCAATTCTATAAAATCCTGAACACCGGCGGTTATTTATGCATCGCGGATCTTGACCCCGATGACGGTCAATTCCATGGAAATAATGATGGTGTATTGCACTTCGGCTTCGAGCGGTCGAAATTGCGATTTGCTTTAACTGAGGCGGGGTTTGCCGATATCAGGGACCGTACGGCAGCCGAGGTCTTGAAACCGGTTTCCGGCAGTGGAAAACACTCTTTTTCAGTATTTCTCATAACAGGTTGTAAATGTCCATCTAGAAAGCACTAGGGTGAAAATGAAAACCGCGGCGATAACAGATAAAGACAAGGGAGCCGCGCTGTTCGTTGCGGTTATGGCCTCCTTTCTGACGCCTTTCGTAGGTTCTTCCGTAAGTATTGCGCTGCCTTCAATTGCCCGGGAATTTAACCTGGACGCCATTACTCTGGGTTGGGTAGTAACTGCCTACCTGCTGGCTGCGGCCATTTTTCTTGTCCCCTTCGGGAAGCTGGCCGATATAAAGGGCAGAAAAAAGATTTTTACGTACGGAATTATCATCGATGCCGTTTCGTCCATCGGCGCGGCGCTTTCGCCTTCGGGATCATTGTTAATTTTCTTCCGCTTGCTGCAGGGCGTGGGCGGAGCCATGATTTTCGGGACCGGCGTTGCTATAGTTACCTCCATATTCCCCTTAGCTGAAAGGGGCAAAGCACTGGGGATAAGCACCGCGGCGGTATACATAGGGTTATCGGTAGGTCCTCCCGCCAGCGGATTAATGACACAGTATCTGGGATGGAGGAGCATTTTTGCGCTGGATGCGCTTATCGGGCTGATAATAATTACCGCTGTCTTATGGAGATTGAAAGGAGAGTGGGCCGGGGCGGAAGGCGAGAAGTTCGATGCCGTCGGGTCGGTCATTTACGGCCTTGCCCTGCTGGCACTAATGTACGGATTTACCCTTTTACCTGATATATCAGGTCTAGTGATGGTCGGGCTCGGCCTGGGGGGCCTGGTATTGTTCATCTTCTGTGAAAACAGGATAAAAAACCCCGTGTTAAACATGGAGCTTTTCAAGAGAAGCATGGTATTCTCGATGTCGAACCTGGCGGCCTTAATCAATTACAGCGCTACGTTTGCCATCAGCTTCCTTCTAAGCCTCTATCTACAATACATAAAGGGGTACAGCCCGGAGATCTCAGGCCTGATATTAGTTCTTCAGCCAGTCATGATGGCCGTTCTATCGCCGATCGCCGGCAGGCTTTCGGATAGGATCCAGCCTCAACTGATAGCAACCGTGGGCATGGCCTTTACCACCGTGGGTCTTGCCATGCTGATATTCCTGGACCAGGACACGCAGCTTTATTTCATCATGATCAGCCTGATAACGGTGGGCCTGGGTTTTGGGCTGTTCTCTTCGCCCAATACCAACGCCGTTATGTCTGCAGTGGACAAGAATTATTATGGGGTGGCTTCAGGCACACTGGCTACCATGCGCCTGGTGGGGCAGATGCTCAGCCTGGGCATAGTCATGCTCATGTTTGCTCTGTTCATCGGGCAGGTCCAAATAACGCCCGCCAATTATCCATTGTTTCTGGTCAGCAGCAGAATGGCTTTTATCGTTTTTGCCATACTTTGTTTCGGAGGCATATTTGCGTCTCTTGCCAGGGGTAAATCAAGATAGCTGTATGCTACAATTAGCGCTGTGACTTCAAATTTCCATTATTGATTACAGGGAGGACCAGTATGGTACAGGAATCACTGAAAAATTTGATCGGTAAAAAAGGCACGCCCATGGTTTTCGAGGTGACCCGCAATGGACTCCGCCGGATCGCGGATGCGGCTGGCGACCGGAACCTCCTATACTGGGATGACGAATATGCCGCCAGGTCGAGATATAGAGGCATCATAGCGCCGCCGGATTACTTCGGCTGGCCGGTAAAATGGGCTCCTAACCAGACCTTCATCAATGCCAGTGACCTATTCGTCCAGATGTATGTAGAGATAGTAAAAGCCGGATATACGAGGGCCATCAATGCGGGCATGGAATCCGAATATTTGCTGCCCATACGTCCCGGCGACACGATAGTTGTAAATAACGAGATCGTTTCATTTGAGGAAAAAGAGGGCAAGAAGGGAGGAAAGATGCTGCTCTCAACGATAGAGATGACCATGGTTAACCAGAACGGCGACGTGGTGGCCAGGCAACGCCACAATGGGATCCACTAAGAAGGTGAATGAAATGAAGAAACAGATATATTGGCAAGATATAAATGTCGGTCAGGAGCTCCCGGCGCTGACCAAGATAGCCACCACTCTGACGCTGGTCAAATGGGCCGGGGCATTCGGTGACTTCAACCCCCTACACTATGAGAACGATTTTGCCGTCA
Source organism: Dehalococcoidia bacterium (assembly GCA_049513695.1). Taxonomy (GTDB): domain Bacteria; phylum Chloroflexota; class Dehalococcoidia; order GIF9; family UBA5629; genus UBA1162. Next base: position 3,601 of record JBEKVW010000085.1, on the reverse strand, counting down.
ATTTCATGAGGACCGACGGAATAATCGTACATGGAACCCTCAAGAGGCAATGGCTTATACAGATGCTAACGGATTGGATCGGCGATGAGGGTTGGCTGAAGAGGATCCAGACTCAGTTCAGGATCATGGACCATCCCCGTCATATGAAAAATCTTGTTGAACCGGTGGAGGGTGACACTCTGCTATGTAAGGGGAAGGTTACCGGGAAATCGGAAAAAGACGGCGAATACCTGGTCGAGTGTGATATCTGGCTGGAAAACGGCAAAGGCGAGGTTACTACGTCCGGGACGGCCACCGTCACTCTGCCCAAAAATAAAGGCTTTTAATTATTAAAATCGGGAGTCCAAATCAGACATTCGAGGAAGTAACTTATGAACATTAAAAATATTTCGGCTGCCGTAATATTTCTGGCTGCGGCGGCTATGATAGTCCCGGCCGGCTGTCAGCCCGCCAGGCCTCCGGCACAATTTGATGTTAGCCCCCTGAGTTTTAAGCCTGCTCAGGCTACAACCGGTGAGACGGTCAGCGTGAGCGCCGAGGTTTCCAACAATGGTGGGACGGAGGGTACATACCGCGCTACGCTTTCCATCGAAGGCACCAGTATGCAGACAAAGGATATCGACCTGGAGCCGGGGACCAGCCAGGCCGTCAACTTCCAGTTCTTCCGGGATAAACCCGGCACATACGATATCGCCATCGGCAATGCCAGTACCAGATATACTGTTGGCCCAAAGCTTATGCCCCAAGAAGCGGAAGTGAAAAATGATAACGGCATAGTGACGGATTACCTGGCAGTTGTTAAACCATTCACAGGATACCTGGTGGGGTTCACTGCTCCCCAGGGAGAATTTACTATCAGCGCTGTGCGTATCGACGGGCTTATTTATGGGGGCCACGGATTTCAGATTAAGGACCTCGAGCTGCAAATACTGGACAAGGATAAAAAGGTGCTCTTCCGTCAAACATATCCGGGCAACCAATTCCCGGTTTTGACGTTTTTGACCAGCAATTATGCGGTACAGGGCAACTGGGTTTACCTGGATGTGCCAGATATCAAGGTCCAGGGCAACTTTTACGTACACATATATACAGGAACGAACGAGGGACAGGGATTCCGTATGGGAGTCAGCGATAACCTGGGGAATACCCAATCCGACCTAACAATCAGGGATTTAAAAGGTATAGATAATACTTCCGCTAGCTGGCCGTACGCTATATCTAACTGGTTCGGAGATAAGAGTAGGGTCAACTGGCTGGTGCATGTGGAGGGCACGGCCATGGTTCCCAGTGAATGAGATCGCAACATTAAATTCGAAGTCGTTAGCGGAACTTGCTTAAAGTAACCAATCCCTCGAAGATTTATAAGACCGGGTCCGTAGAGGTGCGCGCTCTGGACGGCGTTTCTTTTGCCGTGCCGACCGGGGATATGGTCTGCATCATGGGCAAAAGCGGCTCAGGCAAGTCCACCTTGCTTAGGCAACTGGTTGCAGGCGTGACCATTTTTATCGTCACCTATATGGATGTTATTAATAAAAGGCATCAGATCGGCATACAGCGTGTTATAGGTATTAAGAACCTGGCCATCATGTTCTCTTACCTTATCCGCGCCCTGTGCTACGTAGAAGTGGGTCTGATCGGCGCATGCTTCCTCTTTGAGTATGCGGTAATGCTCTTCGAGGCCGGTCACCCCTTTATTTTCCCCTTCGGGCCGGTTTATCTTTCAATGGATATCGCCCAAATGATACACACGGCAGTGCTTTTGCTGGCGGTGTCACTGATAGCCGCCTTTATACCGGTATGGCCGACTATACGGATCAAAATCCTGGATGCTATCTGGGGGTAATCCTAAACTCAAGCGGACTTAAGTGAATTCTTGAACTTCGCCCTGAACTTGACCATTTTGGGAGCGATGATTATCTGGCAGTAGGGCTGGCCGGCATTGCCAGTGTAATACTGCTGGTGGTAATCTTCAGCCTCATAAAACTCGGTTAAAGGCCTGACCTGCGTTACGATGGGATGGTCGAATTCTCCGGAAGCGGTCAACTTGCTGATATATTTCTCGGCAGCTTCCTTTTGCCCCTGATCGCGATATAGGACTATAGAGCGGTATTGTTCTCCGGTATCATTGCCCTGGTGGTTTAAGGTGGTCGGATCATGCACATGGAAAAAGACCTCCAGTAAATCGTCGAAGCTGATGACTTTGGGGTCATATTCGATTTTTATTACCTCGGCGTGGCCGGTCGTGCCGCTGCACACCTGCATGTAGCTTGGTTTGGGCGCTGTGCCTCCCGCATAGCCCGGTATAACGCTGATTACACCCTTCAACTCGGAAAATACCGCTTCCGTACACCAGAAACAGCCACCGCCGAATACGGCGGTTTCAGTCTCTTTACTCATTTTTCTCCTTGATAAAACGTAGGAGCAGTGAATTTACACAGTGCATATGCCCGATGTTCAAATCCGTAATTCAAGGTAATTATAGCTCTGCTATATTCACGGTCAAAATTAGGCCTGCCAATTAATATTGCCCGATCCATAACGTGCCAGAGTCCAGTGATGGCGTGAAGATGAGGCAACCGCCATCTGATATAATCCAACTTAGCTACACACCCGTTGTTGATAGTTGTAAAATGATTACGGGAACCCCTTGAAAATTCTTGGTTTGAGGTGAAAGCATGGCTAGAAAGCACCAGGAAGAAGTTGTCTGTTCTATCTGTAAAGAAAAAAAGAAGCTGTCGGAGACTATACCAGCTGAATCAATCAGGGAACCCTTGGCTGATATGATACACAAGGTATATCCTGAATGGACTCCCAGTGGGTTTATATGCGCAACCGATTTCAACCAGTTCAGGGCAAAATACATCAGGAAAATGCTCGAAACCGACAAGGGAGAGCTTACAACCCTTGAAGAGCAGGTCATGAAAAGCCTGCGGGAACAGGAGATACTCTCCAAGAATGTCAACGTGGAATTTGATGACAAGCTGACAATGGGGCAGCGGCTGGCGGACAAAGTGGCTGATAATGCGGGAAGCTGGCGTTTTATCATCATATTCATAAGTATATTGATGGCCTGGGTCATTATTAATTCAATAATAATTTTGGTTTGGAGGCCTTTTGATCCTTACCCCTTTATCCTTTTGAACCTGTTCTTATCGTGCATCGCCGCATTGCAGGCCCCCATTATCATGATGAGCCAGAACCGGCAGGAAGCCAAGGACCGGCTGAGAGCCGAGCATGATTACATGGTAAACCTAAAGGCCGAGCTGGAGATCCGCCATTTGCACGATAAGATCGATCATCTGCTCCTGAACCAATGGCAGAGGCTGCTGGAAATACAGGAGATACAGGTGGAACTAATGGAGGAGCTGGCCTGCCAGAAATCCCCGGAAAAGCCCGGTAAAGATAAGTCATAAACCGATAAGACACCAGAAAAGACGATAGAAGATCTAAAACGGGCGAAAATAAGTTGTTATTTTCGTTGCGCCGGCAATGAATAACTGCCTTCGACTCTTTCAATACCGATCATGGCTGTAATCATTGCCGGCGGATTAATTAGTAATTAGTATTTTGATCGTGTTCCTGGATCACGGCGTCACGGTCA
>JBEKVW010000084.1:0-8997 GCA_049513695.1 Dehalococcoidia bacterium | reverse complement strand
GGTCTCCTTCATAGTAGGTAGGCTGCATGGAGACGTTGAAAACCTCAAAGCTTTTGATGGAGATCTGGAGACCGATAAAAATGACTACCGCTATAAGCAGGGTTATCAGGAATTCTTTAAATAATCTCAAAAACCGATCCTTTAATTGATGCGGATAATTATATGATATAAGCAGCCTTTCCGCTAATAGTACTAAACTTCAGCCTGGGGGCGGACGTTATAATAGAGGTAAATTGAGGACAAACGTTTAATTGCTTTTAACCGGATAGCACGCAATAATATTTTCGAGGAGGTAAACATGAGATTACAAAGTGCGATTTTGGTTGGTGTGTTTCTATTAATAATCAGTTTGGCGTCCGTCGGATGCGCGCCGGCGCCGGCAATCGTATACCAGGGTTCTCCCGCTGTAGCCAGCTCAGGAGGGATTATCGTCAGTCAGCAAAACCTGGGATTGTGGGCGGATGGGCAGGGCAAGACGACCGGTGTCCCCGATGTTGTCGCACTGCAAATGGGTGTACAGTCACAGGCTAATACCGTTGCCCAGGCTCAAAAAGCGGCTGCCGATGCCATGGACAATATCATGCAGGTGCTGAAAAGCGGCGGCGTTGCAGATAAAGACCTTTCAACGTCGCAGTTCAGCATTCAACAGTTGACCCGTTGGGATGATAAAACAAATACAAATATAGTTATCGGATATCAGGTTTCCAACATGGTGACCGCCAAGATCAGGGATATTACTAAGGCAGGAGCAATAATCGATGCCGCTGCAGAAGCGGGCGGCGACCTGATCAGGGTCAATAGCATAAGCTTCATGGTGGACGATCCCACACCGTTGCAGAAAATAGCCAGGGACAAGGCTATCCAGGATGCCATGGACAGGGCCAAGCAAATGTCGCAGGCATCTGGAGTTAAGCTCGGCAAACTCCTATATATGAGCGAAAGCACTCCCTATGTGCCGTATACAGAGACCAATTACATGAAAGTGGCCGGTGCAGCGGTACCGTCTGCAGCCCCCACCTCTATAAGCCCGGGCGAGCTGGAATTTCAGGCCAGCGTGCAACTGGTTTACGAAATTAATTGATTCGTTAGCAAGGTAGCTCATTTAACTGGCCCCCTCCGATTTACGGAGGGGGCCAGTTTTGCTAAATAAAGTTCAGGGATGCTAAAATGAATTTAAATTTAGGCGATTATGTCCTGGACATAACCGCCTGACATTTATACCATACCCCGTTTATCCGCATAGTTTTGTATTACGAATAAATTTGAGTAAAAAATGCTGAGCCGACCCATTGACTACATGGCGTATTCCTTATCCCTGGCCGAGCTGGCGCTTGGCTATACCAGCCCTAATCCAGCAGTCGGCGCCGTTATAGTTCGCGATGGTATAGTAGTTGGGTTGGGGCATACACAGCAACCCGGCCTGGAGCATGCGGAAATAATGGCGATCAATCAAGCGGGGGAGATGGCAAGGGGTGCGACCATGTATGTAACTCTGGAACCCTGTTGCCATCAGGGAAAGACCCCACCCTGTACAAATGCCATGATCAATGCAGGTATTTCAGAGGCACATATAGCTGTTAAGGATCCAAATCCGTTCGTCAATGGGAAGGGCGTGCAGCAACTGGAAGCGGCCGGCATTAAGACTTATATGGGTGAATACGAGCAAAAGGCCAGGGAAATAAACGAAGGCTACTTTAAATATATAACTACCGGGATTCCCTTTATCATAGCCAAATTCGCCATGAGCCTGGATGGCAAGATCGCTACCAGGACCGGCGACTCCAAATGGATCACCAGTGATGAGGCAAGGAACTATGCCAACGGCCAGAGGCATATTGTCGATGCCATCATGGTTGGGGCGACGACCGTTAAAGTGGACGATCCGCGGCTGACTGCCCGTGGTTATAGCGGCCGGGGCGGACGAACCAAACTTCAACCTTTGCGTGTGATCGTAGACGGAAGGGGCACCGTGCCGACTACGGCCAGGATCTTTTCCGAACCGGGGAAAACCTTGGTAGCCGTTACCGACAACCCTGAGAACAGGGGTAAAGCAAAAATTAAGCGTGAGGGGACTGAGTATATCCTCTTACAATCCAAATCCGGGCTACTTGATTTGAAGGAACTGCTTAAGGTACTGGGTCAAAGGCAAATAACGACGGTGATGGTTGAGGGCGGCAGCCAGCTAATAGGATACTTTTTTGATCAGCATCTGGTTGATAAGGTGCTCGTCTTCATAGCCCCGATTATTATTGGAGGCGAGAAGGCGAAAGTGGCTGTGGGCGGGGATGGTGTGATGAAGGTCAAGGATGCTTTACAACTGAAAAATGTGAAAATCGAAAGATTTAATAATGAGTTTCTTTTAAGCGGCTATACTGCATAATGATTCCTATGTTTACAGGAATAATTGAAGAAGTCGGCACGGTTAAAAGCCTGGGCACGAACAGCCTTTCTATGAAGGCCAGCGTCGTACTGGAAGGCACCAAACTGGGTGACAGTGTCGCAGTTGACGGCGCCTGCCTGACTGCAACAGGCCTTGAAAAAGGCGGCTTTACGGTGGAGATAATGCCCGAGACCAGGAAACGCACAACGGTCGGCGGCCTGAGAGTCGGTGATAAGATAAATCTGGAACGGGCTCTGCCGGCGCAGGGAAGGTTGGGAGGTCACTTTGTGCAGGGTCATGTAGACGCTACGGGGAAAGTGGTCTCGCTTGTCCGGCAGGAAGAAGCCATCGTTGCCAGTATCAGTGCCCCGTCGGATGTACTGAGGTATCTGGTCAACAAGTGCTTCATCGCCGTTAATGGCGTTAGTCTGACCGTTACGGATTGCACCTCGTCGCAGTTTTCCGTTTCTCTGGTGACATATACCCGGAATAATTCAAACCTGGGTAACTTAAAGCAGGGGCAAAGTGTCAACCTGGAAGTAGACATAATGTCCAAATATATAGAAAAATTTTATAAACAGTGTAATCAAAAAGGTATAATCAACGTATTAAATCAATATGATTACCTGAAATGAGGAAAATAAAATGGCGCTAGCACCGATTCCTGAAGTAATTGAAGATTTAAAATCCGGAAAATTCATCATCATAGTCGATGATGAGAACAGGGAGAATGAGGGCGACCTGGGCATCGCCGCCGAAAAAGTAACTCCCGAACTAATCAACTTTATGGCCACCTATGCACGCGGCCTGATCTGCATGCCGATTATCGGTAGGAGATTGGATGAATTGCAGATACCTCCCATGGTACAGGAGAATACCTCCAAATTCACCACGGCCTTCGCAGTGTCGGTGGAAGCCAAAAATAAAACCACCAGTGGAATTTCGGCATTCGACCGTTCCGTTACCGTAAAAGCGGTGATTGATCCCAAGACAAGGCCTGAAGATATAGCCCGTCCGGGCCACATGTTCCCTCTCAGGGCCAGGGAAGGCGGAGTGCTGGTCCGCGCCGGACATACCGAGGCCATTGTTGATATGGCTAAAATGGCCGGACTTTATCCGGCCGGCGTCATATGTGAAATATTGAATGAAGACGGGACCATGGCTAGGTTGCCTCAACTGGAAAAGATAGCAGCAAGGCACAATATTAAAATCGTAAGTATTGCAGACCTTATCACCTACAGAAGGCGCTCCGAAAGGCTTGTACAGAAGGTGGCTGAAGCCAAATTCCCTACTAAATACGGCGACTTTACCATACTTGCCTATAAGAGCACCGTCGATACCGACGAGCATGTTGCCCTGGTGATGGGCGATCTGTCCGACAGCAAACCGGTTTTGGTCAGGGTCCACAGCGAATGCGTAACGGGGGATGTATTTAGCAGCCTGAGGTGTGATTGTGGAGAACAAGTACAAATGGCAATGAAGAAAATTGCGAGTGAGGGCAGGGGGGTCTTCCTTTATATGCGGCAGGAAGGAAGAGGCATAGGACTGCATAATAAATTGAAAGCCTATGAGCTGCAGGACCAGGGGCTGGATACCGTGGAGGCGAACATTGCGCTTGGTTTTGACGCCGATCTGAGGGACTATGGTATCGGCGCGCAAATACTTGCTGACCTGGGATTGCATGACATCCGCCTGTTGACCAATAATCCCAAGAAAATTGTGGGACTGGAAAGCTATGGCCTGAAGATTGTTGAGAGCATCAGGCTCATTACTGCTCCAACCAAATATAACAAGAACTATCTCAAGACCAAGCAGGAAAAGCTGGAACATCTGCTAACTATAGAGGACTAGCTGGCGTAACCGAACGATAGGAGGGTTAAAATGTCCAAGATTTATCAGGGAATGCTTGCCGGGAAAGGTTTAAAGTTTGGCATTGTGATATCCCGCTTTAATGAAGTGATCACCGGAAGGCTATTGGAAGGAGCAAAGGATTCCCTCCTGCGTCACGGCGTCACCGAACTGGATATCGATATAGCCTGGACCCCGGGATGCCTGGAGATACCCGTTACGGCGAAGAAAATGCTGGAAACCGGTAAATATAACGCTATCCTGTGTTTGGGCTGTGTCATAAGGGGAGGAACCCCCCATTTTGAGTATGTAGCTTCTGAGGTAAATAAGGGTATTGCCAGATTAAGCCTGGATACGGGAATTCCGGTTATTCAGGGAATCATTACAGCAGATAACCTTGAGCAGGCAATTGAAAGGGCAGGGGCCAAGGAAGGAAACAGGGGATCCGCCGCAGCTAACAGTGCGATCGAGATGGCCAACCTGCTTAAAAGCTTCGGGCCTAGTGTCTAGCCGGTTACTTTGAAGACCTTGTCGCCGTGCCGGACCTTATCGGTTACTTTAATACCGACGGCGTCGCCCGCTTTGGCTTCAGTCACGTTCTGATTGTTTATCTGCATTGAGCTGACGGGCATTTCCATATCCGTCGTATGGCCCTTGATATGAATAGTATCACCAACCTTCAACTCGGCGGTTAATTGAATGGCCGCAACAACGGGTTTAGCGAAGAAATCAGAAATAGTACCAACTTCGACCTCTGCCATGGTGACACCTCCCTCTCAGATTGAATGTTTAATGTTTTGTTTTAGTATATTTGTAACAAGCTAATAAATCAAGGAACTGACTTCGAACTTACCTGCAAATATTTGACACTAATATCATATTGAGCTACATTATATTTTCGTTTAGTGGTTTCACCTTCTAATAGATCCATTGACAATACATATTCATTATGATGACGGAGGTATGTTCATGGTCAAAAAAGTCCTTCAGATAGCCGTATTGTGCATTCTTGCATTTACGATTGTATCGGTTGCCTTTATCAATAATACTCCTGTAAATGCGGCACAATCCCCTGTGTCATACACGGCCGCCGGGTGTACAGGACAAAATGATACGACGCCTGCCGAAAGCCTGGATTTAACGTGCCAGTACCCGGTTTTAAGCGGTTATTCAGGGCTGAGCTATTCTTTCACAGTGACCTTAAATTACAAGGGGCCGGGATCTAAGACCTTCGATTTGAAAGCCACGGTGCCGGATGGCTTCACTTATAGTATCTATCCGGGTTATGGTGAGAGTCAGGAAATAGCTGCCATCCGCCTTGACGGCACCAAGGGATATGGCGACACGGTAAAACTTAATGTTAATCCATTTACTACTAAGGCCCCGCCGGTCGGTGAATACCCCATCGTTTTCAAGGCCAGCTCGGGGGACGTGAGCGCAAGCATTGACCTCAAAGGTATTGTAACCGCCAATTACGATATGAAGATGGCCACGCCTGACGGAAGGTTGAATACCGAGGCTACTTCCGGGCAGGACAATAATATGACCATTCAACTGACCAATACCGGTTCCGGCGACCTTGAAAACGTTAATATAACCTGTGCGGCCAGTGACCACCCGAGCGGCTGGATCGTTACATGTAAACCCGATAAGCTTGACCTTTTTAAATCAGGAGATACCAAAGAAATCCAGGCAACCATCAGACCGTCCGACAAAGCCATTTCGGGCGATTACATGGTTACGGTTCAGGCTCAACCTGATTCAAAATATGCATTCGCCAATTTACAGATACGGGTTACGGTGCTGACGCCTACGATCTGGGGCTGGGTTGGAGTCGGCATTGTCATTCTGGTAGTACTGGCGCTGGCTGTTATCTTCATGCGCTTCGGCCGCCGCTGATGGAGATTATGAGCAATAATTTTGTTATTGAAACCCATAATCTAACCAAGGCCTATGGCAAGTTCGTGGCGGTCGACAGCCTGAACTTGCAGTTGCCCGAAGGAGAGGTATTCGGATTGCTGGGTCCCAACGGCGCCGGCAAAACGACAACCATCCTGATGCTGATGGGGTTTTCAGAACCCACTTCGGGCACAGTTAGTGTAATCGGCTATAATCCGGCCCGTGAGCCCATCAAAGTGAAAAAAGTTGTGGGCTATATGCCGGAGAAAATAGGGTTTTATGATGACCTGACCGCCCGCGAAAACCTTCAATACACGGGAAGGCTAAACGGGCTTACAGGTTCATTGCTATCGGATAGAATCGATGGATTGCTGGAGGTCGTCGGTTTAAAAGACAAGGCTGATCAAGTGGTTGGCAAATTCTCCCACGGCATGAAACAGCGCCTGGGAATCGCGGATGTCATGATCAAGGATCCCAGGGTGGCAATTTTCGATGAGCCGACTTCGGGAATCGATCCGGAAGGCACCGACCAGATTTTGAATTTGATAAAAGCTATGGCTAAACAGAAGGTGACCGTTCTGATATCCTCCCATCAACTGCATCAAATACAAAAAGTATGTACCCAGGTCGGGATCTTTTCCAAGGGCAGGATGCTGGCATCGGGCCCTGTCGATAAGCTGGGCAGGGAGATGCTGCGTGAAGGGCAATTTAACATAATAATGCCCATAGCCCAGCTGGCTGAGAAAGTAAGTGAAGAGATCATGAAAATCCCCGGTGTTATCAGCGTGGAATGTATCGGTGACAGTACGGTTGTGAAAGCTGAAGACAACCTGGAAAAAGAACTTGAGCAGGTCATGCTGCGCTGCACAGGCCTGAAAATCCAGATGAAGGTTGAGGAATTCGAGCTCGAAGAAGTCTATATGAAATATTTTAGAGAGTCGTAAAAATGACAGGCTTAAAAGAGATATTGTGGAAAGAACTTTCGGACTGTTTCAACAGCAAAAGGTTTGTCGTGCTGTTTTTGCTCATATATATAGCCGGAATAGCCACGGTTTATATAGCATCGCAAAATATTCGGACCAGCGTGGATGAGTCGACCAAATACATATTCCTGAATCTGTTTACAACATCCGGCAGCAGTAATCCATTTTCCTTCCCGCTTTTCATGTCGATCTTCATACCAATCATCGGCATTGCCCTCGGCTTCGACGCCGTCAACAGCGAGAGGACCAGCGGCAATCTGAGCCGCCTGCTGGCACAGCCAGTTTACCGTGATGCTGTTATAAATGGTAAGTTCCTGGCCGGCGTGATCATGATGGCCTTGATGATATTTTCCATGGTTATTCTGGTCTCAGGGCTTGGCCTGCGTATGATCGGCGTCCCGCCGCAGGCCGAGGAAATACTGCGCCTATTCACGTTTATTGTAATCAGTATCTTATATGGAGCTTTTTGGATGTCACTGGCTATCCTGTTCTCCGTGCTATTCAGAAAGACGTCAACGTCCGCCCTAACCTCGATCGCAATCTGGATGTTCCTTTTCCTTTTCGGGAGTTTAATTGCAGCCTTGATCGCGGGCGCCGTAACGCATATAAATACTCAAACCGCCTCCGTGAACGATATAATGCAATTCGACAGCTTATTCAGGATGCTAAGCAGGGTTTCCCCCGGAACTCTGTATTCCGAGAGCATTCAAGCGATATTGCTGCCCTCCATGGGCACCAGCAGCCCGACCATGATGGTAATCGGCATATATTCCGGGCTTACTCCCACCCCTCTTCCACTGATCCAAAGTTTGCTGATCGTCTGGCCGCAGATAGTGGCGCTGGTTGCATTGACTGCGGTATGCTTTGCCATTGCGTATATCAAGTTTATGCGCGAAGAAATAAGGGCCTCTTAGTAGTTGCCGGTCGGTGGACAGCAGGGCCATGTATAACTAAACTTTAGCTGTTGCCTTTCACTTTGCCCGGGAACAGGATTAAGCCGATATTTAAAGGAGATTTAGAGATGATAGTCGAGGCTCTAACAGTGGGATTTATAGCTACTAATTGCTATATTGTTGCTTCCGATAAAACGCGGAAGGGTATGATAATCGATCCGGGAGCGGAATCGAAGACGATATTGAAGAGGATCGAAAGCCTCGGCATCTCCGTGTCATTGATAGTAGTTACGCACTCCCATTTCGATCATATAGGGGCCGTCAAGACCTTAATAGAGGCCACCGGCGCCAAATTTGCTGTGGGCGCAGGGCCCGACCCCACTACCCCAGGGGCATTTGTAAAGCTGGTTGCAGCCATGTCAGGGGGCTCGACCAGGGTTCCGGAACCCGATCTGATATTAAAAGACGGCGACAAAATCGATATAGATGACCTTCATTTTGAAGTGCTGTTCACACCGGGTCACAGCCCCGACGAAATATCTTTATACGGGCATGGCATTCTTTTCAGTGGAGATACCCTTTTTAATGCGGGCATAGGGCGGACCGATTTCCCGGGGTGCAGCTACCAACAGCTTGAATATAGTATTAAGAGTAAGCTCTACACGTTGCCCGACAACACCATAGTTTATCCGGGCCATGGTCCCGAGACTACCATTGGGGACGAGAAAAGGGGCAATCCCTTTATCAGGTGATTGCCCCTTTTTTATCAGCAGCTCAAGTCTACTTTTAGACGAAGAGCGGGCAGAGTACCAGGGTAATGGTGGCCAGAAGCTTTACCAGCACATGCAATGAAGGGCCCGCAGTGTCCTTAAGCGGATCACCGACGGTATCTCCGACCACAGCAGCCTTGTGAGCATCCGAACCTTTGCCAAGAATGTTGCCATTAGCGTCTTTCAGCTGATCATCTTCAATCATCTTTTTGGCGTTATCCCAG
>JBEKVW010000083.1:0-9030 GCA_049513695.1 Dehalococcoidia bacterium | reverse complement strand
TGAAAACTTGACCCAGGTCCCGGATGCTCATATATATTAATGTATAGAAGATATTGCCCGGTCAGGCCATACCCTCGAGAAAGGCCCTGACGTTATCACCCAGAACTGTGTGGTTGTAGCCTCCTTCCAAGACGCCGAAGCGCCTGCCTTCGCAGTTCTTGAGAGCAAACTTTTTTACTTCCTGCCCCATGGTCCGGTAGTCCTCGGTCGACAAGAGCCCACCCCAATCCTCTATATGCCGGTCGAACCCTGCGGAGACGGCGATTACATCGGCCTTATTCTGATCTAAAAAGCGGCCGACATGGTCAACGAAATCCTGCCGGTGGCCGTCTTCCGGATGGAAATAAGTTACACTGGAATCCCCCTCGAAGATGTTGGCCGTTCCGTCCCCGAAGTGCAGGTCGAAATCAAGCACGAGGGCAGTTTTGATGCGCCCCTGACTTTTCAGCCTGGCTATAGCTACGGCCATATTGTTGAAGAAGCAAAAGCCCCAGCAGCTGTCGGCGCTGGCGTGGTGCCCCGGAGGACGTATCAGGCCGAAGGCGGGTTCCCCCTCCAAGGCCAACCCGGCCACCTTCAGTGCCCCGCCGGCTGCCAGCAGGGCCATCTCATATACGGAGCCGTAGCGCTGCACGTAATTGATATGGTATTCCGTATGGCATAACTGGATATCTTCGATGCCCGCCGGCGCCGGCTCAATGATATCGAAACCTTTTAGCTTCGTAATAATAGCCTCCATGCGGCCGGGCGCGGCGGCGGGGTCGTTTTCGTACACCTGGGTAAAACGCTCATGATAGACCACCTTCATCTCAAGCCTCCAATTATCCGATACAGGATCGGACACCCCTGCTAAGATCAATTATAACACTGCTTTGCAGGCTCAGCCTGTAAATCATATAGACAGCTCTCAGGTGCGATGCTAGTATTAAATCAAAGGCCAAGAAAAAATCGCAGGGGGTCGCCATGTTTTCCAGGGAGTGGTTCATCTACGTTTTCGGACGCTGGATCCTGCTGTCAGGCATCGCCGGCGCCATCTTACAGGTACTCTTAAGGGAACGGCTGGGCATCCCGGACTTCCCGGCTTTCCTCATCAACCAGCTTTTACTGGCCTGCGTCTTCTGGTACGTCGATAAATATATATTCCAGCGCCATTTCGGCAAGGTCAAACAGCTTTTCAAGTTCCCCCGTATCAAGGGAAAATTCGAACCCCGGCTGGAGTTCGCCAAGATTACCGAAGAGTACAAACAGCTGGCCGCCGACTTTTCCAAAGACCCTGACCATCCCCAGGCCTGGCTGAACCGTTTTCTGGACCTCTACCATTCGGTCGAAATGATGGAGCGCGTGCTGCGCGACAACGGCATAGATGTCGACCGGGAGTACCACCGTATACTGGAAGAAAACCGTAAGCGCGGATTATACGAGTAAAAAATGTTATACTTTGAAGCACAGCCCGTCCCTTAACGGCAAGAAGATATGCGTATATTTGCGGGAGAACGGATGCGAAAGCTGGGAATTACCCTGGCCGCCGCCGCGCTGGGGAACCTGCTGTTTTTCTTGTCCAGTCAGCTCACCTCCTTCAGCCCGCAGGTTACGTTCGATTTTTCACACCTGGCGACTTTCGCCATCGCCATTACCTTCGGCCCCTGGTACGGCTGGCTGGCTGCCGCCCTGACCTCGATTTACCCCTATTTCCACCTTGGGGTTTTCGGTATCTACGGCCCCGTTTACGGCCTGGCCATTATATTCGGCAAATCCCTGACCGGTCTTTTTTGCGGGCTGCTGAGAGGCCGCATGCCGACCTACCTGGCCATTAACCTGTCTTATATACCGGAGTCGCTCTTCACCTTCGGGTTCCTTCAGTACATGTCGGGAGTCCTGGCGCCCGGCACACTGACCTGGGAGTCCATCACCCTCGGCGTAATTGCCGAAGGCTGGGTTGAGGTCATCATGTTCTCCTTCATCGTCGATAATATGGTGCGGCATAGGATCATCGAGACCGCCGTCCTGATGCTGGAGATATTCATCATCATGTTCCTGGTACACAAAGAATTCCTTGAGACCCTGCTGCTGCTGCTGCTGATCACGCTTTTCACGCTCCTGATCTTCGAGCTCGTCAAGCCGGTACTGCACAAGAAGGACTCGCATCCCCCGGAAAATGAGGACAACACCTGACGGTGCTTGCTTCATTCCAGTTGTCAGTGGTTACGGCTTGTATGCTAAACTTTAGTCGGGTCAGACTTTTCCTATAATCACGGTAATGCGGAAAACATTTCCGCCCGGGCAAAGGGTTTTGACAGTGCTATATGCGTAAAGACCAGAAGAAAATTGCAGTCATAAACTATGGAGCCGGCAACCTCGGCAGCGTGGTAAACGCGCTCACCAAGCTGGGGTATCAACCTTTGGTAACCGATTCCGTATTTGAGGTACTCAAGGCTGACGCTGTTTTCCTGCCCGGCGTGGGTGCGGCGGGCGACACCATGAAAGGACTGGAAGCCATAGGCATGGCCGATGCAGTTAAAAAACTGGTAGCCTGGAGAAGGCCCCTCTTTGCCATCTGTGTCGGGATGCAGGTGCTGCTCTCCAGCACCGAAGAAGGCGGCCACTATCCGTGCCTGGACATCATACCCGGTGAGGTCAAGAAATTGCCGGCCGGGTTAAAGATACCACACATGGGTTGGAACCAGGTTAAACAGGTGATGGCGCACCCGGTTTTCACCGATATACCGGATAACACCAACTTTTACTTCGTCCATAGTTATTACGCACATCCCCTGGACAGGTCGGTGGTAGCCGGAGTGACGGAATACGGGCTGGAGTTTTGCAGCATGATAATCAAGGACAACCTTTTCGCCACCCAGTTTCACCCGGAGAAAAGCGGCGAGCCCGGCCTGAAAATGTATTCCAACTTTTTGAAAATCGCCTCGTTGTAAAAGGATAATATATAAAGGTATACGACATGTTGACCAAACGAATCATACCCTGCCTGGATGTGACAGCGGGCCGCGTGGTCAAAGGCACCAGCTTCACCAACCTGCGCGATGCCGGCGATCCGGTGGAACAGGCGGCTTTCTACTACCAGGAAGGCGCCGACGAGCTGGTTTTCCTGGATATCGGCGCCACACCCGAGGCACGCGATACCATGGTCGAAGTCGTCCGCAGGGTTTCCAAACAGGTATTTGTCCCGCTGTGTGTGGGCGGAGGCCTGCGCTCGATCAGCGACATGCGCCGCATGCTGCTGGCGGGAGCCGATAAAGTCTCGATAAATACGGCCGCAGTGCATAAGCCCGAGCTGCTGAAGGAGGGCGCAGCCATCTTCGGTCGGCAATGCATGGTGCTGGCTGTGGATGCTAAGCGCATACGGGGAAAAGACAAGCCAGGATGGGAAGTCTGCACCCACGGCGGCCGCAAGCCGACCGGCATCGACGCGCTGGAATGGATCAAACAGGCGGTCGAGATGGGCGCCGGCGAGATATTGCTGACAAGCTGGGATGCCGACGGGCACCAGGCAGGCTATGACAACGAGTTAAACCGCGCAGTCAGTGAGCTGGTCAACGTCCCGGTTATCGCCTCGGGTGGAGCCGGCACGCTGGAGCACCTTTACGAAGCACTGGCTATCGGCAAAGCGGACGCGGTTCTGGCCGCCAGTATATTCCACTACCGGGAATATTCGATTAAAGAGGTAAAAGAATATCTGGCCGGGAAGGGTATCCCGATCCGCAAATAGCATTAATTTATGTATAACATTTTATTGGTTACCAACGAAATGGACCGGGTGAGGGACCTGAGCGCCGGCCTCAGCCGCCTGGGTTTTTCCTGTACCGCCTGCATCTACGCCGATGACGTGATCGAGCAGGACCAGCGCCAGTTCTTCAATATCGCTCTGGTGGACGTGTCAGCCATCTCAGCCCACGGTGATTCGGCCTGGAAATGGTTCAGAAAACTCAAATTGCGGCGGCTGCTTCCCGTGATCGCCCTTATCTCCACTCCCACCCTGCATACGGTGGTCGGCGAGCAGGGGCTGGATGATTTCATCATGAAACCCTGGAATCTGGATGAGCTTTCCACCAGGATACGCAGGCTGGTCACCAAGGTCAACAGGGAAAATGAAGAGACCATAATAAAGGCAGGGGACCTGAGCATCGACCCCATCAGGTGCGAAGTAGAACTGGGTGGCAGGCTGCTGGCCCTGACCTTCAAAGAATATGAGCTATTGAAATTACTGGCCACTAATAAGGGAAAGGTTTTTACGCGCGAGGCGCTGCTCAACGAAATCTGGGGCTACGATTATTATGGCGGCGACCGCACGGTGGATGTCCACATCCGCAGGCTGCGCAGCAAGATCGAAGACCCGGAGCATGCCTTCATCGATACCGTCAGGAATATCGGCTATAAGTTCAAAGATTCCCCCTCAAAGAGCTAATCCATCCTGTAACATAAAATTAACATCCCCGTAATAATCCCGAAACAGGCCTCCTTTAAACTTCCTCATATAAACTTCAAGGAGGTGTACTATGAATTCGGGCGATACTGCCTGGTTACTCATTTCCACAGCGCTTGTGATCCTCATGACGCCCGGCCTCGCCTTCTTCTACGGCGGGATGGTCAGAAAAAAGAACCTTCTTTCGACCATAATGATGAGCTTCGCCATCCTTTGCATGATTTCCGTGCTCTGGGTGATTTACGGTTATACGATGGCCTTCGGGCCGGATGTTAAAGGCCTGACCGGCAACTTTGCCTGGTTCGGACTGATGGGAGTGGGCCAGGCCGCCTCAACAATCTATGCCGTTACCGTACCACACCTGGCTTTCATGGCCTTTCAGGGCGCCTTCGCCATCATCACGGTGGCATTGTGGACCGGCGCCGTAGTGGAACGTATCAAATTCGGCGCACTGCTGGCCTTTGCTGCGCTCTGGTTTACGCTCGTCTATTGTCCGATCGCACATTGGGTGTGGGGCAGCGGCGGCTGGCTGGCACAGCTGGGGGCCCTCGATTTCGCCGGCGGCACGGTTGTGCACGTCAATGCCGGTATCTCGGCCCTGGCTCTGGCCTGGGTGCTGGGACCCCGCCAGGGCTTTAAAGAGGGCGAGACCATGGAACCCAACAATATACCCTATGTGGTTCTGGGAGCTGCGTTGCTCTGGTTCGGCTGGTTCGGATTTAACGCCGGCAGCGCATTGACAGCGGGGGGACTGGCCTCCAGCGCCTTTGTCACCACCAACACTGCGGCAGCTGCTGCAGGCTTCACCTGGATGATCCTGGGATGGTTGCACCGCAGGCCATCGGTACTGGGCGCCGCCACCGGCGCGGTGGTGGGACTGGTAGCTATTACACCGGCCGCCGGCTTCGTTCAGCCCTGGGCTGCCATCCCTATCGGCGCCATAGGCTCGATCATCTCCTACTACGTCATGGTCTGGAGATCGAAGGCCAACCGGGTGGATGAATCGCTCGACGTCTTCGCCTGCCACGGCATGGGCGGGGCGTGGGGCGCACTGGCCACCGGCATATTCGCCACAGCTTCGGTCAATGCCGCCGGCTCCGGCCTTATCGACGGAAACTGGAAGCAGGTCCTTATCCAATCAGTGGCTATCGCAGCCGTCATATCCTATTCCTTCGTAGTATCCTGGCTGCTGGCCAAAGCCCTCAAGGCCACCATGGGCCTCAGGGTCAAAGAAGAAGAGGAGTCCGTCGGACTCGATATATCTCAGCATGGTGAAAACGCTTATGGAGGTGTCTCATAATGAAAAAAATCGAAGCTATTATCCGTCCCGAAAAACTGGCCGCGGTCAAGGATGCCCTGTCTGAACACGGGATGCTCGGCATGACGGTAACCAACGTCAACGGACGCGGCAGGCAAAAGGGAATCGCACTTCAATGGCGTGCCGGCGAGTACCGGGTAGACTTCCTGCCCAAGGTCAAGATCGAGATTGTGCTGGCGGATGAAGAGTGTAAACCGGCCATCGAGATCATAGCCCGGGCGGCCAGGACAGGCAGGGAAGGCGACGGCATGATCTTCGTCCTACCGGTCGAAAATGCTTACAGGGTCAGGACCAGCGACGCCGGTGAGACGTGCGTAAACGTTAAATAGCGCGCTGTCATCCTGGGTGGGGATGCCTGCTGCACCAAGCATCCCCTCTCTATGGCAGAACAATAATGTAACATATTTGTAACAATTAGCCTATATATTTATTCTAACAAACTGAACGGGAAGCTGATGTGCAGATTAGCTTCTTATTTGGTTTTATAAACTGAATAGGAGGGTTAATGTGCAGATTAACTCAGGCGACACAGCATGGATGCTGGTAGCCACCGCGCTGGTGATGTTGATGACCCCCGGCCTGGCATTCTTCTACGGTGGCATGGTCCGCCAAAAAAACCTTCTCTCCACCCTCATGATGAGCTTCGTTATGCTGGGCCTGATCTCCGTCCTCTGGGCCTTCTACGGCTACAGTGTTAGCTTCGGGCCGGACTTTAAAGGACTATTCGGCGGGCTGCAGTGGGCGGGGCTGATGAATGTGGGCATGGTCCCCTCCGATATTTACGCATCTACTATTCCACATTTCCTCTTCATGATGTTCCAGGCCACCTTTGCCATTATCACAGTGGCACTTATTACGGGCGGTGTCGTGGAGCGCATCAGGTTCAGCGCTTTGCTGATTTTCTCCGCCATCTGGTTCACGGTAGTCTACTGTCCGATCGCCCACTGGGTATGGGGCAGCGGCGGCTGGCTGGCCAACCTGGGCGTGCTGGATTTCGCCGGCGGCTCGGTTGTCCATATCAACGCCGGCTTCGCGGCGCTGGCCATCGCCATGGTACTCGGCCCCAGAAGGGGTTTTGAGGAGAGGGAGACCATGGAACCCAACAGCATCCCCTATGTCGTGCTTGGCACGGCCCTGCTGTGGTTCGGCTGGTTCGGGTTCAATGCCGGCAGCGCACTCAGAGCCGACGGCCTGGCCGCCAGCGCCTTCGCCTCCACCAACTTTGCAGCTGCCTCAGCAGCCCTAACCTGGCTTATTCTGGGCTGGATATACCGCAGGCCTTCGGTGCTGGGCGTCGCCACTGGAGCGGTGGTAGGCCTAGCAACTGTAACGCCGGCCTCCGGCTTCATTCACCCCATGGCCGCCATACCCATTGGCATCGTGACCGCAGTTATCTCTTACTACGTGATGCTGTGGAGGAACAAGTCCAACAAGATAGACGAGTCGCTGGATGTATTTGCCTGTCACGGCATCGGCGGCACGGTGGGTATGCTGGCTACAGGTATTCTGGCAACCTCCGCCATCGGGGGCAAGTCGGGCCTCATCGACGGCAATGGCATGCAGGTGCTGATACAAATGGTGGCCATCGCCGCAACTGCCGGCTACTCTTTCGGTTTCACCTGGGTGATCGCCAAGGTGGTGGATGCCACCTTCGGCCTGCGTGTGAGGAACGAGGAGGAAATGGTGGGCCTGGACATATCGCAGCACGGCGAAAGGGCTTACGGCGGGCTTTCATAAAACGCCGCTAATTTGTGGAAAATCATTGAAAACCGGGGTAGGGGATGGCCAAAACGGCGGCCATCCCCTCCAATTTTTAAATTTTTCGTCCTGATTTTTAAAAATTTCGACATTATTTAATCTGTTTGTAACATTTCGGCGTTAAATTGACCTTTATAAATAAACAGGTGGATTTGTGAATTTCACGGGGTTTTCACATCGAAATCTGTTTAAAATAACCAAAATAAAGGAGGAAAGTATTGGTACCCGATAAAATGACACCGGAAAAAATTCTCAAGAAGGTCAAGGATGAAAATATCAAATTCATCGACCTGAAGTTCCTCGATCTGCCCGGCCTCTGGCAGCATTTCACCATCACTCCAGGCGAAATTGGAATAGACGATCCGGATGGTGCGAAAGGGGGAATCTGGACCGAGGGCATAGGCTTCGACGGCTCCAGCATTCGCGGCTTCCAGGAGATCCAGGAAAGCGATATGATCCTGATGCTCGACGCAGGAACCGCCGTCATCGACCCCATCTGCGAGCATCCCACATTGAGCATTATCTGTGACGTGTATGACCCCGTAACGAAGAAACCCTATAGCAGGGATCCCAGGTACATCGCTAAAAAGGCCGTCCAGCACCTGAAATCAACAGGCATAGCCGATACCTGCTACTGCGGCCCCGAAGCAGAGTTCTTTATTTTCGATGATGTCCGCTTCGACCAGGACCACAAGAGCGGCTACTATTTCATAGACTCTGTAGAAGCGGATTGGAACTCGGGCAAAGACGAGAAGCCGAACCTGGCCTATAAGCCCAGGTACAAGGAAGGCTATTTCCCCGTACCTCCAGCCGATTCACTGCAGGACCTCAGGTCCGAAATCGTTGAGGTCATGGCTTCCGTGGGCCTTGAAATCGAAGTGCATCATCACGAGGTTGCTACTGCAGGCCAGTGCGAAATCGACATGAAATACAAGGACCTGCTAAAGATGGCCGACCAGATGTTGTGGTACAAATACGTCATCAAGAACGTCTGCCGCAAACATAAGAGGGTAGCGACTTTCATGCCGAAACCCCTCTTCCAGGATAACGGCTCCGGCATGCACGTTCACCAGAGCCTGTTCAAAGACGGCAAAAACGTGTTCTTCGATCCCAAGGGCTATGCGCTCATCAGCCAGACCTGCAAGTATTACATAGGTGGCCTTCTAAAGCATGCTGAAGCGCTCTGTGCCATTTGCGCCCCTTCGACAAACTCCTACAAGAGGCTGGTGCCCGGCTTTGAAGCTCCGGTCAACCTGGTATATTCGGCCCGCAACCGCAGCGCGGCCGTCCGCATCCCGATGTACTCAGAAAATCCCAAGGCCAAGAGGATCGAATTCAGGCCCCCGGATTCAACCTGCAATGGCTACCTGGCCCTGTCCGCTCTCCTGATGGCCGGCCTCGATGGTATCGCAAACAAAATCGACCCGGGCCAGCCGTTCGATAAGGACACCTACACTCTCAGCGCCAAAGAGGCCAGGAAACTGAAGACCGTTCCGGGATCACTGGAACAGGCTAT
>JBEKVW010000082.1:0-9049 GCA_049513695.1 Dehalococcoidia bacterium | reverse complement strand
TGAAGACCTTAGAGCCCATGGGTATTGTGGTGGGCGTGGTGATGGTAACGGTAACAGTCGCACCCGGGGTAAGGTTGGTTACGTTGTAAGAGAACATACCGTAGGGAAAGATGAAACCGCCTGCCGAGCATGTCATACTGCTGGGCGGGATGTTGGTCAGGCCCAATATAGAGCCTGCGCTGGTGGTGAAGTTGACTGCCCCCAGGCTGGTGTTGACCGAAGCTGTGGGCTGCCCCGAAGGCAGTATCGTGAAACCGTTATTCAGTGTGCCTGTGCCGCAGGAGGTAGTGATGGACACATTCCTGGTGCCGGCTGAAGCTGATGAGGAGATAGTGATGCTGGCCCTCATCTGGGTGACGTTGTCTACAGTATAGCTGTTGGCGGTGACGCTGCTGCCGAAGGTGACCGCCGTCGACCCGATAAAATAGTTGCCCGTGATGGTGACATTCTCCGTCTGCCCCTGGTAGCCGCTGGCGGGATTGACACTGGTGACGGTGGGTGGTTCCGGCGTAGTGCCCACGTATTTCTTATAATATATCTGGAATCCGTTGCTGGAGTCATACCAGACAACACGGCCGTCATTCCCGGAAGCAGCAACAGAAGGGCTAGTAGAATATGATATCGAACCAGTGCTGAGCCTGGTATCTGGGCCCCAGGTGATTCCGCCATCGGGGGAGTGCTTATAGTATATTTCCCAGTTGTTATCGCGGTCGTCGTACCATACAACATGTACATTGTTACCGGCAACTGCTACAGCTGGGTATAGGGACTGTGCTGGATCGTAAGTGAGCCTAGTATCGGTGCCCCAAATGGTCCCTCCGTCGGTAGAGAGCTTATAGTATATTTCCCAGTTATGGTCGCGGTCGTCATACCATACAACATTTACATTGTTTCCGGTAACTGCTACAACAGGGTATTCGGATTGTGAGGTACCAGTGGTGAGACTGGTGTCGGGGCCCCAGGTGGTTTCGCCATCAGTAGAGCGCTTATAGGCCAAGTCAACCCGAGAATCCTGCCATACAATATGGACGTTATTCCCGTCAACTGCTATAACCGGATTGTAGGAATTTCCTAGCGTATTAATGGTGAGCCTGGTATCTGGGCCCCAGGTGATTCCGCCGTCAATGGAGCAACAATGCTACATTGGGCAGTCACGGATGTCAATCGACTATGACCTGTCGCCTTTTGCGTATAGGCATCGCCGGCAGGAAGCGCACCGGCGCCATCTCTAATATGGGGATAATATGACTTCGTGGTGATTTACTCGTAAATCTTCTCTTCCGCGGCCTCTGCCGCGCTAATTGAGACATCAGCTTCGTAGTTCCTCTCTTCAACCGTCTTGGCCAGCAATTCTTTGAAAAACTCGTGCTGAATAATTAAATTCTGGATATCGTTCGTGCCGGTCCAGATTTGTAGAAGCCGTGTTTCTCGGACTGCCCTTTCAATGGGAAAGACCCTGGTGTATCCTATGCCGCCGAGGATTTGCATGGTCTCATTGGCAACTTCCCATTGAGTTTGGGTTGCGAATTTTTTCAATTCTGATACCATCCTTCTTCGATAGCCGGCAGTGCCGACCTGGTCATCAATCGTTCGGGCCACTACGTAAGCCAGCGCGTTGACGGCGTCGATCTTGGTAATGCATTCAGCTATTCTGAAGCTGACCGCCTCGAAATTTCTGATAGGCTGTCCAAACGCCTTCCGCTGGTTGGCATAGCGGGCGGCAATTTCCAGCAGCGCCCTTGAGCCGTTGATGTAACCCACCATTCTTTCAGGTACCATCATGTGGTAGAAGATTTCCGATCCATGGTTTTCCTTCCCGAGCAAGTTTTCCTCGGGCACCCGGATGTCTCTGAATACGATCCTAGCAGTCCCGGTTCCCCGGCTGCCCATTAGCCCGTACACATGCTTCACTTCTATGCCCATATCCCTTTCTACCAGGAAGGCGCTTAAAGAATTGTGACTCGCTCCAGGGTTGGTCACAGCATATACAAGGAAAAAGTCGGCACCGTCGCCCCCTACCACAAAGCGTTTCTGGCCGTTCAGGATATAATGTTTCCCTTCCTTGCGGGCGGTGGTGGTTGCCCCAAAGAAGTCCGAACCGCCCCTGGGTTCAGTGAGCCCTTCGCCGGCCCACATTTTTCCGGCTATTAACGGGTTAAGATACTTGATCTTCTGCGCTTCAGTTCCAAAAGCATTTAATGCATCAGAGATCAGAGAAACCATACCATAGATACATCCAAAGGGGACACCGAGTTTGCCGACCTCGCCAAGCGCGACGAAATCGTCTACGTATTTGAGCGCCCTTCCCCCATACTGCTTCGGCGCCCGCAACGCAAGGAGGTTTCTTCTTCCCGCCTCCTCTATGAATTCTTTGGGGAATTTGATTTTCTCGTCATCCATATCGAGAATTAATTGCCGGGGTACCCATTTGACCAGATCCTGCGCTTCTTTCAAGAGATTTCTCTGCTCTGCCGTTAAGAAAACCTCGAACATGTGTCCTCCTTGAAACTTTAAGTTGTTGGATTTCGTGTATGGAGACAATTGTCAAACACGTACTAGGGCGTTGTCAAGAAGCTGAGCAAACATAAATGTCAGATAATTCTGGCGGCTGTTTTTGCAGCTATTATAATCTTAGCTAAATGTACGGGATGCGGATGTACAATACCCCCAGCTTACCCTGTTCCTTGGTGGCAATCACAGTAAGTGGTAACATAATCTTGGCATCCACTACAGGCAAATTCCCGAATATGGCCAGGGTGAAGGAAAAATTGGAGGACCACAAAATGGAGTTACACACTGTATATTTTGCCAAACCGGGCAAGGAGAATACCGAGGAGACACTCAATATTGCCAGGCGGCGCGCCAAGGAATTGAATATCAAAACGATCGTGGTTGCGTCAACCACCGGCTGGACAGCCGTGAAGGCTACAGATGTCTTCACAGGCCTGAACCTGATCGTTGTAACACACTCGGCCGGCTTCAAGGAACACAATCTCCAGGAGTTCACGGAGGAAAACCGGAAGATAGTTGAGAGCAAGGGCATAAAAATACTGACCACCACGCACCTTTTCGGGGGCCTCAACCGGGCCATGCGGCAGAGCTCCATCCCGCAGGCTCCCACAACTTACATCATTGGAGACATCGTAGCCAATACGCTGCGCATCTTCGGCCAGGGCATGAAGGTGGCCTGCGAGATAGCCAGTATGGCGGCGGATGCCGGACTGGTGCGGGTTGACGAAGATATCATCTCCATCGCCGGCACGGGCGCGGCAGACGCCGGCCGCGGAGCAGACGTAGCCATAGTGCTGAGGCCGGCCTACGCTCACCTGTTTTTCGAAACCTACGTCAAAGAGATATTATGT
Organism: Dehalococcoidia bacterium; assembly: GCA_049513695.1. Taxonomy (GTDB): domain Bacteria; phylum Chloroflexota; class Dehalococcoidia; order GIF9; family UBA5629; genus UBA1162. Next base: position 5,687 of record JBEKVW010000082.1, on the reverse strand, counting down.
AAGCCCCACTTGTAACCGGCTTGCCCGCTACTTGAGCACCTCTTTCAAAGCTCTGGCCGCGGTATAGATGCAGCCTACGCCGCAGATATAATGTGCCACCTGCAGCGCCTCCGCTATCTCCTCTTTGGTAGCCCCTGCCTCAATCGCCTGGCCAGCTAGGGCCTTCACCCCGTCCGAGGCGCCGTGCACTGCGTCCAATACCATGGCGATCAGCAACTTTATTTTTCTAGGTAGCGCGCCGTCGGCCAAGGCCTGTTTCTGGTTGTCGTTAATCCGCGCCAGGAGTTTCGGGTCGAGATCATCGTAGATTTTCAAAGGATGTTCGGGCATATCACCACCTCCTCTTTGCCATCATGCAAAGCGATCGTAAGGTAAACTAACCCTTGAGGGATTGGAACCACACACACGGGCCACAGGAATTGGTACAGGATTGTCCACTGCCGACGTGACCCCAGTTCTGCAGAAATAGCAAGCTCGTATTGTCCGCCACCGCTATCTGGTTCTGCCAGGCGGTCAGCATCTCAAACAGGCAGAAAATTGCAAGGACCAATGTGAGGCGCAGCACCTGGTGTCTCATAATTCCATTCCTTATATTGTACACCATAATGTCACGATTCGGTCATAGTGTGCTCTATATTCGGCGTCCAGTGGGTTTTCTGGCTATGATGTGACTCCTTGGATTATTTCTTAAGAAATAAACTTATGTTAATATGGCAATATTAAGGAGGTTGGAAATGTCAGACGAAAGTGAAAGCAAGATAACCCTAGAAACCATAGAGGAGCATATAAAGAAAATTGAAAAGGATGCGATTTTGGCTTCATATTTACATTCGATGGGCTTGGCACTTTTAATGATACTGGCCGGGATTGCAATTACATGGACTAATGCTGGCATCGGGCTTTTTATTATAGGAGCAATTTATCTTGTTTTCGTAAGTGTTAGGCACAACCGTAATATGCGGACCCTCAATCTAGGAAGTGCGTGACAAGCTAAGCATGGAAGGGTTTCAAGTCAGCGTTACCTTTAGGGCAGTCGATTTGGCCCGCCTAATCGCAAAAATCGCATATGGATATGGCCTCATCACATTCGGCCCGTCACTCATTGACAAAGCCTATGTCCGGCCCGCCATTCTCAACCAAATCGATGAAGTAGGGCGTTGGGTTGGCCGCATCGGTCAGCAACCACCGCCCAAGACTACTAATATACACGAGTTGAATGCGTCTGTGGAGAATGGAGAAGTGTACGTACGTGTGAGGCTTTTCGCTAATTACCAGACACCAGAATATACAGTGGTGGTGGGCCGTGCACCATAATCTTGGCCTCAATATCCTTTGGCCATGTTCTCATGCCCTCAGTCCCACCGATATTCGTCAATTTACTAAGCTATTTACCGGTTAAAACTTCGCATGTTTTTTCATCAGGTCCTGCGGCTGCTGATGAGTGTAGTTTAACGTGGTTGCCACTTCACCGGTAATTAAATAGCTGGTTCTTTATACTGATCTTCTAGTCAGCATCATTATATTGGTTGACTTCTTAGTGCGTCAGAGTGATGTATGATGGCAATTCAATAAAAAGGAGATGCCACCACGACCACTGAGGTTGCCAACTTGGCCTATACTGCCGCCGGCTTCCAAAATTGTCCCATTTCGCTGAGCGACAATTAGCCTACTATCTGGCTAGCCCTGACCGATCACTGTTATCTCGTCTTCACGGAAGCCAATGGGGTTTTCATAGCCTTCTATGGCAACGTGGATTGGATATTTACTGCCGAGTTGTAGACCGTTTGTCACGACCACCTCGGCTGTCTTTCCCACCAGCTCCGGTATCTTGTGGCATTCCTTGATCATTACTAGTTGACCCTCTTTCATCGTGCTTCCTCCTCATATCTTTCTTTGATTTGAGCAGATTCCTTTTGCCCAGCTTGTCCGCGATGACCTCCTCGACCCAGTCCTTCAGGCTCTTGCCATCCAGGGCCGCCTGTGACTTGGCCTCCCTCCAGATTTGTTCTGTAACATTCCTCAGCAACTTATCCGTCATTATTCATCGATCCATTCAAATATGATAAATAAGTATATCAAATATATCATTTAAGTCAGCCGCCGTCAAGCCCCTGCACACATTTCGGAATAGCTTCAAACCGGTACTTTTAGTAGAAGTATTCTGGATATATCCAGGAGGTGGCATTTGAAGTTTGCCTAATTACCGTGAAATTAGCGGTATTTTGAAGCTCCTGTCCTCTTCTTGTCTGGTTGAATCTATACTTAAAACAACCATCCATCAAATACAGAGCCCGACGGTTTCGTACTTAAATCAAGTAGTGCTCACTCGTGATGTATCACGGTTTGTGTAACATCGCCCACCGGCATTGCCTCTTTTTAAGGGTAAGGTCAGTGGCGCAGGGATGTAGGTTGGTAGCGGGGGCGCTCATGTCGCTGTTGGCAACTAAGCCCTACACAGCAGAATTACCAAATAATGTATTTACAGGGGTGAGACATGAACGGATTACGCTGTCTTGATTGTGGTTGCACTATCCCGCCAGATTCTAACAAATGCCCGAACTGTGGGAACGTGTTCGGCGAGGTTAGGGCGAAGCCGGGAAATAACGGAAGCTCGTCAATAAAAGTGGGTAGGGCGAAATATACCATTGACTGCCCCGCACATGGACGGATTCAGATTAATGCCCTTGTCAGTATTCCACCATCGCGGTGCCCGTTTTGCTGATCTAGATTTCTCGAGCGAATAAATTGAAAATACCTTTATCAAGCATGTATTGTACTAGTAATAGCAGTGATATAGAATATATCAAGGTTTGGAGGTAGATGAAGACATCATATTCCGGTCGAGTATTCTTTTCAATAGCTTTTGTGCTGATTTTCGCCTCACTGGGTCTATCTGCTAAGAATATTACCGCTTCTACCTCACCATCTAAATTAGTACTCGCATCTGACTTAAAACAACAAGTAACTGTCGATGCATGCAAGCTCGCACAAGGCTTTACGTACTACGTAATTACAAATTCTTCCGATAAACTAATCACAATTTCATTTGACTTCAAATTTTACGACAAGGACAAATCCTATCTCGGGGGCGGTAAGTGGGATCTTTACGACCAGGATAATTACCCGGTGCATCCTTTTATATTGCCCCGTTCAACCACAGGCTTTCGCGGGACTAATATGGCTTGGGATTCATTTGCAGTATCGAACATTTCAGTTGAAGAACTTACAAATCCTTTTCCAATATTGGGCGGTGGAATAGAGGTTTACGACAATATAACTTTCGCAGAAGGCCCCACCCTCGGTACCTACAAGACTTTGGACCCCAAATGGGGCCTGGGGCCTCAATCTGTCGATTCTTATATAGTTGGTGAGATTCAAAATACCGGCATTAAGACCCCATCGTATCTCAGATTTCATACTATATTTAGTTATAAGGGCAAAGTGGTTGGTGTGTTCGAAGGCGGGAATTCAATGTCCTCTGGCGTATTGCCTCCCCCAGGAGAAAAAATGAAGTTCAGGTCAGGGTTGGGAGGTCCACCAAAATCACCAGTGGGCACGCCTATGCCGGATATATATGATTCATTTAAGACATCTATTATTTGTTGGAGTCTAGTACCAGAGAGCAGCGTTGCTAAACCAACCACCGTTAATCCCATAATTCCTAGTATTCCCGCTAAACCGGAACCATTACCCCAACCTGATCTAATTCTGCCGCCTCCCAAACCATCGTCTACTAATTGTTTTATTGCTACTGCCGCGTATGGCACACCATTAGCCAAACAGATTGATATATTAAGGGATTTTAGGGATAGGGTATTAGTTACAAATGTAATCGGGACTGATTTCGTGAACTTTTATTATAGTACAAGCCCACCCATAGCAGATGTGATAGCCCAAAATGAATTATTGAAATTATTGACCCGTGACTTACTTATTGAACCAATTGTATTTATTCTTGATGCCACGAAACCTATTTGGCATCCTATACCTGAATAATTATTGGGTGAATTTATTGTGGGGTGATATATGGCAGGTAAAATGGTTACTGGTAAGGGTGATAGTTATATCGTGGACATTATTCCACCATCAAAATCAACGCCATATCCAGCTATCTATGTATGCAGAAGACGAAAGAGGCACATATGGGGCACGGTAGCAGAAGAACCTGGAACTGGTAGATTCCTGAATATTAGGCGTGAACAATTTAAGAATGATTTGGATGAAATTGCACGTGTAATAGGTAGATCAATATTGGATAATAGTGACATTATTAAGAAATATATATAGCTGCCTCAATTATACGCTACAAAGTGTGAGGTGCATGGAAAGATTTACATCAGGGTCAGCGTGGCTTCGGCACCGACTAGGTGCCAGGTTTGCTGATATATATAAAAATCATGTTTGAGATACTTATTAGCAAGGTGATGTCAGGCTAAAGGTTCTGCCTACCGTACACTTAGCTCCGCCTAGTAAATATTTCTCAAGAAATAAAAAGGACTGCCGGCAGCCCTTTCGGAGCCGCCGGCATTATTAGGATTGTGTTACCGCTATTTCAGAAGCCTCCGGAGGGCTATCATTGATTTTGTATCACGGATGTATCACGAATTAAAAAACACCCTTCAACATTTTACAACACTTTACGTTCAAAGTGGTTTTCCGTAAATTAGAACACCCGTGCTTATGCAGGTATAAAAACACACTTCAATAACCTGCTGCTCAAACTCATAACCCGAAGGTCACAGATCACCTTACTTTGCTCCCAAATTGTCTTTCTCTTGCCATTCTGATAGTCTTTTTGGGAAAGGAGGCAAGCGGTTACTGCCTTTTAGCGTGCTTGTTTTGGGACCATGAAGTCGCAGACAGTGCGAGCCTTCTCTCGACTGTCTTCCAAGCGCCAACCACATAACCTTCTGAATGTATGTTCTCCTGAAATGTAACAATACATCCGCAAATTTCTTGCAATTTCTTGGTTTAAACCATAGAATCAGGGTGTCGGCAGGACCTGTGATCTGACACATTGATTAGTCTGTCAAAATAGGGTCAAATTGGTGGGTTTGAACTTGGTAGGCCGTGCAGGAATCGAACCTGCGACCCACTGATTAAAAGTCAGTTGCTCTACCAACTGAGCTAACGGCCCATTTTCCGAATACGGTTTCCAGAGAAACCAGCTTTAAAGTTTATCACAATCTTACACGCAGAGACAATTAAAGGCACGGCAACAATTCCAGAAGCTGAAATAAAAAGTGGAGCGGGTGAAGGGATTCGGACCCTCGACGTCTTGCTTGGGAAGCAAGCACTCTACCGCTGAGTTACACCCGCACAAACCGAATTATATTAGAAATCACCGCCATGTCAAGTATCCGGTCACCCTTTTTTATTTACCCATCCCGGTGTCGATATTTGGGCATTTATAAACGGTTCCGGCAGGTAGGGCTTAATATCGAGCACAGGCGTGCCGTCGATTGCATCCAGTCCCACGACGGTTAGCATATTTGCTTTTCGTTTAATAAGTTTGACTACCGTAAGGCCTATCGGGTTTGGCCGCACCGGACTTCTTGTAGCGAAGACTCCTTTTAAAGGCAGAGTGGGGTTGCGGTAGGGATGTACCCTCATAATCAACCGCTCGCCTTTTTTAACCTTGTGCAGCCAGAAGACGATTACAATATGGGAGAAAGACTCGATTCCAT
>JBEKVW010000081.1:0-9148 GCA_049513695.1 Dehalococcoidia bacterium | reverse complement strand
GATAAACGGCAGAGCTACTTTGAGATGCCCGGCCTCCAGGCTACACACTACAAAAGAAACGGCTCGGAGTTGAGTGTTGCTGGAAAATGCAATGGCTATCTGGGTGTCGATATCGGCTCCACCAGTACCAAGGCAGTCATACTCGATGAAACAGGCAGACAGGTGCTGGCAAAAAATTACCTTATGACCGCTGGAAAGCCGGTGACGGCCGTCAAAGAGGTGTTCGAGAACCTGGTTAAAGATGGCGCCGGCAGGGTCAAAATATGCGGTGCAGGCATCACCGGATCAGGCAGATACCTGGTAGGGAGCCTGATAGGGGCAGACCTGGTTAAAAACGAGATTACGGCGCAGACCAGGGCGGCGGCCGAAATAGACCCCGACGCCGACATCATCGAGATAGGCGGCCAGGACTCGAAGCTGGTAATCAAGAGGAACGGTGTGGTTATCGATTACCAGATGAACAAGGCCTGTGCGGCGGGCACGGGCAGCTTCATCGATGAGTTGGCCGAGATGCTGGGCGTTTCGGTAAAAGACGGAGAGTTTTCCAGGCTGGCTTTTGCCGCGCAAAATACAGTCGACCTGGGCACGCGCTGCGCAGCTTTCATGGGTCAGGCTGTAGCTACTGCCCAGCAGGAAGGTTTGCCTTTGGAAGTTATCACGGCCAGCCTCGCCAATTCAATCGCTAAAAATTACCTCTCAAAAGTCGTTGGCAATAGAAAGCTGGGCAGCAAGGTCATCCTGACCGGAGCCGTATTTTATAACCAGGCCGTGGTCTCCGCTTTCCATCAGCAGCTCAAGGGTAAATCTTTGACCGTCCTGGAGCATAACGAGGTCAGCGGGGCCATAGGAGCCGCGCTGCTGGCCAAAGAGGCCGGGTCAGAGCAGTCAAAATTCAAGGGGTTCCAGGAAGTTATAGGGGCGGAATGCCTCCTTTCGACTTTCACCTGCAAATCATGCGATAACAACTGTACGATTACACGGATGCAAATGCAGGGTGTAAAACCGACTTTTTACGGCAGCAGGTGCGACCGCTACGACAGCGACCTTGGGCATGCAAAGATACAGACCTTTTTCGACGAGCGCGAAAAACTTCTCTTCAAGGACCATCGGGATGGCGCCGGCCAAGGCCCAACGGTGGGAGTGCCCAGGGCGCTGCTTGTATACGATTACGCCCCGCTGCTGATCGGCTTTCTCAACACGCTGGATGCCAAAGTTAAACTTTCTGGTAACACCAATAATGAAATCATCCATCGGGCGGCGGAGCTAAGCTATACCGATAGCTGTTTCCCTGTAAAACTGCTTCACGGGCATGCCGCCGGACTGAAAGATGCCAACTATATACTTTTTCCCTGCTCCATCCGTTTGGGTGAAAAGGACGGCGATGAGAACCAGAAGTACGCCTGTCCCCTGGTGCAGGCTTCTCCCTACATCATCCGCCAGGTACTTGACCTGAAAGATCGGCTCCTGATACCCATAATCGATTTTACTCGCGGGCCCGAGGAAACCATAAATAATCTTGCCGATGCGGCAGTCAAAATGGGGTTCAGCAGAGGCAAGGGCAAAAAGGCCGCCCTGGCCGGCATCGAAGCCCAGCGAAGATTTGAAAAAGAGCGCGACACCCTGGGCGCCAGGTTACTTGATCAACTGCATGACAGCGGTAAGACAGGTGTGGTGCTTTTCACCAGATCATATATGTCGCAGGATTCCGGCGCCAACCTGGGCATCGCCGAAAAACTGGCCCAACTGGGAGTTGTGCCCATACCCCTGGACTTCCTCCCGTTGAACTCGATCGACCCGAAAAAATACTCGGACCGGCCATACTGGTTCTATGAGAGTAAACTGATCGCAGGCGCCGCCATCACAGCCGGTGACCCTCAGCTCTATGGACTGATACTGACCAATTTCGGCTGTGGACCAAATTCATTTGCTCTGAGGCTGGTAGAGGATATTATGGGAAGCAAGCCTCTGGGGCAACTGGAAATAGACGAACATGCAGCCGAGGCCGGTATCGTCACCAGGCTGGAAGCCTTTGTAGATACGATCCAAGGATACTCGAGTTCCGGTGCGCCGGCCGGGAGCCGCAATAAATACCATTACCGGGGAGCGTCCCCTGTTATCAACGCACGCAAGACCCTGCTTATACCAAGGATGGCGCCGCATGCCGAAGTTATAGCTGCTGCCATGGATGCCTGCGGTGTCAGGACCATAGTTCTGACCGAATCGGATGAGCGCAGCCTGCTTTACGGAAATGAGCTGACTTCCGGCACGGAATGCCTGCCCTACCGTGTATGTCTGGGGGACTTTATCAGATTTTACCGCGACAACGGTGCCGACCTGAAAAACTTCGAAGGTTTTATGGCGGGGTCATACGGCCCCTGCCGGCTGGGTAAATATGGTGTGGAACAGATGAGGGTGCTGAAAGAAATAGGCTTCGATCTTCCCATACGAACTACGGTCTCCAATAACGCCTACCGCGATTTAAACATGGGCTCCGATTTTGAAAGGCTTGCATGGAAAGGCCTGGTGGCCTTTGATTACCTGGAGAAACTGCTCTGGCGTATACGTCCCTATGAAAAACAGGCGGGGTCCGCCAACCAACTTTTCAACGAGTATACGGGAAGGGTTGTGCGTAAGGTCCATAACAAGGAGCCATTTGAAAAAGTCCTGTCCGCGGCCGCTTCCGAGTTCCGGTCGTTGATCGATAGGCAAATACCCAGGAAACCCCTTGTCGGCATCAACGGTGAGATCTTTTTGCGCTCCAACCGGTTCAGTAACAGCCATCTTGTAAAGGTGTGCGAGTCCGCCGGTCTGGAAGTTGTGGTCTCGCCGCTCAGCGAATGGTTTAAATATACTTCCTTCCGCAACCTGGAAGATGCTTTACGCGACCGCAAGCTGAAAAAGGCGGTGGTCAGCTATATAAAAAAGTTCGTGCAGGAACATGATGAGCATTGCATGGCATCGCGATGCCGCGAATTGCTCGATACCAATGAACCTTCCACGGAAAAACTGCTGTCATTATCCGGCAAATATCTCTCTCCCCGCTGCGGCAGCGAAGCCGTTCTCAGCATCGGCAGTGGCATTGAATGGATGCAGAACCCGGAGTTTACCGGCGTTATCTCTGTAATGCCTCACGGATGCATGCCGGGAGGTATAGTGGCCGCTATGTCTGACAAATTTAGCGCCGAATATAAAAAACCGTGGATCAGCCTTACGTATGACGGTTTCGCCGAGACCAACAATCTAGCCAGGATAACCAATTTTGCCGAGGTCCTCCGGTATTGCAGGGAAACGAGTTAGTAATATCTCCCCTTTCATAAATGTTACAACTATTTAAGGTTGCCCACGGCAATACGCCTTCGCAGTTGACTGCAAAATATCTATAATTAGAATAAGACAAGGATCTCATGAGGAAGAAGGAGGTGCGAAATGTCCGGTAATTGGACAATTACACTGAGCAAATGGGTATTCTTAATTTGTATCGTACTCTTACTTGTCATTGTAGGAGCGGCCGTAGTGGGCGGATACTGGTTGGGCAATGCCGGAGGGTATAAAAGCGGGTATGACCAGGGAAAGGCGGAAGGCGATAAAGCCGGCTACGCCAGGGGGATGACAGACGGACAAAAGGCGGGCTATGACCTGGGTTACCAGGCCGGCGATAAAGATGGATACGACCGCGGCAATAAAGCAGGATACGACCAAGGCTACGCCAAAGGCAAAGACGACGGTTATTCGCAGGGCGACACTGCCGGATACAATAGGGGGGTAAGCCAGAGCTACTCCACTTACGTGCCGTTCATCTACCCCAGGTACTATAGATACTGGTATTGATTAGGAGCTACTAAATAAATTCTTAATATTTTTGGGGTATTCTGATATTAGTAGACCGCAGCACATCATATGAAAAGGGGAGCGGCCTTTAAAGCATAAGATGAAAAATATGCGGCAAAGATATCAATGCCCCAGGTGCGGGGCACCGGTTGTTCCGGGGGAAAGATTTTGTGCAGGTTGCGGCATCAACTTCACATGGATAATAGAGCCGGCACAAACGCCGGGATCGCCTGCTTCGCACCGAAACCAGTATGCGGATCAACGGCCTGCAATGTGGCAGACGCCACAATATGATGAGCAACCTCTGTTAAATGAAAAGTATCTGGTGGATAGTGGCGCCGAAGTGCACCACAAGAGTGCATCGGCGGGAGGCGCCTCCACGCCAATCAGCGCTGAGATTTCAAAATTACTGGAAGATGTATTCGGAAAACATACTAAATATCATAAAGTACAGTAACTGCACATAAATTAAATTCAGTCGAATAGATCCTCGGTGCCCTGGTGCTTCATAAGCCGGCCTTTATTTATTCAGCAATTTTCTTTCGATCAGCTCGATGTGCTTCTCAATCTGCTCGAACCTTTTCACAAGTATCTGCACGTTTTTATTCCATTCCGTATATGGGAAATACTCGCGGTGACCGTGCTCTGTCTTAGCCATCTCAGCCCGAAGCTTGTTTTCGAGATCGGCCATGTCGCTCAGCCACTCCTTTCTTAGTTGAGCTAATAATTCATCGACATTCATTGGCAACCTCCGCGCAAACAATCATTGAAAATATCTTCTAAGTTTAGATTATATACAATGTTGAATTCAAAATAAATCGTCCTATGTTTACTTAAGCCCTGCATAAAAGTATAATCATGAAAAATAGTTATCAGGAGGCTCTGAATGGCCGGGAAAGGTAGCTGTTACATACATCCCGATAGGGAGGCTACCAAGGGGTGTTGGCGTTGCCAGCAGCTTATCTGCGACGAATGCAGCACCGTGCTGTTTGGCGAAACGTACTGCAAGAAGTGTGCCGTTGAAGTTTCCAAGATAGCATCCGATCAAGCCGGGTCAAATTTATTCAGCCGGCAGATTAACTCCGGGTGGCTTATCATTGGCATCATAGTAATAACCCTGATCATCACCGCTGTTGAAATATTTATTATGACCAGAGGTGGATGAGTTAGACCAAATTCTTAACGTTCACAAGTATCTTCTCGTTAAGCTAGAGAAAGAAACACCTCTTATCGGCTGGAGTCTAAGGGTTTAACTGCCCGGAAAGCTTATCCAGATTGGCTTTCAAGTTATTGCGAAGCGTACTGTAGGTCTGATACCAGTCCTGCCATTTCAATTGGGGATCGGTATTCTCGTTCCAGGCCGCTGCAACGGTATCTGCAAAGGCTTTATCATCAAACCGTTGCAACATGGCAGCCAGCCTGCTGCGATGTTCGGCAAATTGCTGGTCGGCATAGGCAATGGTTATATCCTTGGAGTTTTGCTGGCAGATAGTCGCCATATCGTCCAGAATCAATAGATTCAGCTCAATATAAGGCTGCAGGGAGGAGAGGGTTGTTCTCGGCGCCTGCAAAGGGTCACTGGGGGAGACCGGCGCACTCTGGCTTTTCAGGCTGGCTATTTCCGCTTGGGCTGAGGCCAGTTGCGCCTTTGTAGAGTTCAATTCAGCCTGCAATGAACTGTATTGTTGTTGTGATACGGCGGGGGCGCAGCCCGCTAACAACGGAATTGCTAATATCAGTAATAGGAATGCGGTTTTGTTCAATGCTGATTTATGCACGTTTTATACCTGCCTGCAAAATTTTATTTCAAATGTTATATTACATCTCATATATTCCATTCCGTCAAATATTGCAGAAACCAATGATAAAAAGGGGGAAAGCATGAAGTTCAAGGACAAAGTGGCACTGGTAACCGGAGCCGGGTGCGGCATTGGCAAAGCCATTGCGCTGGCCTTCGCCAGAGAAGGGGCAAAGGTTGTTGTCAACGATATCGACGCCGGCGCAATTGAAATCACTGTAGCTGAGATTGTTAAGCTGGGCGGCGAAGGCCTGGGCATGGTCGCCGATGTTTCACATCCCAAAGAAGTAAAGGATATGTTCAAAGGAACGGTGAAAAAATTCGGTACCCTGGACATCCTGGTTAACAATGCGGGAATCGCAAGGTCCACGGATGAAGTTTTGAAAAGGGGCGACGCCTGCATTCAGGAACTGCTGACATCCGGCCGTGTAACCACCTCGGTGGAAGCTACCAGGAACATGACCGACGAGGCCTGGGACCGTATGCTGGCGGTGCATCTTTACGGTACATTTTACTGCACACGTGAGGCGCTCAATATCATGGAAGATAGGGGAAAGGGAAAAATCATCAACATGGCTTCCATAGCCGGGATCGTGGGGATTCCCGGGAGCCCCGACTATTCGGCGGCCAAAGGGGCCATCATAGCCTTCACAAAGTCGGTTGCGCGCGAAGTCATCGGCCGCGGCGTCTACGTGAATGCCATAGCCCCCGGGTGGATAGATACGCCGCTGCTTACCAATCAATTGACTCCCACTTTCAGATTCGTGGCCGTAACGCAGACGCCGGTCGGCAGGATGGGCACTCCTGAAGAGGTGGCTGCGGTGGCTATGTTCCTGGCTTCCGAGGATGCAAGCTTTGTAGTTGGACAGGTGATTTGCCCTACGGGAGGTGCCTACGTTTAACCTGTGCTGCTATTCATCATATGAATTTTTAAATGCTATAATATTTACGCGTAAGAGGATACCAGTCATAAATTTCGGGAGGTGAATATGAAAGGCGCACTCAAAGTGATCGAGGCCCTTAATTCCCTATTGGCGGATGAATTAACAGCTATAAGCCAATATATGGTGCACGCTGAGATGTGTGAAAACTGGGGCTACGGAAAGCTGGGCAAAACCATCCAGAAGCGTGCCGTCGAAGAGATGAAACATGCTGAGAAGCTCATCGGGCGCATAATATTCCTGGAGGGCATACCTATAGTCAGCGATCTCAAAAAGATAAGCATCGGCGCTGACGTACCCAAAATGTTCGCCAGCGACCATGGCCTGGAGGCCGGGGCGATCAAATCCTATAACGCCGGTATTTTAGTATGCGGCGAGGCCAGGGACTACGCCACACGGGAGATCCTGGAAAGTATACTCAATGACGAGGACAGGCACATCGACGGCATCGAAGAGGTCCAAGATCAGATCCAGCAGATGAGCATCGGCATATTTCTGTCCACTCAAGTACAGTAAAACTTACAGTTATCAAATAAATCAAATATCATCAGCGGCTAATTAATTAGCCCGGGGCGTAAATTTGCCCGGGCTAACTATATTACCGCCGATTGATGTGAGCAGTTCTCTATAAATAAACTGGTGTAATTGATATGAAAATTTCACGCTATCTTATCGTGCTGGCAGGACTGCTGATCCTTTCCTCGGTCATACTTTTTGTGATCGATTACATGATTTTTAGAGACCTGCGTAATAACCTGTTTTACCTGATTCAGGACCTGGCATTTCTGCCCTTGCAGGTCCTGCTGGTGGGCGTCATTGTAGAGGGCCTTTTGGCCCGCCGTGAAGTCGAAGAGAAAATAAGCAAAATGAATATGGTAGTCGGCACGTTCTTTTCCGAAGTCGGCCACCGGCTCTCAACTATGCTGCTGGAAGCGGCAGACGATAAAACGAAAATAATGGATAATCTTCATGTAGTCACTTCCTGGAAACAGCCCGAGTTTAATAAAGCACTGGATTTTGCCAGAAAGGAAACCCAGACGCAGTTCCCGGGTATGGACCTCGGCGAACTGAAAGCCTTCCTGGTGAGCAAGCGCACCTTCCTGCTGGCTCTCATAGAGAACCCCAATCTGCTTGAACATGAGCGGTTCACGGACCTGCTGCTGTCAGTATTCCACCTTACGGAGGAGCTTGAGTCACGCCCGTCCCTGGCAAACCTGCCGCCTAAAGACATGGCGCATATCGGCGTGGACATCTCAAGAGCGTATCAATACTTACTGGTGGAATGGCTGGACTATATGCAGCACCTGAAGGCTAATTACCCTTTCCTGTATTCTCACTATCTCAGGATACATCCTTTCCAGCCTCATCCCTCCGCAATAGTGGAATAGCGATTTTCTTAATCCAAAAATAATATATATGGACAGGTGAAAAAATGGGACCTATAACTTCAATGCTTTTCCCGTGGATGCCATGGTTGATACTTCTGGCCCTGGTATGGACCCTGCCATGGAAGGGTGTAGCCCTGTGGAAATCGGCCCGCAATGGTCACACGGTGTGGTTTGTGGTACTACTGATAGTCAATACCCTGGCGATCCTGGAGATAATATACATTTTCGGCTTCAGCAAGAAGAAACCACAGGCTTCATAGATTCACCTGCCTTACGATCAGGTAAGCTACTGGTATCTCAATGCTTCAATGGGATTGAGACGGGACGCCTGCCAGGCAGGATAGAACCCGAAGAACAGCCCGATGGCAATAGATACCGAGACGGCCAGCACAACGATGTCCATGCTGACGAGTGTATGCATTGCCCCCAGCGCCGATACTAAATATGCCGCTCCCCATCCCAATATGACCCCGATGAGGCCTCCGGCAAGTGAAAGAAATGCCGACTCTATCAGGAATTGAACCCATATATCTGTGTCCCTGGCGCCCAGCGCCTTGCGAATGCCGATCTCCCTTGTCCTCTCCAACACTGAAACCAGCATGATATTCATTACGCCTATCCCGCCAACGAGAAGCGAGATTGCAGCTATCGATCCGAGCAGCATAGTGGTGGTAGCCATTGTATCGGATACGGTGCTGGCCACTTGCTCCATTGAGGTAATGGTAAAGTCGTTAGCCGCCGAAGCGATCAGGCGGTGCCGCGTGCGCAGCAGATCTGTGAGCTGCTGCACAGCATAGTCGCTGTTTTTTATGTCTTTCACCGTTAACGAAATGGAGGATATGACTTGCTCTCCGCTTGCGGTGCGCTGCTGCGCCACCGCCTGCTGCATAGTGCTGAGCGGAATGAACACCATATTATCGGGCGATCCGCTGACCGAACCTTTACTGGCCAGCACGCCGATCACGTGTACGATGATAGTGCCAATCCTCAAGTTCTGCCCCAGCGGGTCATTACTACCGTAAAGCGTCTGCGCAACAGTGGCCCCCAAAACGGCCACGGAGCTGCCCTGTTGATAATCGTAATCGGAGAAGAAGGTGCCGCTGGTTGTATTCAAATTGTATGTCGTCATGTAGGATGTAGTTGTGCCTGTGACCTGTGCATTCATATTCTGGCTGCCGGCGATTAGTTGCAGG
>JBEKVW010000080.1:0-9676 GCA_049513695.1 Dehalococcoidia bacterium | reverse complement strand
CACATTGACCCCCACTGCCTCCGACGGTGCTGGCGCGCCTTACACCTGGTCCACTGTTAATAAGCCATTCTGGCTGTCTCTTGATGCCAACACCGGCATTATGACTGGAACTCCCGGAGTTTCCGCGGTTACGGTAACCTTTACGCTCCAGGTGAAAGATAAGAGCGGAAACAAAGCGACTAAGGACCTGACAATTGTTATGAATCCGGTTCCTCTGCCCGCTATAAGCGCTGCCACGCCAACTACTGCAACCATAGGGAAGCCTTACACATTGACGCCCACGGCCTCCGGCGGCACTGCGCCCTATACCTGGTCTACCGTCAATAAGCCTTCCTGGCTATCGCTTAACGCAAATACGGGCGTCCTCTCAGGCACTCCGGGCGTGCCTGCTGCCACTGTGACCTTCACTCTCAAGGCCAAAGATAGTGTTGGCGCCTCCGCTTCCAAAGATATTAACATTATAATCACGGCGAGTCCTGCCACCTTCACAATCAATGAAAACCCATCACCCGTATTCTCTACACTCATCCCGGACCAGGCCTATGTCATAAAAGACAATGTGAATTACAAACTCTACTATGCAGGGAATGACTTCGCATCAATTAATCTCGCTCAATCACCTGACGGCATAACGTGGACTCCATATAGCGGCAACCCCATAATATGGGATGCGCAATATCATGCAGACGTAAAATACTATAGTACAGGATTCCCCGGAGCCAACAGTGGTTCGAACCCAAGCGCAGTTACAATGAATTATCGCATGTGGTATCAGGGGTTGAATGGCAATAGCATAGGCGGATGGAGATATGCCGAATCCCCGAACGGAATAAACTGGTACAACCACATAGCTGTTACCCAATTCGGACCACCGGTATATAGTGCCCTCACGGGAGTAGACTATGGAATAGCCGACGTAATCTATACTCCGGGAGCATCCAACACGGGTACAGACTGGACATTCAGAATATATGCAAACGTCCAATGGGAAGGTGGGCTATACGGCGGAAAAGAGCTCGTAGTCATGGCCTTTTCAACCAACGGCTACAACTGGACTGGCTACGATCCAACATCGGTAGGTTATGCCACGCCGGTATTTGCAGGAACGCTGGACCCAACTCAGTTTGACTGTGACCACATAGGCTGGTTCAAGGTCATAAAAAACAGCGCTACAGACTGGAAAGCATTCTACTCAGGCGGGAAAGGGACGACGTACCAGGCATTGAATGGCATAGGCTACGCAACATCGACCGATGGCATAAACTGGACACGCAAGCAAACATTATTCACAAGCTCTGATGGAGTGCCCTGGAGAAGCCAAAGTGTATGGATGCCATCGGTTGTTCAGACAGGGAGTAGCTACCAGATATATTTCCTCGGCTCAAACAACCCGGACATGGGTAATTCAGATTGGATACAGTGGAAAGTCGGCAGGGCTATCTTGACCCCGTAGCCTTGACCTTATTCGAAGTAAAGGTTCTTAATAATAAAGGACGCCTCAATCGAGGCGTCCTTTATATTTGATGCCGGCTTCCACTGCACCCGCCAGGGTTAGGCCAGGCTGCACCTAATACCTATTTGCTTGGCAATAGGTCTTCCTACAAATCAGCATTTGATAAGCATCAGAATAATGCCCGCCAAAACTGATGCAATTAGTGTGGCTAGAATGAATACCAGCGGATTGTCCAGACGCAGCCATTCCTTTTTCTTATGCTCTGTTTTAGGCTGTATGTGAGGGCCTGGCTGTACCAGCTGGTGAGATTGATCGGTAGAACTGCTTATGACCGGGTCGCCGAGGAATTCGAATACGTTGCGCAAGTATGATTCTGTATCTCCTAGAAAATTGAAGTGTATGTTACCTTCTAGCGGAACAAAGCGCGCACTCGGTATTAATGATGCCAGCTCCACACCTTGTTTGAAATCAATAAGTAGATCTCCCTTACGGTGCAAAACAAGTGTTGGGGTCTTAACGAGGGGACAGAGATCCGTGACATCAAGTTTATAGTCCATATCACCAATATTGGCGGCGACCTCTGGCGTGGCGATATCCTTCACCATCGCGACCATCAATTCAAGATAATCTATTTGCGCTTGTGACGCACAAAGGCTTACCAGGGTCCTTCTTCCGGCCCAATTATCAGGCTGACGGAGCAATGATACGACGGCCGCTTTGTATTCCTCCGAAAGATCACTACGGTTTGCAAAAGTACCATAAAGAACAAGGCGGGTAACGCGCTCAGGATACCTGGCAGCATAAGCGACGGCAATAGGGCCACTACTGGAATAACCCGAGAGTATTATACGATCCAGTTTAAGGTGATTAACGACAGTTTCTAGATTCCGAAGCTCTGACTCCAGCGTAAAGACAGTCCTGTTGCGATCAGATAAACCACACCCTAGTGGATCATAGATCACAACAGTATGATAACGTGCATAGCTATCATAAAGCTGGCGAATTTCCGGGAATGTCTTATAGGGTGAAATAGATGCGAAATAACCTGGAGGAAAAACCATTGCTGGGCCCTGCCCCAGTGTGGCATACGCAATGCGGGCACCGTCGGGATTGGTGCAAAAACCTATTTGTGGCTCCATGACATTAAACTATGGATTTATTTTTTAATCTTCGTTTTTTTATCAGCTTTGCCGCCCAATATTTTCTTGATGTCACTTGTAAGTTTGGGTAGATGTTGCTCAAGAGGTTGTGGGAAAGCATCGAAAAAGAGGCTGTTTGCGATCAAATACTCCAGGTTTTTAGGCAATATGTTCTTAACACGTACAGGTATAATAGTCTTTTTATTATTGTGGGCTATGGTGGTCTCTTTTCTAACCGTTGCCGAATTATCGGAAGAATCGGATAATACTAATAAAAACGATTTGCTGTTCCTGATAGCCTCTCCCAGCAGTTGCGGATAATCCCCGCCTGCGGTTACATCCTCGCACCAGAATGGGCATATGCCGCTATCCTTTAAGTGGGCATATATTTTAGAGGCATACTCCTTATCCTCAAAAGCAAAGCTGATAAATACATCGTGGCCTGATTTTTTCGTTGTCGAACGCGCTGCTTTCATAGCTTTGTCGTCAGTAATCGGATCGCCGAGAAACTCAAATATGTTGTGTAGAATCGATTCTGTATCTCCTAGATAAGCGAAGTGTATGTTACCTTCTAACGGGACAAAGCGCGCGTTCGGTATCAAAGATGCCAGCTCCAGGCCAGCTTTGAAATGAACATATTTATCTCCCTTGCGGTGCATGACAAGTGTTGGGGTCTTAATGCGGGGACAGAGATGTGTCACATCTAACTTATAGGCCATCTCAAGCTGATGACCAGCCATCTCAGGCGTGATAACATGTTTTATATGCCCGACAAACGAGTTAAGATAGTTCATATCGATCTGTGTTCCAACAAGGCTTACTAGGGCCCTTGCACCAAGCCAATTATTTGGTTGATGCATCAATGATATTAAGGACGCTTTGATTTCCTCCTTAACAAACTTTCCATAATATGCAAAAGCACCATAAAGGATAAGGTGGGTAACACGCTCGGGATACTTGGCAGCATAGGCGATGGCAATAGGGCCGGACGCAGCGGCGCCAATCAATATAAGACTATTAAGTTTTAGGTGGTCAATGACCGTTTCAAGGTCCGAAAGCTCTGAGTCCAGCGTAAAGACAGTCCGGTTGCGCTCAGATAACCCAGCTCCTCGCATGTCATAGATCACTATTGTATGATAACGTGCAAGGCTATCGAAAAAATAGCGGCCTTCCGGGAATGCCTTATAACCGGTGATAGCTTCGTAGTAAGCTGGGGGGAAAACCATTGCTGGTCCCTGGCCCAGTGTGGCATACGCAATGCGGGCACCGTCGGGATTGGTGCAAAAACCTATTTGTGGTTCCACAGCCTAAACCTCTTCCCCGTATTTCGTGTGTTGATTTCCAAAGGTATCTTACGTATATGCAACCCGATTGTCAAGGTACGATTTACGGTTCAGATATCTTCCAATAACCGTACCTGCCACCCACGGAAGTCACCTTTTGATATTGCCGGGCAATATGTAAATGTAGGGCTTGTGCAGGACGTATTTGTGCAGCCAGCGGTCGAAGCGGCGCAGGGCCAGGAAGAGTATCCAGATCTGCGCGTCCTCTTTGTAATATGACTGTACCTCTTTTTCCGTAAGGGGCTTTATCATCAGCGGCTTGCCCTCGCCGGCGTAGAAATCGTTGGCGGCTTTCACCAGGTGAGGCACCATTTGCGGCTGCTGCTCCTTATAGAAATTAGCTATCAGGTCTATGGTTACCAGCCGGGCATCATAATAGCGGGTCATGACCCCCTCCAGGAACAGCCAGCGGATCATCCACACCAGGAAAGAAGGAGCGCTCCTCATAAACAGCTCCGGGTCCAGTTGCTCCACCCCACCTTTCTTCATCAGGGGTGTGCTCGTATCGAAATAAAGAAGCTTCATGCCCGGCTCGATATGAGGATGCTCCGCATCGAATCCTGAAATTGCCCAGTTGGAGATCTGCCCGTCTATCCCCAGGGCCTCCTGCGGGTTGGCGGCATTGTAAGTCCAGACCTTGCTGAGCTCACGCAGCACCATCAAAAACAGCGTCCGTATGTCTTCCGTGCTCAATACTGCGATGGCGCGGTTGCCGATAGAGGCCGACGGCAGTTTTTGCTGCACGTCATAAGCGGTTATCCTGCCGGAATCCGAAGCAAACCAGGCGAAGCCGTAGTCAGGCACACTAATGCCGATTTTCTTTTCGAGGAGCTCGTTATATTCATGGTAAATCTGTACATAGCGTAATACCTCGTCCTGCGTCTGGAAGATGGGCAGGCGCTTGCAGGCCAGGCCCTTGACTGAATCCGACTCTATCTCGAAGATGGTGCTGATTTCACCGTAGCCGAGCACCCTGGCCGGTATTTTGCTCTGCTCGGGATAGGCCGGGTCCAATCCTCTTTCAAACTCTTTCAACAGTTCAACATCAACCTGCACGGGGGACCTCCTGTCGACCGGATTTAAAGCCCCAGGAAATCAGCGGTATCTTTGAGGGCTCCGTCGATCCTGTCAATTATTTCAAGCGCCGTATGGTTATCGATTATCAGCGGAGGCAATAGCTGGCAGACCCGCTTGTCGTTGTTGGCATATATCGCCAGTATGCCGTGGTCGTAACATGCCTTGGTCATAATGGGTCCGCAGCCATCGTTGACCATTTCCATGCCCATCATCAGCCCCAGTTGCCGCAGGCCGGTCAATATCCTGGGATGCTTCTTTTTTAATGCGTCGAAGCCGTCTTTAAATACGCCGGCCAGCTCGTTCACGTGCTGCAGGAACCCGGGCTGCGATGATAGCTCCAGTACTTTAAGGGCGACCGGACAGCCTACTTCCGCTCCTCCGAAGGTTGAGACGTGAATGAAAGGGTTTTGATGGAAAAAGCTCTCCAGCTCTTTCTTAAAACAGGTTGCGCTCATGGGGTAAATGCCGCCTGAAAGCCCTTTGCCGATCACGATAATATCGGGCGTCACGTCGAAATGCTCGATCCCCCAGAGCTTTCCGGTGCGCCCCAGGCCCGTCTGCACCTCGTCGATTATGAGCAGGGCGCCCCTTTCGCTGCAGAGCTGCCTGGCACGCATAAAATAGTCCTTGTGAGGCACGGGCATGCCCAGCGTGGCAGGGATAGTCTCGAAAATAACGGCTGCCGTATCTTTGTCCACCGCCCGGTCGAGCGCCGCGGCGTCGTCAAACGGCACTTGAACGAAGCCGGGAAGGTTGGGGCCGAAAGGCGCCCGGTACTGCTCATCTCCGGTTGCCAGGGCGAAGCCGGTGTGCCCGTGGTAGCCGCCGACGGCGGATATGACCTTATATCTTCCCGTATGGCCCCTGGCCAGCTTTATGGCGAGGTCTACGGCCTCGCCACCTCCGACACCGAAGACCGTGCAGGAGATATCGCCCGGCATAAGCTCCGCCAGTTTCTCGGCCAGCCGGGCGCGCTGCTCGCTGATCAGGTGGTGGTTCCCTATGTCCAGCTCTTTCAGGCTGTCCTGCAGGGCTTTGATGACCGCCGGGTTCCGATGTCCCAGGTTAAAGACGCCGCCGTTGCAGTGGCAATTGATCAGTTTTTTCCCGCTGGTGGCATCCCAGACGTAGGGACCCTGGCGGCGCCCGAAGACGAACTCCATGTCATAGGACTTGAAGGTCTCTGCTTTGCCGGATGATACGTATTCTGCGAAACGCCTGACGATGGCTTCCTTGCTGTCTCTGCCGACAAATTTCACGCTAACCTCCCTTCGCCATTTTATTCTAGCCGCTAATAGTACGTTGACATCACCGGTCTGTCAAAGTAGTATTAGCGGCAACATCGATGAGGAGGTAGACCGTGGAGCAGCAATATAAGGTTTACAGCTACCGCTGGCTTGTCCTGGGCATCTACATGTACGTGGCGGCACTGACACAGATGTACTGGCTCAACTTTGCCGCCATCGATACCTACATCGAGGACTTTCTCAAAATACCCGCCAGCGACGTTCAGTGGCTTACGCTGATTTTCCCGCTGATACAGGTGATACTTACTATCCCGGCAGGGATCATCATCGACAAGATCGGCTTTAAATGGGGCGTCGGCATAGGCACGATCTTCCTGGGCCTGTTTGCGCTACTGCGCGTGGTCAGCCCGGCATCGTTCGTGATGCTGCTGATCGCCCAGGGCGGCATTGCCATCGGCCAGCCCTTCATCATGAATGGAGTAACCAAGCTGGCAACCGTGTGGTTCTCGCCCAAGGAGGAGGCTACTGCTGTGGGGCTGGGCACACTGGCCCTCTTCATAGGCATGATGGTGGCGCTGGGATTGACCCCGCTGCTGGTGCAGAATCTGGGGTACAGTCCCATGCTGTTGATCTACGGCATCGCCGGCCTGGTCGGCATGCTGGCCTTTGTCTTTTTAATCAGGCAGCGTCCGCTGACGCCTGCGCGTGCGCCGGAGCAGGACCAGTCGGAGGTCGAATGGGGCGGCATGGGGGTCATCCTCAAGAACAGGAATTTCCTTTTGCTGGGTTTTGTGGCGCTGGTCGGCATCGGCGTTTTCAACGGGCTGGCAACCTGGCTGGAGAAGATACTCAATGAAATGCACGGCATCGCCCTGACCGACGTGGGCAGCGTATCGGCGGCGCTGATTTTTGCCGGCCTGATCGGATGCTTCGTTATCCCCCTCATCTCGGACAAGATCAGGCGCAGGAAGCCCTTCCTGCTGCTGGCGGCGCTGGTAGGGGCTGCATGTATAACGGCCATCATATTTATACAGGGCTATACCGGCAACATGATCAACGGCATAGTGCTGGGGTTCTTCCTTCTCTCCTCCCTGCCCATCATGTACACCATGTCGGCCGAACTGACCGGGTCCAAGTATGCTGGCGTATCGGTCGGCTACCTGCAGCTTCTGGGCAATGGGGCGGCGGTGGCGCTGGTGCCTACTATAGAAGGATTGAATTCCGCCACCGGACAGTGGGTAGTACCCCTGATCGTACTGGCGGCCTTGATGCTGGTCGCTTTCGCGATAGCTTTATTTATACGGGATACTCATCCGGGGGACGCCGCTTAAATACGGGTGCTGTTTATTTCAGGCAGGTTTGCCGGATACCGGGGCAATGGACAGCCCCAAGACGACGCAGGCGTTGAAGAATGCGTTCAGCGCCCCGATGTTATTTGACCTTCTTTTTCTGCACCGAGCTGATCTGCCCGTCCATCACCATGTCCACCAGCCAGGGGAAAAGGCGCTTCATCACGTAGGTAAATTTACCTTCGGCGCCGGGTATGATCATGAACTCCCCTTTGCCCATGCCCTTGAGCAGGGCGGCGGCCACCCCTTCCGGCTTCATAAGGCCGGCAGTGCCCTCTATCTCTGTGGTCTCGGGCGGCCTGGTCTTATTCTCCTCGGCGTAACCCGGCGTGTCCGTAGCCGGAGGACACAGCACCGAGACGGTTATGCCCAACGGCTTGACTTCGCTGCGCAGCGCTTCGGAGAACCCCACGACGCCGAACTTGGCGGCCGAATAGTCGCAGTAGCCAAATACGCCGATGAACCCGCAGATGGAGGACACGTTAACGATGTACCCGCCTTGCTTCATCAACGGCACCAGGAAGGCGCACGTGTTCCAGGCGCCGTAGAGATCGATTTTGATCGTCTCGTCGAACTGAGCGAACGGTATTTCAGCGAAATAGTGCGGTTTGGCCCTGCCCACGCAGTTTATCAGCACGTCGGGAACGCCGAACTCGGACACCGCCTTTTGCAGGACTTTAACGACGTCCTCGTGAACGGATACGTCGAGTAAATCATAGTAAAACTTTTGCTCCGGGATGCAGCCGCAGGCGCTGATCTCTTTGATGGCGTCTTCCATCACCTGTCGCCTGCGGGAGAAGATTGCGACGTGGGCGCCCTTTTGCGCCAGCATTTTGGCCGTGGCCAGGCCGATGCCCGAAGAACCGCCCGTGATATAAACTATTTTGCCGTTATAATCTTTCATTTAACTCACCTCACTTCTGTTTGAGCGATGCGACGTCCAGTGTTTTCAGCCACTCCATGGTCCGTTTGAAACCCTCTTTATAGCTGATCTTGGGCTTCCAGCCCAGCTCGCGCTCGGCCTTTTCGATGCTGAAACGGAACCTCGACCCCAGGTTAGTCACCGTGTAGGTGGTCAGCAGGGGCCGCTTTTGGATACGGCCCGCCCGCCAGATAAACTCCATGGCCCTGGCCGCCACCATGGCGGACCAGTAAGGGATATACGTGCGTATGGGAGGCACGTTGAGTGCGGCGGCTATGCCGTCGCAGAACTCCTGAAGCGTGGTACTCTCGCCGTCATGCACCAGGTAGCCGTTGCCGACCGCCCGCTCATCCTCTGAGATCAGCATCAGCAGGTCGACCAGGTTGTCGATGTAAGTGGGCCAGACGATGGCGTTTTTCCGCCAGAAGATCATATCTTTCTTGACGATGGCGTCGGCCAGCAGGGGCACGAAGGTCTGGTCGCCCTCGCCGAAGACCCACAGCGGGTAGACCATGGTCACGGGCAGGCCCTGCTCCTTATGATAGCGCCACATGATCTTCTCCGAGTCTATCTTCGAGTCCGGGTAGGGTTCGCCCCAGTATTTCAGCGGCAGCGTCTCGTCCATCACGATCGACTCATCCGTGCCGAAAACGTCGCAGGTGCTCATATCCACCAGCCGCTTCACTTTCACGTCCGTTGCGGCCCTGGCCACGTTCTCAGCGCCCCCGACGGTCACTTCCCGGAAGAGCTTTTTGGGCGCCCAGTCAGTGACGATGGCAGCACAGTGAAAGATGATTTCCCGTCCGTCCGCCGCTTCACGCACCCTGGCATAGTCGCGTATATCGCCGTTCACCACCTCCACACCACGGTCTTTGAGCGACTTCTCTCCCGGGTCGCCCGGCAGTACGAAAGCACGCACGGAATTCCCCCTGGCGAGATTAGCTTTAACGATGTGGCCGCCGATGAAGCCAGTAGAGCCCGTAACCAGCACCTTGCTCACGTCAAGCCTCCTTAATGAAATGGGATTCCCAACTTTAACCGGCGATGATGCATCCTGACCCGCATCGCCGTTGCCGCTAATAGTACGTTGATAGCACGTGGGTGTCAATCTCCCTCTCGGGCTCTCCGGGATAAAGCACCTCCACG
>JBEKVW010000079.1:0-9782 GCA_049513695.1 Dehalococcoidia bacterium | reverse complement strand
TGAGATCGTTTTAAGGCTCTTCATCTCATTCGCCATTGGCGTAAATCAGTACACTCTGCTCTATCTTAATTGTGGTTCCTACGCCGCTTCAAAAAAGGAAAAAACAGCGGAACGTTCTTCTTATATTCCAGGTATGATTGACCGAATTTGAGCTCCATCTCCTTTTCCTCGATTTTGGTTATCTGGAAATAAAAAATCAGTATTACCAGGGGGGTGTAGAAGACAAACAGCGATAATGAGCCAATCCATACAGCGGAACCAAAAAATATCAGGAACATGCCCAGGAGCATGGGATTGCGGCTATAAGCGTAAAGGCCGGAGGTGATTAACTCCTTGGGAGGGTTGAGTGGAACGGGGGTACCGCGTGCGAGTATAAACTGGATCCAGGTCCATAGCACCAGAATAATCCCGGGCACCAATAGAATTAAGGCTGGTATAAGGGTCCAGGGCAGGTAACTGATCGAAGGCAGGTTAAGCCATTTATCCGTTGAGATTGCCGCAATATAGAACAGTGCCAGGAAACAGAGGAACAGCAGGCCTGCGATAGGAGTGTAAAACCAGCGCTTTTTGCTGTCACCCGTAGCAATGCGGAAAATTGCATTGGCCATTCTTTCAAATATACCCATTTAAGCTGGCTCCTTAGACCATACCTGTAGTTCGGTTGCCTGCTTTAGACTTAGCCCGCTATGCGCTCCTTCAATTTTAGCCAGGGTTTCTTTTCCAGGAAACTGCCGGGCACGTCGGTTTCCATCTGCAAAAACATACCATAGGGAACTGTGAACGAGAGGATGTCGGGATCGAGGTAGTGACGCGCTGTGATATCGGTCAGGCCGATAATTGCCCTGGGGGACCCGTTCTCAGCTTCGTTGAAAGGGTAAAGGCAAATAGAGCTGCAGGCAGAGCCCATGCTGATTATTACACTGTGATTGTTGGAACGGTTGTAATTGGCCAGCATGGTCAGTGCTGAAAGCTGATCCGGGTTAGCCAGAAAGATTATTAAACGCGGCGTTTCTGAAGGTGAGTCGACTTTTTGCAGGGGTTTTAGGATCACATATTTAAAGGGTATATCCAGGGCGGGCATGCTGTCGAGCATGCTTTTAGCCAGTTCGGGTGTTTTTTTGTAGGCTTCCCCCTCGAATTTGCCGGGTTTGCCGGTCGATAGAAAATGGGAAACCAGGTCGAGGTGGTTAACATAAGAGTTGCCGAAGCCCACTCCCGTTTTGCCTCCCGGGCAATGGACAGCCTTGCGGTCGAGTGCGACGACGTCCCCGCGTGCGGCCTCTACGAACATTCTTATCATACAAGACCAGCCGTTTTCCTTGAATTTCGGAGTGTTGCCCTGTTTATCATTTGCAAGGATTACGGCTATTGGCGGGTTGCGCAATTTCAGCTCTTTGCAGATTATGCTCTCCATCTTATAGCAACCTCCCGGCATTATGAAACCAGATATGAAGACTATTTGTAAATAGCATTATACAATTATGTGTCGAAAGAGAAAAAAATAGAGGGCGGCACCGGTCCTCTATTTCTAATAAGGAGGTTTATATTAGGATTTCGGCTACATGAAGCGTACTACCATCCAGCCGAATACGGGTCCGACAAAATAACGCATAAAGGGGATAAAGGCCGGTGTGAAACGCCGGCTCAGCTCCCTGGTATAGTCTTGCATATAATGTGCAAATGTCTTTATGTGGTGTGTCAGCATAGCCTCGGATTTACGCGTGTCTCCCGATTTAATACGGGTGCCTGCCGTGAAGGGCGCCGACGGTCCACTTCTGCCATTGTGAACGGAGTGTCCCTTCCTGCATGGGTGAATCGTGATTGCCGGTAGTAATCATTACCTTTTTGGGTTCGCTGGCCATGGAATACGAGTAAAGGAACTTATTGTAGGGTGCTGCAAGATCTCCCAGGCAGAATACGAATAGCTTGGAGCAATCGTCCAGTTCAGCCAGGGCCTTGGACGGTTTCATTCTAGGCCAGAACGCTATGAACTTCTTCCAGTTTACACGCGCCTCAAGCTTGTTTACACGTTTAACTATCTTGAAGATCATCGTTATGCCCCACTTCAATGCCGGATGGAAGATGTGCCTGGGGTTCACAGCGATTGGATTATTAATCTCCCCGGGACAGGCAAGGGCGACCAGCACTTTAGCTTTCCGTAGCTTGCCGGCAGCCAGGATGGCGGAAAAGGCCCCCATACTGTGCCCGATCAAGCCCATACGTTTGTGGTCAACCTCCGGCTGAGCATGCAGGTAATCCCAGGCGTCCATAACATCATCTACGAAGCTGCCGTCGAGCTCGCCTTCGCTGGAGCCATGTCCCCTGAAATCGAAAGTCAAGGTGGCGATACCCTCTGCCGCCAGTTCCCTAGCGCTGTCTTCAAATATGGCCTGGTCGGAACCGTAGCCGTGGCAAAGGACGGCTGCCGGGACGCGATTGTGCTTGCTGGCATTTACCGGTATAAACATCCTGCCTATCAGGTTTATCCCGTTATTTCCAAAGGCGATAGCCTTTTCTAAAATTGCGGCGCTGGATTGTTCCGTAGCTGGGGTTTGAGGTTTCATCATCGATATAAATACTCCTTTAACAGACATACAAAGTTTACCTTAGTCCGGTTGATGTGTAATCGGAGCGGGGTCTTACTTTAATGGGACAGATGAGGAGGTGGTAGTAAGCCTATAATCCGACACGGGGTCATACTTTTGGATGAGCCAAACCTGAGCCGCGACAGACAAAAATAAGAGGCCGCTGATATATATATCAGCGGCCTCTAGACGACTCGAGAACTACGCAAGGGTCAAATCCACTTCAGGATGGCCATAAAAAGGATGAGGGCCACAGCATCAACGGCAAAAATCGTGCCGACCGTGATCAGTTTGTTTTTCAAAGACTTCATATCGTAGACCCAGAACGCCATCAAGAAGAAAGGCATATATCCGATCAGCCAGATTAGCCACGGCGCACGCAGGTTCCACCACGGGTATTCCCAGGTGAGCGCTCCCACCCAGTTGAGAAGGCATTCTACGAACACAGCTAATGCCGAACCGACAATAGCATAGAGTAAGCGGTTGGGTATGCCCAGTATCTTCAAATTTTTGTCGGCCGGGAGCTGTTTTGCCATTACTATGCCCATAATGGCGAACATGAAGCATATCTCGATATTAAGGCCGATCAGGATTACCAGTGAACTGCCATTACCGGGGGTGCCCCATACCGGAGCATAGTTGGTAAAATGAAAAACCAAGCCGTTCCAGATCTCGTTGAACCAGTCCATCAGCCAGAAAGCCAGGCCGGCCAGCACCAGGCTCCAGTTCCTGCGTTCGACCTCGTTGGCATACACATACATAACGAGCAACAATAGCGGGATTATGTACCACTGAAAATGGCTCCCATCGCGCAATAGTGCCAGGGCTCTGGCGGCGGAATCTGTCATAGAGCACCTCCTTTAAAACGGTTGTTTCAGACGGAAGGACCTTTACTTTATGCCCAGGCGCTTTCTCAATTCACCAGCCGTCTGTTCCAGATCAGTGGTCGGGGGCTGCTTTCTGGCCGCGAGTATCTTTTCTGTCGCCTTTCTGACTGCTAGGGTCCTGGGGTTGATTTTCTGCTGTTTGGATTCCGTCAGAAGCTGCGATATGAGGGGGCCATGGTAATCTCTAAGCACCCTGAAAACATCGTCGGAAGAGCCTCCGACGGCATCCACCACATCGAAAATCATGCCGCCGGCATTGGATATGAAATCAGGTACAGATATAATGCTTCTCTTAAATAGTATTTCCTCAGCCTCGTCGGTTATGGGTAAATCGGCCGCACAGGCTATGACCTTGGCCTTTATGCTTTTAGCATTTTTCTTGTTTATGACATAGGGTCTGGCGCCGGGTATGAGGACATCGACTTTTAACCCGTAAAGGTCCTTGGACTTGATATGTTTAGCTTGCCTGCACTCGGTAATAGCTTTATCGCCGGCTACTTTGCGGGCCTGGAGCATAGTCATGACATCCAGTCCGTCTTTGTTGTAGGCAGCCCCGTTAACCGTTGAAATACCTACCACTTTGGCGCCGGACTCACTTATATAGCGGGCTACGGCGCCTCCCGTTTTGCCGAAACCTTCAATCGCCACCCTGGCATCCTTAATATTCAAACCCACCGCCTGGCAGGCGGCAACCGCGGCCACAACAACACCGTATCCGCTGGCATGATCCTCCAACGGCTCGCCGTCAACAACCTGCGTTGACAGGCCGGTGGACTTTTTCGTTGTGCAGGCGGTCTCATACAGGACTGCTATATCATCGCGATCCGTGTTCATATCCGCTGCTAGGGTAAGCCCGGAACAGAGCAGAGTTTTAATCGCATTTCCGAAAGAGGCAAACAACTCCCTGCGCTGAGGCCCGCGTATTTCGGGTTCTGCCCAGATGCCTGCTTTAGCGCCACCGATGGGAAGGTCCAGAGCCGCAAATTTATATGAGGTGGCTCTAGCAAAACGGAAAATATCATCGGTAGTAAAGTCAGATAGCAGCCGCAGGCCGCCCGCAGACCCCATAGTTGATGAAGTGTCCACAACCACCACGCCCCTCATCCCCGTCTCCGGATCATAAACGTGCAAAAGCTTTTCCGGTCCTACCTGATCAGTCATATTCATCCACACCGGCATTATGGCTACCTCCTTTTATACGGTCTTCGCTTTTTTTACCACAAAGCGTATAAGAATGCAATTGGCCCCGCCGCATATTCAGCCTTGAGGCGGTTTTCTTTGGCGTATGCGCGAGAGCAAAAATATTACGATGCCCAGAAGTATAACTACCGGGCTGAGGAAGATCACAAGGCTGATGGCAGTGGCTTCCCAACCGCTGGTGAAAATTTTAAAAATGTCATGCGCTGCCCAGCTAATCACGAAAAGTGCTGCTCCGCCTATCATTAACCATTGTGCATTCATCTCGTCGTCCCCTTCGAATTATTATTTAAGGGCTGGCACTTTGGACAATAATACGTGCCCCTCTGGCCTACCACCATCCGGGCGATCTTTCCGCCGCAGCGCGGGCAGGATTGGCCTTCACGGTGGGCGACTGCAAATTCTTCGTGGGCCGTACCGGTTTGGCCGTCAGGGCAGCGGTAGTTGCGTATACTGGCCCCCCTGTTCCTGATCCCCTTCTCGAGCACGAACCGTATGCCTCTGTGAAGACGTGTTATTTCCGCCTTATCGAGAGAATTACCCGGCCTTAAGGGGTGTAACCTGGCGTGGAAAAGCGCCTCGTCCGCATACATATTCCCGATACCTGCAATCCGCTCCTGGTCGAGCAGCAAAGATTTTACTGGGGTCGGATGTGAATTCAAGATGCCCGCCAGATACACCGCAGTAAACCGGTCGCCGAGAGGCTCAATTCCCAGCTTGCCTATTATAGAGGAGGCATCGTTGACCAGATACATGGTGCCGAACCGTCTGACATCCGTATACAACAGGCGTCCCCCATTATCAAAAGAAAACTCTATGCGTGCGAAGGGCTCCTCGCCTTGGGGGTTCCAGAGCAGTGCCCCGGTCATTCGCAGGTGGATAATAAGGTCCTCTCCGCCCGAAAGCCCGAATATCATGTATTTGCCGCGCCGCTTCAAACTGCGTACCGTCTTACCTATGAGCCGCCTGCGGAACTCGCCGGCCTTTAAATTCTGCAGAGGTCTTGTGTCGTCAATTTTAACTCCGGTGAATGTACGTCCCACAAGGTGTGGTTCCAGGCTATTCTTAATCGTTTCGACTTCGGGCAGTTCAGGCATCAGCTCATTTCACCCCAGTTCTTGCCGACTTTAATATCTATTTTTAAAGGGACAATCAGCTTCATAGCGTTGGGCATAATATCCTGCACCATCTGTTTGATGATGTCCACTTCCTCGGGAGGTACCTCGAAGACCAGCTCATCGTGCACCTGCAACGTCATCCTGGTTTTCATATCCCGTTTGACCATCCCACGATGCAGCTCTACCATGGCTATCTTAATTATATCGGCTGATGTTCCCTGTACGGGCATATTGATGGCCATCCTTTCCGCTGCTTCCCTTGCCAACCGGTTGGGGGAATTGATTTCGGGAATATAGCGGCGCCTGCCGAGCACCGTCTGCACATAACCCAGTCTGGCTGCCTGCTTTTTGGTGTTCTCTATATAGTTCTTTACGCCCGGGTAGCGGTTGAAATAGGTGCTGATGAATAGTTCGGCCTCCTCCCTCGTCAGGTCCGTTGCCTGCTGCAGTCCGTAGCCGCTCATACCGTAAATCACTCCGAAGTTGATGGTCTTGGCAGCCCTGCGCATCTTGGGTGTGACCTCTGAATCGGGCACGCCGAAAACCTCGGACGCTGTATGCGTATGAACATCCTCGTCGCGCTGGAAAGTGGCAATAAGTTCGGCATCCCGCGATATGTGGGCCAGCGCCCGCAGGTCTATCTGGGAATAATCGGCGGAGAGCAGTTGCCAGCCGGGCTGTGCAATAATGGCCTGCCTGATTTTGGCGCCCAGCTCGCCACGTATCGGGATGTTCTGCAGGTTTGGCTCGCTTGAGGATAGCCGCCCGGTGGTTGTCCCCGTCTGATTGAAGCTGGTGTGTATCCTGCCCGTTCGCCGGTTGACCAGCATGGGCAGTGCGTCGGTATAGGTTGATTTCAGTTTGGAGAGCTGCCGGTATTCCAGGATGAATTTGATGACCGGATGCGCATCGGCCAGCGCTTCCAGGACCGCCGCATCCGTCGAGTATCCACTCTGCGTCTTGCGCCCGGACTGGAGTCCGAGCTCCGCAAAAAGCACGGTGGCGAGCTGCTGCGACGAGTTAATATTGAAATCGTGGCCGACGGCATTGTATATCTCAGTTTCCAGCCGCAGCATATCGGCGCCGATGCTGGAGGACATCTCATTAAGTAATGCCCTGTCCAGCAGGACGCCGTTCATCTCCATCTCGGCCAGCAACGGCACCAGCGGCATCTCTATGTCGTTGAACAGGCTCCAGAGCTCCTCTGAGCGCAGCTCCTTTTCCAGAGATTCCTTGAGCCTGTAGGTTATATCGGCATCCGTGGAGGCCAGTTCGCCGACTCGGTCGATTGGAAAACGGGCCAGCGGGGTTTGTTTGGCCCCGCTGCCGGTCAGGTCGGAAAGCGATGGTATTTCAATGCCCAGTTTGTTGAAGGCGATGGATTGAAGTTTGAGTGATTTTTCGCCGATCAGGTATGCTGCGATCAGGTTATCGTAGGCCACGTTGTGAAGTTGGAGACCATTCTGCGCCAGCAGGATAATGTCGAATTTGCCGTCGTAGGCTATTTTGGCATACTTTTCCTGCTCGATAAAAGGTTTGAGAACTTTCAATAACTTGGACTGAGCCAGTTGTTCAGTCTGGCTGAGCGTCTCATGCCCCAGCGGGATATAGTAGGCTTCGCCTTTAGAGGGTGAAATGGCAATTCCCACCAGGCTGCTGAGCATGGCGTTGTCGCCGCCAGGTACGACCGATAAAGCAAAGGTCCCTGCGTAAGCCAGTCGTAGCGCAAGTTCATCCAGTTCAGCGGCTGTGCTGACTATGCGATAATTTTCCTTTATATCAGGTGATTTAGGTGTAGCTGCGGGCTCCGCCCCGATCTCATTGGGGAGCCGCGCCAGTAGCGAGGAGAAACCCAGCTCGCGGAATAGCTCGACCACTTTATTGCGGTCGTAGGCGCTGACGGCGCAGGTTTCTATATTGAAGGGTACCGGCACGTCGGTAACGATGGCTGCCAGCTCGCGGTTTCGCGTAGCTTGCTCCCTGTTTTCAGAAAGGAGCAATCGCAGCCTATCCGGTGCCACTTCTTCGATGTGGTTATAAATACCTTCCAGGTCGCCGAACTGTTGGAGCAGCTTGACGGCCGTCTTGTCGCCGATACCCCTGATACCCGGTATATTATCCGAAGCGTCGCCTACCAGGGCTTTGTAGCTGATAAGCTGTACGGGTGACAGGCCGTATTTTTGCTGCACCGCCGCCTCGTCATAAGTTACGGTGTCGGCGAAGCCGCGCCTGGGAGACATAACTTTTATGACGGGCGATACTACCTGCAGCATATCATTATCGCCCGTCACAATCAGCGTGTCGACGCCCTTGGCGGAAGCCTGACGGCTGAGGGTCCCGATGATGTCATCCGCCTCATAGCCGTCGAGTTCGAATACCGGCAGGTTAAATGCTTCCGAAAGTTCGTGCACTCTGTCGATCTGGGTTACCAGTTCCTGCGGGGTCTTAGGACGCTGCGCTTTATAATCCTCGAATATCTGATGGCGGAAGGTAGGAGCGCGCCGGTCGAAGGCGATCGCCCAGAAGTCCGGCTTATTATCGCGCAGGAGTTTTAAGAGCGTGCTGGCGAATCCCTGCACGGCGTTGACCATTTCACCTGTCTTGGTAATGGTCAGCGGAGGCAGCGCATGGAAGGCGCGATGAACGAGTGCGTTGCCATCGAAGAGTATTAAAAGGGGCTTTTCTTTAGACATCTCCCGTACCCGGCCGTACACCGCTACTTTTAGAGTTCATTATATATTATACGTCCCTAGATATCATCAAGACGTTTCCGCCAGTAATAAATCTATATGTATAAACGAAAAAATTCATCAATTCTTCAAATAAATTACATCAAATTCTCATAATTGTCGGGTAATCTAGTATGCAAGGTTACAGGAGGAATGAATGAAGCTATATCAGATTGTTTTCAAAGACGTCATGCGCCGGAAACGGCGTGTATTATATGCGGCACTGGGCGTGGTCATAGGGACGATGACGGTTGTCGGCATACTTACTATGGCTTTTGCCGGCCAGGCCAAGATCTATAAACAGTTGGAGCAGTACGGCCCCAACCTGACGGTGATACCCGCTATAAACAACCTGGATATGAAGCTGGGGAATCTCAGTATGGGGACGCTTACAGTTGGGGATAACTATATTCCCCAGAGCCAGCTACCTGCCATCAGGCAGATCGCCGACAGCAATATCAGGGAAGCGCTCAAGATAGATGATCAGGGCAACATAGCTACTCTGGCGCCTTACCTTTATGAAAATACCAAGGTCAATGGCGTATCCGTGGTGGTGGTCGGAGTAGATCCGGAACCGGAAAGGATAGTTAAAACCTGGTGGAATGTCGGCAAGGGTGTCTATATCGACGGCTCGGATGGCGTGTTGGTCGGATCGCTGGCCGCCGAGCTTTTAAAGCTTAATGTCGGTGATACTATCCTGCTTAACAATAACCAGATGAAGATCGTCGGTATACTGGATGAAACAGGCTCCAGTGATGATTACCAAATATTCGCCCCGCTGGCCTCCGTGCAGAAGGCCTTCGATAGAGACGGCATGATTTCCTCGCTGGACATTCGTGCCCTCTGCAACTCCTGCCCGGTGGAAACTATTGCCGACAGTATAAACAAGAATGTTCCCGGTGTAAGGGCGGTTGCAGTAAAACAGATCGCCAAGTCCGAGATGGGGCTGGTTGATAAGATGAGCAACCTTATGCTGGCTCTGGGTGGTATAACGCTGGCTGTTGGGTTGTTCGGCGTAGTTAATACCATGATGTCATCTGTACATGAAAGGATCAAAGACATAGGTATCATGAGGGCGGTAGGGGCATCCCGTAACCAGATAATCAAGGTCTTCATCTATGAAGCTTTAATCATCGGGGTGCTGGGAGGCATAGTCGGCTATTTTCTGGGGACCGCACTGGCGTATGCAATAGGACCGCTGGTCTTTGAAGGCACAGCTATCAGCTTTGTGCCGCAATACCTGCCCCTGGCCTTGGGAGTGTCTAT
>JBEKVW010000078.1:0-9861 GCA_049513695.1 Dehalococcoidia bacterium | reverse complement strand
TGAAGAACAAAAGATGCTGCAGGATGCCATACGCAGCTTTGCCACCAGGGAAGTAGCCCCTCTGGTCGACGAGGCTGAAAAAACCTCCACCTTTCCCGTTAAATTATTCCCCATGATGGGCGACCTGGGCTATCTATGTCTGAGCTATTCTCCGGAGTACGGAGCCGCTGGAATGGGCAAGCTGGGCGAGTGCATCGCCGTCGAAGAGGTGGCATATTATTCGGTGGGATTTGCCGCGGCCACCATGGTACAGGGAGGAATAGGCACGGCGGCTATATATAAACACGGCACGGAAGAACAGAAACAGAAATTCCTGGTGCCCGCAATAAAAGGCCGCAAGATAGCATCATTTGGCCTTACGGAACCTAATGCCGGCTCGGATGCTGCGTCGTTGCAGACCACTGCAGTCAAAAAAGGCGGTAAATACTATTTGAATGGTACGAAAATCTTCATTACCAATGGAAATATCAGCGACTTCGTAGTTACAGCGGCCTACACCGATAAAAGCAAGGGCGCACGTAGCGGCATGAGCCTGTTCATCGTGGAAAAAGGCATGCCAGGATTTACCCGTTCCAAGCTTCACAAGTTCTGCGCTAAATCGGGTGAGATTGCCGAGCTCAGCTTCGAGGACTGTGAAGTCCCGGCGGAGAATCTCATCGGTGAAGAAGGCAAAGGTTTTCCAAATGTTATAGAGTCACTAATGGGCGGAAGGATTTCCCATGCCTCCCGTAGCCTGGGACTGGCCAGGGCAGCTTACGATAATGCACTGGCCTATGCAAATGACCGGATGCAGTTCGGGCAGACGATCGGCAGCTTCCAGGCCAATGCCTTTAAGTTGGCGCGCATGGCTATGGATATCGAGACCGCCAGGTGGATGATTTACAGGGCTGCCTGGCTTTTTGACCAGGGCAGGCCGCATACCAAAGAAGCCGCCATGGCCAAACTGCATGCCAGCGAGGCCGCCGCACGGACGACCACGGAAGCATTACAGATATGCGGAGGCTACGGCCTGATGGAGGATTCCATAGCTCAACGCTATTTCAGGGATGCCCGGCTGGGAACGGTCACTGAAGGCACCTCCGAGATACAATTGCGCGTGATAGCGCGTGAGATCGGCGTGAAATAGCTTTGACTCACGATTTAATCAGGGACTTGTGGATTTACGGGCGTGCTATAATCCTTGGAAACTGATTTTTTTACACAATAATTTTGAATGGGAGGATAACATGAGCAAAGTGGTCATAACCAGCGCCGCACGTTCAGCTATCGGCAATTTCGGAGGCGCTTTACGCACTATCCCGGCTTACGATTTGGCCGCACCCATACTTAATGAGGTGGTAAAAAGGTCCAACCTTGAACCAAAATCGGTCGACTCGGTAATACTGGCACAGAATTACCAGAGCGGAGAATATGTAAATATCGCCCGCATGTCATTGCTCAAAGCCGGATGGCCAGTTGAAGTGATAGGATTTACCCACGATCGACGCTGCCCCGGCGGGCTGGATGCGATCACAATTGCCACTATGATGATTCAGACCGGGAACATGGACATTATGGTAGCCGGCGGCGTTGAGAGCATGAGCACGGCGGAGTTCTATTTGAAGGGTGACATCAGATGGTCACTGGGCGGCACCGGCGATATGCCCAAAGGGCATGGCAGCATGTCCACATGGTCAATCCCAATGTACGATAGGGTTCAAAGGGGCAGGGTCATGTCCCAGCCCGAAGACAGGTTTGGCATCCTGCAGTCAATGATGACCTGGGCCGAGACTGCCGCCAAGGAGCACGGCATCACCAGGGAACAAGTCGACAGGTGGGCGCTCATCAGCAACCAGCGTGCCTGCAGCGCCGAGGAAAGCGGGAAATTCAAAGAGGAAATCGTTCCCATATCCATTCCGCAGGGCAAGGGCGAGCCAGTATTATTCAGCGTGGACGAGCGGCCGCGCAAGGATACCAGCATGGAAACACTTGCCAAACTCAGGCCTGTTCAGGGCGGTGTCTGCACTGCCGCTAACTCTTCGGGCGAAAACGACGGCTCCGCAGCCTGTGTCCTGATGACTGAGGAGAAAGCTAAAAGCCTGAAGTTAAAGCCGTTGGCAGCCGTTAAAGCTTTCGCCTATAGCGGCGCAGATCCCCGTATGGCCTGGAAATCCGCCAGTCTGGCCGTTGAGCTGGCCCTGAAAAAAGCCGGCCTGACGATCAGCCAAATAGACCTTATTGAGATACACGAGGCATTCAGCGCTCAGATACTGGCCAACATGAAAGAGCTTGGTTTAACCGAGAAAGACCAGGATAGGATAAACGTCAACGGTTCCTGTGTATCGCTGGGACACCCCCTTGGCGCAACCGGAGCACGCATTATGACTACCCTCACCCATGAAATGAAGAGGCGGGACGCCAAAACCGGGCTGATCGCCATCTGTGGCGGAGGTGGCATGGGTGTCTGCGCAATCGTAGAAAAAGTTTAAGAACTATTTCGCAGTGGTTGGACAATTAAAATTCCCGCGGCCCTTGTACCGCGGGAATTTTTTATGGAATTACTTTCTCCGTAAATTGGTCAGTATGCGGATAGCCATGTTAAAATGGCTTCAATAGGTCAGCACATTTTCTATTCAGCCTTCGGGCCGTCATAGTTAAGTATCGTACATCAAAAACGAATATGCGAATGAAACATTACGACTACATAATAGTTGGCAGCGGAATCGCCGGGCTTTACAGTGCCTTGCTGGCCAAGGACTATGGTAGCGTACTTATCATCACCAAAGGTGGGATAGAGGAGTGTAATACCAGGTATGCGCAGGGTGGGATTGCAGCCGCTCTGGGGAAAAATGATTCGTCGGACCTGCATTATGATGATACTATCAAAGCCGGGGCCGGGCTGTGTAATCCGGAAGCGGTCAGAATCCTGGTTAACGAGGCCCCCGACCGCATATCGGACCTCATCAGATACGGCGTCCCCTTCGATACTTTGGATGGTGAGATTGCTCTTACCAGGGAAGCCGCCCACTGCGTGCCGCGTATAGTGCACGCTGGAGGCGACGCTACCGGAGAGTACATCGAGTCTACCTTAAGCGAACAGGTATTGATTTCAGGCATCACCGTACTTGAATATTGCCTGGCAACGGAAATAGTAATTGAAAATGGCTGCGTAACGGGGATAACAGCCACTGATTTCCGCAGCGGGTTGAGCGAAGAATACAGGTGCCGTTTCATCATCCTGGCTACCGGCGGTGCAGGCAGGCTATATAAATACACCACCAATTCCGATACCGCCACCGGCGACGGCATAGCGCTGGCTTACCAGGCCGGCGCTGAAATTACGGATATGGAATTCTTTCAATTCCATCCCACGGCCCTGCGCCTTCCGGGCGTGTGGCCTTTCCTTATCACGGAAGCAGTCAGGGGTGAGGGCGGCATTCTCAGGAACGTGGATGGCTACCGGTTTATGCACGACTATGTTGCAGAAGGTGAGCTGGCGCCCAGGGATATCGTGGCCCGAAGCATCGTTTTT
Organism: Dehalococcoidia bacterium; assembly: GCA_049513695.1. Classification (GTDB taxonomy): domain Bacteria; phylum Chloroflexota; class Dehalococcoidia; order GIF9; family UBA5629; genus UBA1162. The sequence goes on along the minus strand of JBEKVW010000078.1, from coordinate 6,350 downwards.
GAAATGAGAAAGACCGGCAGCGACAGGGTTTTCCTGGACGTCACACACATCCCTGCTATCAAGGTTACAACGAGGTTCCCCCATATTTACCGCTACTGCCTGGACCACGGACTGGATATCACCAAGGGCCTGATTCCGGTGGCGCCCGCCGCTCACTACTTAATGGGGGGTGTCAAGGTTAATACCTGGGGTGAGACCAATATCGGCGGCCTGTTCGCTGCGGGCGAGACAGCCTGCACCGGAGTACACGGCGCTAACAGGCTAGCGTCAAATTCCCTTCTGGAAGTGGTCGTCTTCAGCAAAAGGATTATTGAAAAATCGCAGATGCAGTCCAATCGTACCGTACCCAATACGGCTGAATTTGATTGCCACCGCCTGAGCCAGAAACCAGTTCAAGGTGACATCCCGTTGCTGAACCTCGCCAATCTGCAATCTCTGTTATGGGATGAAGTCGGAATAGTGAGATCAGGGGAGGGACTCAATCGCGCCGCCGGTACCCTTGCCGCCTGGCAAAAGGTGTTGCAGCAACCGGCGGACCGTGCTTCCTATGAGTTGAATGCCATGATTTTAAACGCCAGATTAGTGACAGAAGCCGCCCTTATGCGAGAGGAAAGCCGGGGCGCGCACTTCCGCACCGATTTTCCGCAGCCTTCGCCCGACTGGGAGCGTCATACGGTTTTTAAAATCGCTAAATAGAACTTAACGAATAAAGATGGCAGGGTATTGAATTGAAAGCCACAACCAAACGCGGACAGCTTGACAAACTGAAACGCAAAGACGAACGTTTGAAGCAGATTGTAAAAACAGCTTCAGAGCTTTTTTTCAAAAACGGCTACCGGCAAACCACGACGCGACAGATTGCAGAGTTCTGCGGTATAAGCCAGGGCAATCTCTACTATTATATAAAGTCGAAGGACGATTTTTTCCACTTGTTCGTGCAGATGACGACGGATCAGATGAAGGAATACGACCAGGAAATACGCGACCAGATGCCCTTCATCTCCTACAGCAAAGCCCTCACCATGAAGATCAGAGAGGCCCTCATCCTTCAGGATACCATCCAGGACACCATATTATTCTGGTACCGCGAATCCAGGAACATGAGCAAACACCACCTCAAACAGCTAATAAAACTGGAATATGAAGCCAATGACCTGTTGAGGAAAATAATCGAGGCCGGGCGTAAAAATGGAGAATTTAAAATCAAGGACCCCGAGTTGGCGGCCTATTACATAGTCATGCTTGAACACATGTGGGCCTTGAAACGCTGGCATCTGCGAAAACACTACACCCTTGAAGATTATATTCAGAGCTGCCAGGATGCCGCCCTTGGAATTGTTCATTCTACTGGGTCTATGGCCTTGTCTAAAAGAAGTTTGCCGGCTAAAACAAAACACCAAAATGTTGACAAGAATTGATAATTGGTGGTAGATTTTGTCCTGTTTTAGGTCAATCGACCGAAATATTACCATTGTAATGATCCCTGCAGGGCATTACTTCTGCTGCTGAGCGGAGTAGATACAAGCTATTGATTTACAAGGATTACGGGAGCATAATATTTTCCGCGTTTTTCCCCGTATAGCCTAATGGAGGATAACTCATGTTAGAAAAACCTACCGTAGAAGAACTGCTGGCCAAGGCGCGCAAACCGGCCGAGGTCGCCAATAAGCTGCATAAGTATTATAAGGGGAAAATGCAGACAATGCCTAGGTGCATTGTCCGCGACTTCAATGACTTTGCCATATGGTATACCCCTGGTGTCGCAGAGCCCTGCAGGGCTATACAGGCGGACCGGGATAAGGCTTATGACTACACCAATAAATGGAATACCATCGCGGTTGTCAGCGACGGCACCCGTGTGTTGGGCCTGGGTGATATAGGCCCCGAAGCCGGGATGCCCGTGATGGAAGGCAAGGCGCTTCTATTTAAATATCTGGGTGGTGTAGATGCCGTACCGATCTGCCTGGATACCAAGGACCCTGATGAGATCATTCAAACGGTAAAGCTGCTTCAGCCGTCATTCGGAGGCATCAACCTCGAAGATATCTCCAATCCCAAATGTTTCTATATACTTGATAAATTGCGCGCCGAAGCCCGCATCCCGGTATGGCACGACGACCAGCAGGGCACCGCAGCCGTTACCCTGGCCGGCCTCGTCAACGCCTTGAAAATTGTGGGCAAGAAAAAAGAGAATGTTACTGTGGCGGTCATAGGCAGCGGCGCCGCCAATATTGCCATCCTGAGGTTGTTATTCGCCGACGGCTTGAAGCCGGCCAATACCATTGTGGTGGATAGCAAATCTATTCTACACGCCGGCAGAAAAGACCTCGAGCAGCAGCAGAAGCAGAATCCTTACAAATGGGCACTCTGCCAGACGACCAACCCTGAGCACAGGACAGGTGGGATCCCCGAGGCGCTAAAGGGTGCGGATGTATGCATTTCGCTGGCCAAGTCCGGCCCCGGTGTCATTCTGCCTGAATGGATAAAGGGTATGGCCAAAAACTCTATCTTGTTTGCCTGCGCCAATCCTATACCGGAGATCTGGCCATGGGAAGCCAAAGAAGCAGGGGCCAGAATCGTTGCCACAGGCAGATCGGACTTCCCCAACCAGGTGAACAACTCCATCGGCTTCCCGGCTATCTTCCGCGGCACTCTGGATGTCAGAGCCAGGACCATCACCGATGAGATGTGCCTGGCTGCAGCCCATGAATTAGCCAAATGCGCCGAGGACAGGGGCATCACTGAAGATAATATCGCACCGACTATGGGAGAATGGGAGGTGTTCATTCGGGAAGCGGTGGCCGTGGGCATGAAAGCACAGGAACAGGGTGTTGCCCGGATTAAGGCTACGAGGGAAGAATTGACCAAACAGGCCGAAGCTATTATTAAGAATGCCCGGGAGTCGGCCGCTCTGCTAATGAAAGAGGGCTTAATTCCCCCGGCACCCAATGATTAACCACCCCCGGGAAATTATCAGAAAAGGATAATTAAATTGAGAGAAATCAGCCTTAAGGAAGTTACTGAAGCAGTAGCACGACTATGCCAGGAAGCCAATTTTTCTCTTCCTGAAGATGTCCTTGATGCCCTCCAACGGGCCCTGGCAACCGAACAATCCCCTATTGGGAAACAAACCCTCGAACAGCTCATTGAGAACGCACGCATGGCCAAGGCCGAGCAGCTTGCTATCTGCCAGGATTGCGGCGCTACAGTTGTCTACCTGGATATGGGACAGGATGTCCATATCTCCGGCGGCAGCCTTTATGACGCGGTTAACCAGGGGGTGCGGCTGGGCTACGAAGCCGGTTACCTGCGTAAGTCCATGGTGAAACAGCCTTTCTCCTCCCGCGTCAACACCAAAGACAATACGCCGGCTATTATCCACGCAGATATTGTGCCGGGAGATAAATTGAAGATCACTATAGTGCCCAAAGGCGGAGGCAGCGAAAACATGAGCCGTCTTTTCATGCTGACGCCATCCAAAGGACGCCAGGGTATCACGAATTCTGTAGTTAAGGCGGTTGAAGAAGCAGGTAGCAACCCCTGCCCGCCCATTATCGTGGGCGTTGGTATTGGCGGGACGGCTGAGAAAGCTATGGACCTGGCTAAGAGGTCTCTCCTGCGTAAAGTTGGGGTTCATAATGCAGACCCCGAGGTTGCCGATTTGGAAAAAGAACTGCTCGTTCGCATTAATGCCCTGGGGATAGGACCCCAGGGGTATGGAGGCACAGTGACGGCGCTGGGTGTAAATATCGAGACCTTTCCGGCGCATATCGCCAGTATGCCATTGGCCGTGAATTTGCAATGTCATGCCGCTCGTCACAAAGAGGCAGTGCTATGATAACGCAACAGCACGATGTCATAGTCCTGGGCGCCGGCCTGGCCGGGTTGCGCACAGCCGTAGAGATAGCACGCAAAAACTCCGAGGCGGATATTGCTGTTGTGTCCAAGGTACAGCTCATGCGTGCGCATTCGGTCTGTGCCGAGGGAGGCACTGCGGCATGTATGCAGCCTGAGAATGGGGATAGCATTGAGCTGCACGCCTGGGATACCGTGCGTGGAGCCGATTTCCTTTGCGACCAGGATGTCGCCATGCGCTTCGTCACAGAAATACCCGGAGAGATTAACCTGCTGGAACACTGGGGCATTCCCTGGTCACGCCGGCCCGATGGGCGCATCAATCAGCGTCCCTTCGGCGGCCACACCTTCGACCGCGCCACATTTGCAGCCGACAAGACCGGCTTCTTCGAGATGCAGACTCTTTACGATACGCTGCAGAGGCATGCCAATATCGTTAGATACGATGAATGCTACGTACATTCTATCCTTGTAAAAGATAATATTTTCCGCGGCGTTATCGTCTGGAACCTGATCAGCGGAGAATGTTTCGTTTTAAGGGGCAAGGCGCTAATCATCGCCACAGGAGGCGCCTGCCGCATGTACGGGTTCACTACCTACTCCCTCACCGCTACCGGTGACGGTATGGCCATGGCCTACCGTGCAGGACTACCTCTCAAGGACCTGGAGTTCATCCAGTTCCACCCCACCGGACTTGTGCCCTCAGGAATATTAATTACGGAGGCAGCGCGCGGCGAAGGCGGTTACCTGTTTAACAGTCAGGGAGAGCGGTTTATGGAGAAATATGCCGCATCCAAAATGGAATTGGCCCCAAGGGACATTATCTCCAGGGCTGAGATGACTGAAATCGAAGCAGGACGCGGATACATCGAAGAAAGCGGGCTGGATTACGTACATCTCGATTTACGCCATCTCGGGGCCGCTAAGATCAACGAACGCCTGCCGCTGATCCGTGAGGTATCCATGAGGTTCGACTTCATCGATCCTATATTTACACCTATCCCGGTACGTCCGGCAGCCCACTACACCATGGGCGGCATCCACACCAACATAGACGGCGCCACGCCTGTGATGGGCATCTGGGCGGCCGGAGAGGCTGCCTGCGTATCACTTCACGGCGCCAACCGGCTGGGTTCCAACTCCACTGCTGAATGCCTGGTCTGGGGCAAGATCACCGGCCAGAACGCAGCCCGATATGTTAAAACGCAGAAGTCATATGCCGATTTGCCGTCGGAAGGTGTGCTTAAAGATGCAGAAGACAGCATTTTTAAGCGCTTCAACCATACCGGCGCCGAGAACTCTTACGCCCTGAAGAATGAACTCCTCAAAACTATGGACACCAAGGCCGGCGTTTTCAGGACTGCCGCAGAGTTGGAAGCTGGTTTGAAAACTATCAAGGACATTAAACAAAGGTTGCCGCTGGTAAAGGTAATGGACCCCGGCCGAATATATAATACCGATCTACTAAACGCTCTTGAGACGGACAATCTTATCGAGTTATCTGAAGTCGTCGTATCCGGCGCCCTGGCCCGCAACGAGTCGCGAGGAGCACACGCACGGCGTGACTACAAGACCCGCGATGATGCCAGCTGGCTGAAGCATACGCTGGCATATCGAACAGCCGGCGGGCCGCGCCTTGAATATATACCGGTCACCATAACTCTATGGAACCCGGTGGAAAGGAAGTATTAGGAGGTCATAAATGTCAGATAAAGGGCCTCATCAAAATTATTTAGGAATGCGTGGGTGGATCTGGGCCGGCAACTATAAGCTGGAACGTTACCTCTACCTGCTTCACAGGATTACAGGCCTGGGCCTCTTGCTTTTCGGCCTATTTCATCTGACGGCGACCACCATTTTTCGAGCGCAGGGCGAAGCCGTGTGGACCTCAACTATCAGCTTTTTGGACAATCCCCTATTCAGGGTAGGCGAATTCCTGGTCGTTGCTGCTTTCTCCTATCACGCCATTAACGGACTTAGATTGATAATACAGGAGCTGGGGTTCGCCCTTGGAAAACCGGTACCACCCATATATCCATTTACGGACGCTATCCGCAGGAAGCGGGCCTGGACGCTGGTCATACTGGCGGCCATCATGGTTCTGGCCGTGGCCTTTTTTATCGATTTCACAGTGAGAGGTTGGGGATGAAGAATACATATCTGCAGATCTCACAAATGATCACAGGCGCCCTGGTGGCCATATTACTTGCCATCCATATCGCAGCACAGCAATCCTATGTCGTGCTCGGCTTATTGGGAATTAAGGTTGCCGATCCAACAACCTGGGTCTCCATGATGGAGAGGGCGCATCAGGGCTCATGGGTAGGAATATATATTGCCCTGTTGGCATTCGGGCTATTTCACGCTCTAAACGGGCTGCGCAACATACTGCTGGAAACGAATTTATCAGCCTCGGCCATGCGTATTTTAACGGGATGCCTGATAGCCTTCGGTGTTATTTTCCTGATCCTGGGCACCTACACGCCGATAGCCCT
>JBEKVW010000077.1:0-9981 GCA_049513695.1 Dehalococcoidia bacterium | reverse complement strand
CGAAAGAGCGTCGGGCTCCAGGTCCGGCCTGGCCAGCAACAGAATAATGGCTTTGGCTGCATCCATGACTGAACCGCCGCCCACGCCGATCACCCAATCGGGCTGGGATTTAGCCACCGCAGCGCCGCCCTTTTTAATCGTTATAAGGGAAGGTTCGGGCTCGACTTCATCGAACACTTCCCATTTTTTACCGGCGGCATCAAGCTGGTCCGTCACCAGCTTTAAAAGCCCCAGCTTAACAATGTTCTTGTCAGTGACAATGAAAGCCTTTTTACCCCGGATCTGAAGCAGGTACTCCAGCGCATTATCGCCGTATGATATCAGAGGGGATGAAAAATTCCACATGATGGCCTCCTATTTTTTATTCGGTTATTGGGGATTATCTACTCTTCCCATTCAGTCTGCACCTTTGCCGTAGTGTTGGTAAGCTCATTGGCAGCCTTGGTGTAGCGCATGATCTTGGCCATATTGCCGGTCAGCTTGGACTGCTTGGTGATTATGGACTGGGTGGAATCGAGTTGCTTGGTACTAATCCTTTTCCAGATTTGATACGGCGCTTGAAGGACGAATTCGGGCTTGTATTTACCGATATCGGTGACCATTTCTGCCGCACGGCAGACACCATGCCAGAGGTCGACATACATATAACGCGTTTTCTTAATTGGTCCCCCAACTTCGATAACAAAATAGAAATCGCCTTCCCAGGTCTTGGCAGCTTCCGACCACGCTGTGTTCTTATTCAGCGCCTCCTTGAAAAGGTCACACCATTCTTGAGTTGCATATGTTGCCATGCTTATAACTCCTTTTTTTGATTTTTATTCCGTAGGTTAGAACCTCTCCAGGTGCACCACATTTGGTAATCCTTTATGTCAACAACCTCCTTTTTTAGCTTTCACATCGGGGCAGAGCTGATTTTTGGGCGAAAACCGGCTCTGCCCCGGAAACCCAAGAGCGCACGGGTCGGGCAGTAGTCACTTAATAGAGGACTTGCAGTTACCCACCTCTGAGTCATGTATTTGCCCTGATCACTCCTTCTTCAATGTTATTTGCCCGGAGTCACTACACTCCCAGGTAAGCTTTTCTTACGTTTTCATCCTCCATCAGGTCGGAGGTCTTGCCCTGCAGCACCAGTTGCCCGTTCTCCATAACGTAGCCGTATTTAGCTAACATCAGGCCAAGCCGTGCGTTTTGCTCTACCAGCACAATAGTCTCACCCGAACGGCTTATCTCTTGAATCTTCTCGGCGAGTTGCTGGCGCAGCAAGGGGCTTAGGCCTAGGGATGGTTCATCAAGCATCAGCAGCTCAGGAACAGCCATAAGGCCGCGGGCGATAGCAACCATCTGCTGCTGCCCGCCGCTCAATTCGCGTGCCTTACACGGGAGCTTATCCTTTAGCATCGGAAACAGGGCCAGGACTTTTCCCAAGGAGTCCTGGATGCGTTTGGTGTCTTTGCATAGATAGGCGCCCATCTCCAGGTTTTCCATGACGCTCATGAGCGGGAACAACTTTCTGCCTTCGGGAATCTGGATAATCCCTCTGGCCGCTATGGTCCCGGGCTTCAGCCCGTTTATCTTCTCCCCTTTGAAATCGATCTCTCCCCTTTTGATTTTCACCAGTCCGCTGATGGCATTGAGGGTTGAGGACTTGCCTGCGCCGTTGGCGCCCAGGATAGTCACGAAATCGCCCTTATTGATGGTCAATGTGAGCTTCCTCACCGCCACGTTCTTGCCGTACCTGATCCACACGTTTTTCAACTCCAGCATGATCTATATCTTCTCCGTGCCCAGGTAGGCCTCGATGACCTCCGGCTTGCTCATCATTTCGTAGGGGTCGCCGTCGGCGATCTTATTGCCGAAACTGATGACGACCACCCTGGTAGCCACATTTAGCAGCACTTGCATATTGTGTTCGATCAGCAGTACCGTAATTCCCTGCTGGTTGATCTTCTTGATATTTTCCACCACGAACATGGCTTCCTCGTGATTCATGCCGGTGGTAGGTTCGTCGAGCATTAGGACGCCGGGATTGGCAGCCAGGGCGGCGGCTATGCCCAGCATGCGCTGGTATCCGTGTGGGAGGGCGGCAGCCGGCCTGAAAGTTTCGTTAAATATATCCAGCAGCTGCAGCGTTTCAAGCAATTTGCCCACTATTATTTCATGCTCATCCTTGTAGGTTTTGGTCTCCCAGAAGGCCTGCCAGTCATTGGTCTTATACTGCAGCTTGGAACTGATCACCATGCTCTCGATTACCGAAGCACCTTCAAAGAGCACATTCGACTGAAATGTCCTGATAATGCCCAGCCTGGCTATTTGATCGGGCCTGAGCCCGGAAATTTTCCTGCCGTTGAAGTAGATTGTTCCACGGGTGGGCCTGTAGTATCCTGAGATCAAGTTGATCAGCGTTGTTTTGCCGGAACCATTAGGGCCCACGATACCCAGTATCTCTCCCTTATTTACCTGAAGGTCGATGTCTTCAATGGCGGCGAGTTTGCCGAAGAATTTGGTTACATCGTTTAGTTCCAATAAAGCCATCTCATTAATATCCTATTTATTCGTCTTCCTGCGAGGATTCCCCTGGCAGTTCATATTCTTCAACCTCTCTAAACACCTTACGCCAGAACTTGCCCCACAGGTCGACCAGCCCGGTTCCCTTGGGGAGAAACAGCAGCACCAGCACAACGACGGCGCCGAACACTAAATACTGAATATTGGGTATTGGCAGGCGTGACAGATAGATACCTAGAGTATACAGTACAGTAGCTCCTATGATTGGCCCACCGACTATCGAGCTCCAGCCGCCTACGATGGTCATCATCATTATCTGTACAGACTTCCACAAATCAAAAATCAGCGGATTCATGACTGAAATAAAGGTAACATAATAGGCGCCGGCAAAGCCGGTGAAAACGCCGGCCATAGTAAACGCAATCACACGGTACCGCATAAGATGAACACCTAAATGTTCGGCCAGTATCGGGTTAGCAGCTACGCTGCGGAACGTACCACCTATACGAGTCCGGTCTATTTGCCAGAAGAACAACCCTGATACAATTACCAGAAAGAACATAAAATAATAGTATGGCACCACGCCGGCAGCGAAGTTTATTTCAAAATTCCCTATTGTTATAGGTGCTGGCGCCCGGGTCACTATTCCAGTGGCCCCCTTCGTAACACTCCCCCAATTCAGTGCCACAATCCTGACTATCTCGCCGAAGGCAATTGTAATGATTGAGAAAGATATGCCTCCCGCACGTAGCACAATCAGGCCGATCATCAGTGCTATCAACCCCGAGATAACACCCGCCGCTAAAAAACTTGGCCAATAGGGGATGCCCAGTCTAACCGTGAGTACGGCTGAGACATAGCCGCCTATAGCCATGAAAGCCGCCTGCCCCATGCTGAATTGTCCTGTTCTCAATACCAATGTGAACCCCATGGCCGCAATTGCCCAGATGCCACTTGATATCAGGGTGGACAGCGTGACGACATCGGTCGTGATTAGCGGGAAAGCGGCAAGAAGCACAACCAGGGCCCCAATCACAACCTTAGGTATCAAATTCCTGTTGGCAAAGTAGTGGTTCCCTATTCTCATTTAGCACCAGTTCCAAACAAGCCTTGCGGTCTGATCAGCAAGATAACAATCACCAGCACGAAAAGGACAACTTCAGAGAAATAGGAAATCTTATATGCTATGACGCTGTTAAGGAGACCCAGTATGATGCCGCCCACAATGGCGCCGGTGAGGCTGCCCAGGCCTCCGATGACAATGGCCAGCAGGGACATAATCATGGGAATACGTCCCATAAAGGGATCAACTGACTGGACAGGTCCCATAATGCCCCCGGCCATCGCCGCCAGCGCACAGCCGATGCCCATAACAATCAATGAGACCCGTCCCACACTGACGCCGTATAAGCTGGCCGCATCCGGTTGTTGGGCTGTTGCCCTGATAGCCTTCCCCACCTTGGTACGGTTGAGAACGACATACATAGCGATCATAATAACCAGGGTGAAAATGATCACGGCGATTTTTTGATAGCTGATACTGAATGAACCCATGTCAAGCACACCTGGGAGCACCGTGGCCATTCCCTTAGCCATAAGGCCAAAGGCCATGCCGGCCGCACCCTCAAAGAAAAAGATGAGCGCCATGGTAGCTGCGGTTACGGCCAGCAGGCCATAGCCCGGGGAGTTGAGGCGCTCGATGATAACCTTCTCCACCACCATACCCAATCCGCCTACAATTACCCCTGATATCAATAAGCTCAGGGGGAAAGGTATGCCCGCCGCTGTGACCGCGTAATAGACGACGAAACCACCCAGCATGTAAAACTGACCGTGTGCCCAGTTCAGAATACCAAGGATGCTGAATACCAGCACCATGCCGAATGCCATGGTCATGTAGATGCAACTTTGAACCAGTCCGTCAATCCATATTCCAGCGGGGGGCATACCAATTCTCCTTATCTCATTCCTGTGTTATTACGGTATTGGGTCCATTGGATTTTCGGAAAGATATACTTCTTTGCCGCCCTGGATGCTACACAGGCAACCAGCGGTTCCAAAAACTACAGGTGAACCATATGTCTGTGCACCCGACATTGTCCACTTGCCCACCGTCGTGTCAAAGGTGCCACCGCGGATAGCTTGCATTATGGCATCCGGGTCGTCGACAGTGCCGGCCTTCTGCATCGCCTGAGTCAGAATTAAGATGTGAGACGGTACCCAGGGCATTTCACCGGTATATTCAAACGGTGCGCCCGTCGTTTGCGCCGCAATCTTCATGGCTTCCTGACATTGGGCAATATATTTGGGATCGACCTTGGTCTTCTTGAACTCCCAAGGGGCATAGTACCCGCCAATGGCGCCCTGGACAGCATCGGCGCCGACAACCTCATTGTACACGTCCATGCTTACGAACGGGCCGGTACAGCCAACCTTCATGTCTTTATAGCCCATCTCATATCGCTGTTTGAGGAACGTCATAAATTCACCGATCCACCCGGCCACAAAGACGATATCACAACCTTCATCTTTAAATCTGGTGATAATGGGAGAAAAGTCTGTGGTGCCGGGCGTGAAATACTCGTCGTGCCACCTGATTCCCGCTTTATCAAGGCGAGCGAACAGGTCGGTCCATGTCGGGGCACCTTTGCCTACGCTTGAGTCCAAAATACCTATCTTCTTGTAGTTGGGGAATGCCTCTACAAGCGCGAAGATGTTAGCCCGGTATTCTTCTTGCGACGGAGTGCCAAAGACAACATACGGCATGGTCTTGGGGTCATATGCACCGCCCCCACTGGCAGGTGTAGCATCCGGACTGCCGGTCCTGGTCAGGAAGATGACTTTAGCGGGGTTGGTCACGGCGGCTACCGCGGAGAAGTTCCAGGACCAGTGCCCGGCAAAGAACTTGCATTTATCTCCGTATATGAGCTGCTTAGCAGCTGCAGAGCCGCCTTCTGCTGAGTTCTCATCGTCCTCCTGAATCAACTTAACATTGTAAGTCTGGCCATTTACCTGGAAGCCTTCCTTATTGAAAACCTGGACCCAGGCTTCACGGAATGGTGTAGGAATCTCGCCCCAGGGAGATGCTGTGCCGCTAAGAGGCATGGGAAGTCCGATATTTATGGTTATAGGCCCCGTGGGTTGAGCTGGCGCTGGTTTCTGTGCGCAGGCCGTGGCAAACATGCCAAGCACAATAACCGTAGTCACTAAAATTGCCAAAACGTTGTACCACTTTTTCATCGACTGTCTACCTCCTTTATTTAGTACGGATTACCATAAATGTACGCTGTCTAATGAATAACACCTCCTTCACATTCTCCGGCGATCTATTACCGAGTCTATAGTCACACTGACTATCACTTCACTTACCTGTCTCACCAACTATCGACTTTACCTTGATTTTGATTTCTCCTCGTCCTGCAGGACCCTGCGCAATACTTTGCCAACCATGGTCTTGGGCAGCTCTTTGCGGAATTCGAAGAACCTGGGCACCTTGTAGCCGGTCAACTTCTCCCTGCAGAATTTCTGCAGTTCCTCGGCCGTTACTTCATTGCTCTCTTTTAATACCACCCAGGCTTTGACCGCTTCACCCTGGCGCGGGTCGGGGATGCCCGCAACGCAGGCTTCGAGTACCATGGGATGCATCATAAGGATATCTTCAACATCGCGCGGCCACACCTGGAAGCCGCCGCACTTGATGAGATCCTTCTTCCGGGAGGTAAGGAACATATAGCCGTCCTCGTCCAGGTGCCCAATGTCACCGGTGTAGAGCCAGCCGTCACGTAGTGCCTCTTTGGTCTCTTCGGGATTCTTCCAGAACCCCTGCATCAACTGGGGGGCCTTTATGCATAGCTCACCGTCTTCACCGATGGGAAGCTCTTTCGTTCCGGTCTCGAGGTCAACGATTTTATAAATATTGTCGGGGTAAGGGCAGCCGATAGAGCCCTGCTTCCATTTCCATTTGCCCTCGACGGGAGTGCAGCTTCCGGCAATGGCAGATTCGGTCATGCCGTAGCCTTCGACGACAATACCCTTGGGATCGATCAATTTCTCAAACGCCAGCTTGGTCTCGGTCATGAGTGGAGCTGCGCCCGAACTGCAGCGGTTGATGCACCTGATGTCGTCTGGGCCGCGGTCGGGAGAATTGATTATGGCGATGAGCATGGTGGGGGTTGCCGCAATGTTCTGGATGTTATGCTCTTTAATTATTGATATAACACCCTTGATGTCGCGGGGATTGAAAACCAGCACCTGTGGCATGTGGGCCATGAAATATATGCCGAAGGCGACGAAACAGCCGAACGCATGGAACATGGGCAGATTGCCCAGCACTTTGTCCTCCCATTCTATCGTACGTGACTTGAACCATACATACTGCTGCATTCCTATCATGACCATATTGTGATGCCTGTGCATGACGCCTTTGGGGGCGCCGGTAGTTCCGCCGCTGAAGAGGATCAGGCCGATATCGTCTTTGGTTACCTTGACTTCCGGGCGTCCCTTGTATTTGTTTTTCTCTATCAGGTCGCTCCACCATACGTCGCCTTCCTCCAGCTTGACGGTTCCGGCAGCCTCGTTCTTGATGGGCAATACCGCATAACTGTCCAGGTCGGTGACAATCAGCTTGCGCAGCCCGGTCTTAGGCTGGAAGCCTTTGATCGTCGTGTACCACATTGAAGTCACGATGGCTAACTCGGCATCCACGGCCTCTATAGCATGCTGAAGCTCGAAAGGGGTGTAGAGCGGGTTGAGAGGCACCACAATAGCGCCTGCCTTCCAGATGGCAAAGTAAGCCACGAAGGTCTGCGGGCAATTGAGGAAAAGCACGGCCACCCTGTCGCCTTTTTTAACGCCTCTTGCAATGAGAGCATGTGCCAGGGCATTGCTGTGATCTTCCAACTCCTTGTACGATAGTTCCCTTTTCATGAAAATGACCACGGGGAATTCCGGCCTTTCTTTGGTATATTCAGCCAGAAGGTCCATCACGGTAACATTGGGATAGGGTTCCAGGGTGTTAGGTACTCCGGGGTCGTAACTCTTGAACCAAGGATAGTCTTTCATACATCCTCCCTTATTGTGAGTTGAAAACCACACAACTAAATAAAAATGGTGCCTAAAAATGGTAGGGTAAAAGATGTGTGTTAGTAATCAGGCGCGGATTGTTTCTTTTGTGTATGGAAGGATGAAAAATTTGTAAGTGAATTGCCTACTGTTCTTTCTCAACCCAGTTTAAGGCATATCTAAGCAGCTCAGTGGCATTCTTGAGCTTCAGTTTTTCCTTAATGCGTTCCCGATAAGTACCTATCGTCTTTACGCTCACATGAAGCCGTTGCCCGATCTCGCTTACGCTAAAGCCTTGCCCAATAAGGGTGAATACCTCGATCTCCCGGTCGGTCAATTCCTTTAGAGGAGATTCGGCGGATTCCTTCGAGCCTTCGATGAACCTGGCAAGGATACGCTCGGTCACGTTGCCACTTGCATAAAAGCCACCGCGCAGAACCTGGTGGATTGCCTGGACAACCAATCCGGAGGCTTCCTGCTTCATGATATATCCTTTTGCGCCCGCCCTGAAGGCGCGTTCTGCATACAGGGACTCATCGTGCATGGAGATAACCAGCATGGGTATTCCTTTGTGTTGCTTGTGCACCTCTTTGATAAGGTCAATACCGCTCAGGTCTTTTAAAGTGATATCGACGATGATCATGTCGGGTTTTAGGTTGCCGATCGCCTCCCATGCGCCATGATAATTCTCAGCCTCACCGCACACTTCGAGATCGTCCTCCTGCTCAATGAGTTGGATCAGCCCGTGCCTGAAGATGGGGTGGTCGTCTACGATGAGGATTCGATGCCGGCCTTTGAATGGTTTTTTATCTGTGATCATCCCTTTTCCCATCAAGGCTAAATGAACAGGTCACAACGGTTCCACCTCCGGGTTCGGATTCCACCTGCAAGGATGCCCCGATCATTCGGGCCCTGTAATTCATGATTCTGAGACCAATGCCGGAAAAAGACTGGGACACGTCTTGTATTCCAACCCCATTATCCCGGATTGAGAGAGAGACGATGTCATCATTATTGCTTAAATCAATTGATATCTTGGTGGACTTTCCATGCTCGATGGCATTATGGATTGACTCTTTTGTGATATAAAACAAATGGGTTGCTATGGAATTGTCCTTAATAGGTACGTGCCGCGGACAGTTGAAGGAGCACAAGATGCCGAAGATATTCGAAGTGGAATCAGCTATCTCCTCCAGAGATGACTCAAGACCGTGTGAGACGAGGTAGACCGGACTTAGACCTCTTGCGAGCCTCCTGGTCTTTTTAATCGATTCCTTTACAAGCTGGTTGATCTCGCTCGCATAGCGTGTATCATCCGGGGATGTTCGCTTGAGCCTATTTTTCAGCACTTTGGTCATGAATTCGATGCCGATGAGCTGTTGGCCGAGGTCATCGTGCAATTCATGACTGATTTTCTGCCTCTCCTGCTCTGAGACGTTGAGGATTTCTTTTTCCAGTTGCTTCCTTTCTGTAATATCGGTAACAACGGCGAAACCTCCAGTAAAATTACCCTGAGAATCGTTCATGGCCCTCGGTGAGACGAGTGTGTAGATGGAGGTGCCCTCTCTACCTTTGAAGGTCAACTCATAGGGTTCCGTGGCATCTTTACTCCGCAGTTTCAACATCCAGTTCTTGAAATCCCATTTGCTGATGAATTGTTTCATGGGCCGGCCTATCAGTTGTCGCCGTGGAAGTTTCAGTATTTTGCAGAAGCTATCGTTCACGTAGGTGATGGTGCCTCGCTCATCCTGAATGCAGAGCCCCTCGTTCATGCTCTCTACGAGTTGGCGAAATCGTTCTTCGCTATCACGCAGGGCCATCTCCTCATTGAATCTCTTTGTGATATCCATCATGGAACCGATGCTCCGGTCCGTGCCGGGGATCATGGCAATTGTCATAAGGATGTGTACAAACGAGCCGTCCTTACGCCTGATCTTGAATTCATAGTCCTGCGGCGCCGCGTCAGGGTCTAGCCTTCTTGCATTGTGGTACTCGAGCAACCTCTTGACATCATCTTCCGCAACAAATTTCATCCACGACTGTCCTACGATTTCGTCCTTGGTATAACCGATATTTAGGTCATTGTTCTGCATGGAGATAGTGGTATCCTTTTCGATGAGGATCGTGGCTGTCCCTGTATTCTCAAAGAGGGTTTTGTAGAATTTGTCGGATTCCTTGAGCTCGTGCTCGAATTGCTGGTAACTACCCGTGTGGGTCTTCAGCTCCCGAAGCTCATTCCTCACGGCCTTGAGCTCTTGCAGGAGTTGTTCCTTCGTCTTCTGATTGTCTTTCACATTCATCCTGGGTAGATTGTATCGTAGAGATCAGGACTTGTCTATCAAATGTACCTTTACTTTTGCCCTGATAATGCTTAACATTAAGACTGATTTGTCCGCCAATCAATAATTTGCCAAA
>JBEKVW010000076.1:0-10000 GCA_049513695.1 Dehalococcoidia bacterium | reverse complement strand
GATTACGATGAAGCCATATCTAACTATACTAAAGCCATAGGACTGGACCCCAACTATGCCTCTGCCTATTACAACCGCTCACTTGCCTATCGCTATAAGGGCGATTACGACGACGCCCTATCCGACTATAATAAAGCTATGGAATTGGACCTGTCCCAACCCCGATAGGGCGTTGGAAAGAAAAACGTAACTAACGACTGGTGACATGTCATTGCGAGCGAAGCGAAGCAATCCTTTGTACGAAGGCGCAGGGCCGGCCTTAATGCCGTGAGATTGCCACGTCGCCTGCGGGCTCCTCGCAATGACATTGTAAGAGAGGTTTTTTATCGCCTCGAAACAGGGCTTAACAGGTCATGCCAGTGTTTGCGCTCTTTGCCGCAATTACGTGCGTATTAAAGGTTTAAACTCAAATTTACCACTGTTGAAGAGCTTCAGGCAGGCATCTACAACATCCGAATCATATAACCTGCCCTTATTCTCCGATATTTCCTCCAGTGCCTTATCCATACCCAGTTTTGCCCGGTAAGGACGGTGAGAGCTCATGGCTTCAACCACATCGGAGACAGACAAAATCTTCGCTTCCAGGCATATTTCCTGGCCTTTAAGGCCGTTGGGATAGCCTGAACCGTCCAATCGTTCATGATGCTGTAAGATAGATTGGGCAATTGCGCAGGGGAAGTCCATACCTTTCACAATATCATAGCCGCCCTGGGCATGGGTTTTTATTAAATTGAATTCGTCCTTACTAATTTTCCCGGGTTTGCTGAGGATATCGGAGGGCACATAGATTTTACCTATGTCATGTATTACCGCCGCCATGCGGAGTTGCTCAATTTGATCATCTCCGCACCCCATTTCCCTGGCAATAGCAGTTGCCAGCTCAGCTACTCTTTGTTGATGGCCCGAGGTGTAGGGGTCACGCATTTCCACAATTTTAGCCATGGTATTGATGGCATCATTTAAGGTTTTCTTCAGGGCTTCGTAGCTTTTTGCAAGTTTTTCTTCAGATAGCTTGCGCTCGCTGATATCTTTAAAAACTGCCATAATTGATTTCGGTTTGCCCGCTTCATCAAATAGCGTTGAAGAGCTAAGCTCCAAGGAAAATGGCCGTCCGTCTTTTTTATAGCTGGTCACTTCCCAATTTCTGATAACTTCCGCCTTCTGAAGTTTTTCCACGTTCTCGAGTATTTCTTTGTAGTTTTCGGGGGCCACCATGTCCATAATGTTCTTGCCCCTTAAATCCTCTGTCGACTCAAAGCCGAATACCTCCAAGGCCTGTTTGTTATGCATAATAATAGTTCCATTTATATCCATGAGTCCTATAGCATCCGGTGAAGTCTCAATAAGTCTTCGATATAAAAGCTCGCTTTCGCGTAACGCTTCTGCTGCTTCCTTGCCCTCGGTGATATCACGGACGATACCCATAACTGCTATAACTTTTCCGTTGAGATCTTTCATTGGGCTCAGGCTGGTGCTATTCCATATATTTTTATCCCCGAAAGTCAGAACTTCTTCCACTATTGTATTTGTGCCGGTTTCGAATACTTTCCGGATGTTTGCGGATGTCCTGGCGGCAACTTGCTCCGGGAATATTTCAAAAAGCGACTTGCCGACCATATCCTCCGGCTTTTTATGGAAGAAGCTGGCTGCGAAGCTATTCACGGACAGGATTTTCATTTCACTATCGATCACAAATATTTGATCAGCTGCGGCTTCAATAACCGCTCTATATTTTGCTTCGCTTTCTTTCAGCGTATCCTCTGCCTTTTTGCGTTCCGTAATGTCACGGGCGATTCCTTGAAAACCGATGAGTTCTTTACCTTCATAATAGGGGGCTGAGAGAATTTCAACGTAATGAACATTCCCATCCTTTCCTTTCACCAGGTATTCTGCGGCTTCATTAGGAGTTTTTCCCATCAATATATCGGCCATTCTCTTTTTATGAACATCCCTAAATTGTTCGGGGACAATGTCCCAGATATTCATAGAAAGGAGTTCTTCCTCTCTGTATTTCAAAGTTTCACACATGCCCCTGTTGACTGCCAGGAAAGTCCCCTTCAGATTAACAACAAATATGCCATCCGGACTCTGGGTAACGAGAGAACGGTATTTCTGCTCGCTTTCGCGCAGCGCATCCTCCGCCTGTTTGCTCTCTGTGATATCAACCAATATGCCACGCATGCCCACATACCTTGAGTTGAGCATGATAGGGGAAGCATAAATCCTGACCGGGAATTTGCTCCCGGCTTTCCTTAATGCTGTATATTCATTTGACGGGGAATTTTGCCCTTTGATGAGGCCACCTATATTTTCCATCACCTTGGACCGGTCCTGCGGGATAATTGTTTCAAATATATTCATACCTGCAGCTTCCGCCTCAGTGTAGCCAAATATTTCAAGTCCCTGGCGGTTGACGAAGGTGAAGTTGCCTTTCTCATCGGCTTCGAATATTACCTGGGGAAGTAAACTGGCCATGTTTTTGAACCGCTCCTCGCTCTCCCGCAACGAATCCTCTGCCTTCTTTCGCTCGGTGATATCCCTGATAAAGGCGATCACGACCGCGTGGCCTTTACGCTGCAAGATAGCGGTGTTGATTTCCACGGGTATTGAGCGGCCGTCCTTCCTTATCAGGACAAACTCGGTGGGACCCGTGGATTTGCCGTCGGCACTATCCTGTAATAACTCTGCAGCCAAGGTAAAGCTGTTTTCAGCGAGTAGATTCACCTCCAGCATATTCTTGCCGATCAGCTCTTCACGTTTGTAACCTATTATCTCCTCGCACTTGCGGTTACCGTAAAGGAAGTTGCCTTTGAGATCGCTCAGATATACTCCGTCCGGGGCATTTTCCAGGAGAGTCCTGAATTGTTCCTCGCTCTCGCGTAACTCTTTCTCCGCTTCTTTGAGCACGCGCCGGTCCTCTGCATCCTGAAGTGCTTTTTCCACGGCAGACGTCATGCGCGACAGCCTGTCCTTCAGAATGTAGTCATGCGCTCCGGCTTTGATTAGTGCCACCGCTGTTTCTTCGCCAATGGTGCCTGAAACGATGATAAGGGGGATGTCCCGGCCGCTTTGCTTAAGCACGGCCATGGCTCGGGGCGCATCAAATTGCGGCAGGTCATGGTCAGTGATGACTAGATCAAAGGCCTTATCGGCCAGGGCACTTTTCATCTCAGCCGCATTGATTGCTACCGTATAGGTGACCCGGTAGCCCGCTGCTTCCAGCGCACGGACCTCCAGTGCCACATCCCTCTCCGAATCCTCTATTATCAGTAATTGGAGCGGTGTGCCTATCAGTAACTTGAGCGGTGTAACCATTATCTACTCACTTCACAGGTGGCGGTTCGTTCAGCAGCATCCAGTACATGCCCAGATTGCGCACGGCCTCGGTAAACTGGCTGAAATTGACCGGCTTGCGGATGTAGCTGTTAGCTCCCAGTTTGTAGCTTTGCATCAAATCCTCTTCCTGGCTGGACGAGGTTAGGATCACCACCGGGAGGAGGCTGGTGAACTCATTTTTGCGTATTTCCTTTAAAACCTCCAGGCCGTCTACCCTGGGCAGTTTCAGGTCCAGCAGTATGACGGCAGGCAAATCCCGGATGTCCCTGCCTGCATGCCGGCCGGCGCCGAAAAGGTAATCCAGCGCCTCCCTGCCGTCCTCGGCCACAATCAGTTCATTGGTAATTTGATTCTGCTCCAGTGCCCGCTTGGTCAGTTTGACGTCGCTGGGATTGTCTTCGACCAGAAGAATGTTTTTGCTGTTCATGGTGCCTCCCTTAATGTGAAGTAAAAGGTTGCCCCCTCGTTTACCCTGGCTTCGGCCCAGATGCGGCCTCCGTGCCGGTTGATAATGCGCTGCACGCTCGCCAACCCGATGCCTGTGCCGGGGAACTCCGATGCCTTGTGCAGACGCCGAAACACCCCAAACAGTTTGTTGGAATACGCCATGTCAAAACCCACTCCGTTATCACGCACGAAAAACGCTTTTCCGCCATCCTGGTCAACCTGGCCGAACTCGATGCGGCCATGATCGGTTTTACTGCTGAACTTGAGGGCATTATCGAGCAGGTTTTTCAGAGCGATCTCTATCAGGCCGGCGTCTCCCAGCGCCGTCAGTCCCGGCTGAATAATAAAATCAGCCTGGAGCGTGGGGTTTTGCTGCTGAAGGCGGGAAATGATGGCCTGAGCCATGGCCGTCATATCCAGCTGCTGTTGGTTCATCTCGGCGCGGCTTTGACGTGAAAACATCAACAGGTCATCAATCAACCGTCCCATTATCTGCGTTTCTGAACGCACAAGATCGATGTACCCGCGTCCCTGCTCGTCGAGTTTATCTCCATAGTCTTCCAATAACGCCAGGCTCCACCCGTCAATGCCGCGCAGCGGTGCGCGCAGGTCGTGGGAAACGGAGTAGGCAAAGGATTCCAGTTCTTCATGGGCTTTTTTCAGACTATTTTCTATCTCCCTGCGCGCGGTGATGTCTTCAATGGCCAGGAGGATGATCCGTTCCTTGCCCGCCCTTTGTTCAATTTGCCGGGCATTTAAAAGCATTGTGCGCTTGCCAATGGCGGCAAAATCATGTTCAACCTCATAGTTATCAAAGGCTGTTTTTTGGGGAAGGATGGTTTCCAGCAGTTCCCGCAACTTGGGGATATCCCACTGTTTATTGCCCAGGTCATAGATAAGCTGTCCCAGGGTCTCTTCAGGTTTTACCTTAAAGAATTCATAGAAGGAGCGGCTGACCGTGACCACCCTGAGGTCTTTATCCAAAGAAATTAAGGGTTCGCGCACAGTATTGATGACGCTCTCAGCGAATTCACTGGCTGCATCTGCAGTGTTCTTAATAACCGCCAGTTCTTTCCGGGTCTTTTCCAGGCCGGCTTCTATCTCCTTGCGCTCGGTAATATCCTCTATGGCCAGGAGGATAATCCGTTCTCTGCCCAATACCCTTTGAATTTGCCGGGCATTCAGAAGCATTATGCGCCTGCCAATGGTGGTAAAATCATGCTCGACCTCAAAGTCATCAAAGGTTGCCTTTTTGGACAGGATATCTTCCAGCAGTACGCGCAGCCTGGGGATATCCCACTGTTTATTGCCCAGGTCATAAATAAGCTGCCCCACGGTCTCTTCAGGCTTTACCTTAAAGAAGTCATAGAAGGAACGGCTGACTTTAACCACCCTTAAATCCTGGTCCAGTGCGATTAAGGGTTCACGCACGGTATTGATGATACTCTCGGCGTATTCAAGGGCTTCATCTTCCGATGGTTTAAGCGCTTCCAGTTCTTTGTTATTTATTTTCAAGACCATTTTCTCTCCCGTTCATCCGCTCATACTTTGGCTATCTATTGTTCGCGTTCATCACTTACAGGAATGGGCCGATCTACTCACTTCGGTACCCCGGCAATGCAATCAGCCTTACTTTATGAGCCCGGACTGGTCTGCTAGTAAGAATTTCATATACGCACCCAATAATTAAATATACCTCTACGCCGCAAACAAGTAAGAATAAAACAAATGCAGACGGATTTATATAGATTGAGGTGTCATTTTCCTGTAGATACGTATCATCCTGTTGTCCTTATTTATCTACAGGATGCTGGATACCGTTCCGACCTTTTCGGTCAGGATTTTACTCGGAAATCTCGTGCTGGAGGCCGTAGCGGATGAGGTCCGCATCGCTTTTAACATCCAGTTTCTGCATGGCGCGGGCTTTGTAAGTGCTGGCCGTCGATTGGCTGACGGACATTTCTGTAGCGATTTCCTTTATCGGCTTACCCTTTATGATCAGGCGCACCACTTTCAATTCGTTAGGGGAGAGCAGTTCATGGGGTTGCCCGGGGAGATTTTGCCCGCTGCCCACTGCCTCCGCCACGTCGCCGGCCAGGTCGGAGCTTATATATCTCGACCCGGAGGCCACCCTGCGGACGGCGCCGATAAACTCGTTAACCAGGCTGGTTTTCGTCAGGTAGCCCGAGGCGCCGGCCTTCAGCGACTCCAGTGCGAATTGCACTTCTGCGTGGCGGCTCAGCACCAGGAACAACAGGCCTGGCTCGATGGCCCTGGCTTCCCTGATGACATCCAGCCACCTCTTGCCGGGCATGGAGATATCCAGTATGACAAGGTCGAAATCACCGTTGCCCACCTGGGCCAGCACCTCGTCGCCGGTAGAGGCCTCGGCAACCACCACGATATCCGGGGTATCTTCAAGGATCTGTTTCAGACCCTGGCGGATTACGGGATGGTCGTCTGCTATGAGAAGCCTGATCATGACGTCACCTCCCCGAGTGGAATTTTCACATCTACGGTGGTTCCTTCGCCCGGGGGGCTTGATATTCGCATTTTACCTTCAAAGAAAGCGACTCTCTCACGCATACCGATTATCCCTATGGATTTCTTGTTGGCCAGTTCCCGTTTTTCAATACCTTTCCCGTTATCCTTGATTTGCAGGGATATGCAGTCCTGCAGCTTCTTTAAGTGCACGGTAACCATGTCTGCCTCAGAGTGACGGGCGATATTGGTGAGGGATTCCTGCAAAACGCGGAATAGCGCAATGGCGATGTCTGTGTCCAGTGGGAAATCCTCCGGGTCGCAGTGCACCTCGTGGCGAATGCCGGTCCTTTTGGAGAATTCTTTCAGGCTCAGTTTGACGGCCGCGCTCAGGCCAAGATCATCCAGCAACGGCGGCCTCAGCTCCGTGGTTATGTGTTTTACCCGCTCGTCCATCAAGGTGATCAACCTGTTCATGGCGGCGGCTTGAGCCGATAGCCGCTTGTGGTCAACGGGCAACTTGTGGGTCAGCCCCGACAGCTCTATCTGCAGGGCGGTCAGCGTTTGCGCCAGGTCGTCATGTATCATCCTGCCAACCCTTTTTCTTTCTTCCTCCATGGCCATCTGCAGGCTACCTGCCAGCGCTCTCATTTCCTCATGCGACGCTTTCAGTTCGCTCTCTATATTCTTGCGGTCCGTGATTACTTCAAATACGGCCACGAAGTATTCTTTTTCCGGGCTGTACACGGATATGTGGAGCCACATATTCAAGGCCGCAAGGTAAGTCTCAAATGTCTCGGGTATACCCGTCGAAGCTACCCTTCCGTAGGACTCAAGTAGTGCTGAATCGGTTTCCCAGATGCCGGGGATGACTTCCGTTATCTTCTTACCTGTGACGTTCTTCAAACCGGTCAGCTTTTCGAAGGCGTTGTTGACTGCGATATATACAAAGTCCTTCCCCTTCCCATCCTCAAAAAGCATCCGGCAATAAGCAAACCCGTTTAGCATGTTCTCAAACAGGGAGTGGTAAAGGTTTTCGCTTTCTCGCAACGCTTCCTCGGCCTGCGACTGCCTTGTTATATCGCGGCTGTAAACCAATGCACCGTATATCTGCCCGGATGGGTCTGTCAATGGAATTTTATAGGTATCATATATATGCAGTGTACCATCGGCCCAGCTTATCATGTTCCTGGGGTTATGCACCACGTGTCCCTGGAAGGCCTGGTTATCATCAGCGTGATACCCGATGATGTCCTTGTCCGGGTTGCCCAGGCAAAGTTCTTCGGAGAAGAAGTCGGTGTCTGCCCTGCCAATCATATTCCGGGGAGACACATTCTGGGCTTCAGCAAAGCTCTTGTTGACCAGTAGATATTTATGCTGCAAATCTTTGACATACATCCAATCTGGTGTGGAGTCTATTACACTCTGCATGAGCATCTTTGATTTGAGGATAGCTTCTTCGGCAAGCTTGCGGTCTGTGATGTTGGTGCCGTAAAAACGCATGTTATCCATAGAGGGATTCAAGGATACCGTTTCTTCCCACCACGTATCCATAATCTTGAACTGCCTGGTCATGTAGTGTGTTTTACCATCATGAAATGCTTTACGCAGATGTTCCGCGCCGGCCAGGAAGGGGTGATTCATACCGAGGGATGCTATATCTGGAAAGAGGAGTCTGGCCACAGGGTTCATGTAACTTATTTTACCATCCAGGTTGATCTCGATTACCGGGTTGGGATTGTTCTCAGGAAACGATGCCAGGTGGGCAATCTCAGCTTCCGCCTGCTTGCGGTCCGTGACATCGTTGTAGATGGCTACGATTTCACCTGAAGACAGCCTGTAAATGAAGTTGTCACGCCAGCCGCTTATCCTTCCATCACGATACTGTGTAATGGGATGAGGCTCAGGCACTCCCGTGCGCCACACTCTCTGCAAGACATCAAAGAGGCCGAACTCCTTTATGCCCGGGAAAACATGGAGGACGCTTTTGTCGATGATGTCTTCCTTCTTAACATTTTCTATCCTTTCGGCAGCGCTGTTGAAATCCTTGATGATGAAATCTTCGCCGTCCGCCGCGGCCTGGTAAACAGCCACGCCGTTATTAGTATTATTGAATAGATCGCGGTACCGCAACTCGCTGGCGGCAAGCGCCTCTTCCACCCTTCTCTTTTCGGTGATATCAATACTGCTGTGCTGGATGGCAAAATACTTGCCGCTCTCGTCTTTGAGGCAGGTATCGACCATCAAGAAAGTTCGCTCTCCTGTAGGAAGGGTGAAAGTG
Organism: Dehalococcoidia bacterium; assembly: GCA_049513695.1. Taxonomy (GTDB): domain Bacteria; phylum Chloroflexota; class Dehalococcoidia; order GIF9; family UBA5629; genus UBA1162. Next base: position 1,455 of record JBEKVW010000076.1, on the reverse strand, counting down.
TCCTCATATTCCCGCTGTCCTCCCGTGCGAAGTAACTGGCGGTTGAGCTCGATATAGCGGTCTGCCGTTTCCCGGGGAAGGAAATCATATAATGACCTGCCGACAATTTCCTCAATGGACTTTTTAAAACTGGCGGCTACCCGTTTGTTCGCCATCAGGAAGCGGCCGTCCTTATCTATGATCACAATTCCCGTCCCCGAATTCTCGAATAAATCCAGGTGCCGTTCGAGTAATTTCGTAAGTTGTTTCTTGGTTAATGTATTGTAATTAGCCGGGGAGCGGGCAAAAGATTTTACGATTTCATCTGCTATGGGCACCCGCTCCAGATGTGATAGACGGATTGACGTTAATACACCGATAAGCATATAGACGCACCCTGTATAGTTAGCCACCCTGGCGGTCCAACTTAACGGGGCTCCCACGCCTTTTACAAGAAGGAGCGCGATCAGTGCTATCGTGACCAGCGTCAGGCCCAGGCCGAACCAGTACGCAAAACCTGACCACCTGGCAAACGAAATCAGAAAGAGTATGGAAGATAGGGCGAACAGGACCATTGCTGTCCCCAGCACGGCCATGCGGAGGAAGGTGAATCCGGAGTCCTGCAAAAAGAACGGTGGTATCCAACCCCGGAATGCCGCGATTATAAGGAGGGCCGTAGCGATCAGTGTGGACATGTAAGCCGCGGCAACGTAAATCCGGCCGCGTGCCAGCGGTTTATCAGGTGTCCTATACCAGACGGCAATCAGGCTGGCGGGGGCGACGAATAACGCGGTGATTAATGCCCCAGTATTTTGGATGGTGGGGACGAGGTTCTGGCTGTTGGGGAACTCGATGGCGAAGCCGGCTGCCAGCGAGGTGAATCCCAGGGTGATCATGCCGCATCCTATCAGCAGAATTCTTAAGGCTCCTGTGCTGACATAGCCCCTCCAGCATAAAAAGGCGACCGTTAAGGGAATGATCAATAAAAATAGGGTGTTGAGTGCGGGGAGCAAGTAGGGTGGTTCAAAGACTGCGGAGTAGCCAAGTATCACCTGTGCGATTATTAATGCGATGAACAGCGGCATGGGTATCAGGCCGATGACTTTTAGCCATCCGAGTCCGGTCTCGGGCGCATAATCGCTGACGGTATTGTCAGGTCCCACCATATTGCCTCCGCTAATCCGGTGCCTTTATACCGCTATCCTTATATTACATAAATCAAAGGTAAAACGTAAAGCTCGTTTGTTTACCCGTCATTGCGAGCGAAGCGAAGCAATCCTTTGTACGAAGATGATTGCCAGACGTAATGCCGTGAGATTGCCACGTCGCTATGCTCCTCGCAATGACGTTGTTATCCGAGTCGTTGCAAGCGCCGTAAACATGTCATTGCGAGCGAAGCGAAGCAATCCTTTGTACGGAGGTGGTTGCCAGACTCAATGCCATGAGATCGCCACGTCGCTACGCTCCTCGCAATGA
>JBEKVW010000075.1:0-10116 GCA_049513695.1 Dehalococcoidia bacterium | reverse complement strand
CGGAATTGGCGCACGTGAACGGTCCAATAGAGGCCAATGACAATAAAGCTGATGACAAAAGCCATGTACTTTGGCCAGAGATCCCTCAAGGCAGCCGGCAAATCGGCCCCGTGAGTGCCCGCCGGCAGCGCTACGTTCACTATCAGTAGAGTTATGGCGAAGGCGAAGACGCCATCGGTCAATGCCAGTAAGCGGCCAAGGACTTTTTCATGGTTTAGCTTGACGTCATCTTCCATTTTTCTTTAGTTTCTTCAGTTCTTCGATTTGGATATTATAAGTGTCCACATTAGCACTACTAAGAGGCAGAGGGGACAGATCACAAATCAGGTTATTTATAGACTACCGAATATTTATTGGCCTATTTCTTCTTGAACAAAGCAGATACCCTGTCCAGGATCTCGTCTGCCACCTGGCGCTTGGTAAGAAGACGCAACTTTTCAACTTTGCCCTTGCTATCGATGATGGCGACGCGGTTGGTATCGGTCCCGAAGCCGCTACCCTTCTCCGTGATGTTGTTGGCCACGATCAGGTCCAGGCCCTTCCGTTTAACCTTGTCAATGGCGTTGGCGATGACGTTATCGCTCTCGGCTGCGAAGCCCACACGAATGAAATTTCCCCTGGCCTGTTCCAGTATATCCGGCGTTTTCTCCAGCTTGAGAGTAAGATTACCGAGTTCCCGCCTTTTGATTTTGCTGCCGGATGCCCTGGCCGGACGGAAATCCGCCACAGCAGCCGCCATAATCAGGGCGTCGGCCTTCCTGGTAGCTACCAGCACAGCTTTTAACATTTCCTCGGCTGTCTTTATGTCGACGACTTTAACTCCTGCCGGCTTGGTGACCGTCGTCGGCCCGCTGACCAGCGTCACGTTTGCCCCCCTGTTACGGGCGGCCTCGGCTATGGCGTAGCCCATCTTGCCGGATGAGCGGTTGGTCAGGCAGCGCACCGGGTCAACCGGTTCCTGTGTCCCACCAGCGGTGACTACGATACGCTTGCCCGCCAGGTCACCTTTCTTCCCCAGCACCTGCAGGGTAACGCCATATATCTCGTCGAGCTCGGTCAAACGTCCCAACCCCGTCTTGCCGGAAGCCAGCCTGCCGTAGGAAGGCCCCACGAAAATGAAGCCGCGCTTTTTAAGCTTGGCCACGTTATCCTGGGTCACCTGGTTGGCCCACATGTTGTCGTTCATGGCGGGTGCGATTATGACAGGCGCTTTGGTTGCCAGCACGGTGCAGGTGAGCATGTCGTCGGCTATCCCGTTGGCCAGCCTGGCGATGATATTAGCGCTGGCCGGTGCAACCAGAACTACGTCGGCCGCCTCGGATAGCGCCACATGCTCTACGCTGAACTCGGTAGACATCTCCCACATGGTGGTTACCACCGGGCGTCCCGTCAGGTTGCGCAGGGTCATGGGAGAGGCAAATTTCATGGCCGATTCCGTGAATACGGCATCCACCCTAAAACCATCTTTGGTGAAGCGGGCGGCCAGGTCGGCCGCCTTATAGGCGGATATGCTGCCGGTTATGCCCAGGACGATCGTTTTATTCTTCGTAGCCATATGTTGCCGGCCCCTTAATCCCTGTTCATATTATATATCAGGCGCAGGCCGATCAAGGTTAAATCGGGGTTAATTTCGTCTATGAGGTCGGTTGCCCGTACCATCAGCGTGGCAAACCCGCCCACCGCCACCACTTTGGCCTTTTCATCCAGCTCGGCCTGTATGCGGGTAATAAGCCCTTCGATCAGGCCTATATAGCCGAAGACTATGCCTGACTGCATGGCGGCCACCGTATTTCTGCCAATAGCTTTTTTAGGTAGTGATAGATCGATCCTGGGCAGCACCGCCGTCCGGGTGAACAACGCCTCCGTGGCGATGGCGATGCCGGGCGCTATGGCGCCGCCGATATACTTGCCGCCCTTGGCCACGACGTCCATGGTGGTGGCCGTGCCCATATCGATTACGATCACCGGGCCGCCGTACAGGTGGTGCGCCGCTACTGCATTGACTATGCGGTCGGGTCCCACCTCGCGCGGGTTGTCCATATCAATGCGGATGCCCGTCTTGACGCCGGCTTCCACCACCAGCGGGGTTTTCTTCAGGTATCGCTTGCATACCTCTTCGAAGATCAGAAGCAGGGGGGGCACTACGCTGCAGATCACCACATCATCTATATGCGCCGCCTTGACACCCTGTCTTTCCATGAGCGAAAGCATCAGATTGGCGTACTCGTCGGGCATGCGATGTATGGCCGTTGAAACGCGCCAGGTCGCCTTGATATGTTCGCCTTCGAATACGCCGAAGGTCACATTGGTATTGCCGATATCAATGGCTAACAGCATTGTATTTCATTATTACATAAAATAGCTAGGAAATCACCCTTTCCTAAAGGATTTCCGTGAACGTCATTGCGAGCTCCGATCCAATCGGGGCGAAGCAATCCTTTGATCGAAGACGCCGGGCTTGACTGAATGCCATAAGATAGCCACGTCGCTCCGCTCCTCGCTATGACGGGTTTAGAGGGGGGGCTCGCAATGATACAGAGACGTCTAGCGTCCCTTCAGTGCCTTGATCACCTTCGGCAAAACGGGCAGCAGGTCGGTAGCGAGCATGCCGGCGTCGCCCATCTCGTGCTTTACCATTTCGCCGGCGGCGGCGTGCAGGTAAACGCCCAGGGCGGCCGCATCAAAGAGAGGTATGCCCTGCCCTGCCAGACCCGAAATAGCCCCGGCCAGCACATCGCCCGTCCCCGCCGAGGCCAGCCCGGCGTTGGCCGCACTGCTTATCCTCACCCGGCCCCCGGGTTCGGCAATGACGGTGAAGGCCCCTTTTAATACTACGGTTTTCTGCCACTGTATAGCGGCCTTCCTGCATGTCTCCAACCTGTTGCGCTGCACTTCTTCGATAGAGATTCCCAGCAGCCTGGCCATCTCTCCTGCGTGGGGAGTCACAACCGTTGCGGACGGCAATTTTTTCCACCACCTGGGTATCTCGGACAATATGTTTAGCGCGTCCGCGTCCAGTACCATAACTGGTGGTTTCTCGGGGAGGCCGGACAATATATTCTTCACAAAATCCTTGGTATGCGGATGCTGCCCGAGGCCGCACCCTATCAGCACAACCCTGTAATAGGGAAATATACCCAGAATGGCTGCGGATGCCTTATCCGGCAACAGCCCCTTATCAGACTCCGGCAAGGGGGCATAGGTAACTTCGGTCAGCTTGGAAGCAAGGATAGGCTGTAGGCTCCTGGCCATAGAGAGGGTCACCACTCCCACGCCCACTCTGGCCGCCCCCATGCAGGCCAAGTAGGCCGCGCCGATATAGTTTTCCGAGCCGACGACTGCCAGCAGCCTGCCGAAAGTCCCCTTATTGGCGCCTGCCGGTCGCGCCGGCAAGGCCGCCCTGGCCCACTGGTCGGTTATAAGCTCGGTATGAATATCACGGCTCAGCTCGAGGGGAAGGCCGATATCGGCTATAACAACCTTGCCCGCCCTCTCTGCTCCCGGGAAATTGTAAAGGCCGGGTTTAGGAAGCCCCAGTGTGACAGTGAGATCGGCGTGGGGACAGTTATGCTCAACTTCTCCTGTATCCGCATTCAGGCCGGTCGGGATGTCGACCGCCACGATCATCATTCCCGGTCGCTTCAGCTTTTCCTGGTTGATCCTGCCCAGTGCGTCCTTGAAAGCGCCTTCGATCGGCCTGGACCTGCCGGTGCCCAGTATGCCGTCGATGACGATCTCGGCTAAAGACAACAGGTTTTTCAACTTCGTGCACTTCAGGTCTTTGGAGGCGAAATGAAGAGGTATCTTCTGCTGTCTGGCCAGCGACAGGTTCTTGTCTTCCCTCGAACGGTCGCTCAAAAGGTATACGCTGACCTTGGCGCCCCACTCATCCAGGTAGCGCGCCGCCACCAATGCGTCGCCCCCATTGTTGCCGGGCCCTGCAAATACCAGTATGTTTTTCGCGGCTATGTAATCTACAAACTTGCGGGTTTCCCTGGCTACCTCCCTGCCCGCATTCTCCATCAGGAATTCCGTAGCGATACCTGCTTCAGCCGCCTTTTGATCGATCTCCATCATCTGCTGGGAGGTAACTATCTTCATAGGTCTTCTCCTTTCTTTTCCTGCTGTAGCGATGCCAACCGGCTCAGCTTCCCGGACATGGCTTGCCAGTGCGTCCCCCTCCAGTAAATGCGCCCGCAGGAAGGACATTGCATATATTGATCGTGTTTCTCGTAGACCCTCGCCGGCACCGATCCCTTAACATCCCTTCTATCCCGGCTGACCAGCTCCGCATTGCATTCCAGACAGCGGGTGAAAGGCCTGTATTCATCCGTGAGCTTGAGCGTGCTGATTATGGTCGACAATTGCTGTTCCGGACGGTCGCTGCTGATCAGGACGGCTTTAACCTTGCCCGTGGAGATAGCCCGGCGTTTCATAAACTCAGAATCCTTAGTGAGGACGATGCGTCCCTGCGCTATGGCAGCCTTGACCATCAGTCCGTCGTCATGTTCGTCAAAGAACAAGGTGTCATATCCCATCAGCCGCAGCCATTTGCCAAGCTTGCCGACGTTCACATCGGTGATAAACTTCGGTTCCACGCTCCCCTAAATTCTATGCCCTGCTCAGTCCGCCCGCAAGGGATTGAAGTTGGTGCCGTAGTCGTATTTGTCCATTTTCTCAGTCCTCTTAAGGTGGGCTACCAGCCAATAGGTGAATGGCGTGGCGATAACCTCGTAGGCTGACTTGAAGATCCAGTGCCAGAACATCATTGTCAGGATAATCTCGTTTGGAAGGGTGCCGTAAAAGCCTATGGAAAGGACGATGACGGTATCCAGGCCCTGCCCCGCTACGGTCGAGCCGATAGTCCGGGTCCACAGCCATTTGCCTTTGGTGAGAATTTTCATTTTGGCCAGCACGAATGAATTGAGGAACTCGCCTGCCAGATAAGCTAGGAAAGAGGCGATGAGAAAGCGCGGGGCACTGCCCAGTATGCGGTCGTAGGCGGCCTGCGCATCGAAGACAGGCGCCGCCGGCAGGATGCCGACCAGCCATATAGCGATAACCAGCATCAAGTTGCAAAAAAAACCCAGCCATATTACCCGCCTGGCCTGTGCATAGCCGTAGACCTCGGTCAGGACGTCACCGAAAACATAGCTCAGCGGGAAAATTATGATGGCCGCCGGCAGGGTCAGTCCTAGGACGTATATCTGCTTGACGATCAGGATATTGGCTGCCAGCAGGCAGGTTACAAATAGCGCGGCTACCGCCACAAACCTATATGAGTAATTCATGTTGATCCTTAATAGACACGTTTATCGACTATCTTTCTGGCGTCTTTGGCTATGGTGCCAGCTATCAAATACTCGATATTATCGAACCTGACCTTGCAGATGCCCTGAAAGTCCTTCTTAAGCGATTCCAGCCAGGCCTCTTTATCCTTGGGTTCATTCGAAAGCTCGACCTGCAGCAGCATCTCGTCGCGGTTTTCCCTGCGCGTCACGATTAGCTGGTAGGCGGCTATCTCAGGATATTTTGCCATGACCTCGTCGGTCTGACGCGGGTGGACGAACATGGCGCGCACCCTGACGGCATCGCCGCTCCTGCCCATGATCTTGGGCAGGCGGGGGGTCGTACGGCCGCACTGGCACGGCTCCATAACCAGTGATGAGAGGTCGCCCGTTCCGAAGCGGATGAGCGGATAGACCTCATCGAAGGGAGTGACGACTATCTCGCCCACCTCCCCGTCGGGCATGGCCTTGCCAGTGGCCGGGTCTACGATCTCGACTATAAGGTCCGTGCTGACGTGCATGCCGGCGTTTTGGCTGCAGGAGGTGGCGATAACCCCGATATCGGCGGTAACGTAGGTGTCTCCTCCCGGGCAGGCTATGCCGTATTTCTCAGTGAACATTTTGCGCAGAACATCGCCGCCCATCTCACCGAAGACCATGGCGAATTTCAGGTTGAAGTCCCTCTTGAAATCGTAGCCCATCTCCTCTGCCTTCCTGATGATGGCCGCCAGGAACGATGGCGTTCCCACGAACCCGCTTACCTTCAGGTCATGCATGATCTGCACCTGCAGGTCGGTATTGCCTGTGCCGGCCGGGAAGACGGTGAAGCCCATACCCCTCAGCACTCGGTCCATGATCATGCCTGCAGGCGTGATGTGGTACGACCAGGTGTTCATGACGATCTGCCCCTTGCCGGTTCCGGCGGTATCCTGATTGGTCCTGATCTTCCTCTGCGGGTCGAATAGCGGGCCGGGGGACTGGTAGATACGCTCGACCTCGCCCAGAGGCACGGCCAGATAGCCTCCGAAGGGCGGATTTTCCTTCTGCAACTGAATCAGGTCGTCTTTGCGCAGAACAGGTATTTTGGGAAGGTCGGCCACGGACTTGATGTCGGCCGGCCCGATGCCCGCGGCTTTCATTCGAGCCACGAAGCCGGGGGCCTTTTCAAAAGCGTATTCAATAAGCTGTCTCAGCTTCTCATTGAGCTTCTTCTCCCTTTCCTGAAAAGGCAGTTTCTCGAGTGAATTATCGTGCGGGAACATGTCCGCTTTGTCTGACAAGAGGGCCTCCCTTTAGTTTTGAGGCAATTATACCAAATGTGTTGATACGAGGTCGTAAAGACCATGGGACTATGGTCAAGACGTTAAGAAGCTATTTATCAGACTCTAAAAAGTCTCCGGGATAATACACTGTAAACATGCTAGTTATATCTATGATCCAACGCCCATCCACTTTCTTAAGGAATACAAGCCCGCTCCAACTAGAACCATCGCTCCTCCGACATACTTGGTCCACAAGCGCTTGTGTATGAACAATATTAAACCCAACACGAGATACCTGATTACAGCTGCTAAGTCCGGGGTATGCTTCTCGCAATGATATCCAAAATGGATTCAACTTTTCGTATAATTTAGTATATTCTTCCTCGGATATCGATCCTGCCCCGGCTTTTCTTTTTAAATCATCCTCTTCAGCATCACTAATGAATCTTGGCTTCGCATTTTCTATTATTTGCTTATAATCATCATCTGTTAACATTACGTACGAAACACCAATCTTCATCCCCACTGGCAGAGCAATCAGGTCTTCATTGCACAATAAATAGTTGCTAATTGTTTCTTCTGAAATATCATGGAAATTCTGCCTGGCGTAAGCAGCTTATCTATCAATCAGGTATTGGCCATAGTATTTCGGATCCAGTTCTATTACGCGTTCTTTTTCAAATAAAGCCGCATACACTGCCTCTTCATCAGTCTGAGGGATTGCAGCAGGTATAAGAACTGGTATGGTTGAATGTTCTACAGTTGACGAAGTACTGGAAACGTTCTCGGATTCTGTTGCGTTTGATGATGGTACGTAGGAACACGATAAACTGATTAGTAGAAGCAGCGCTAAAATAACCCATATTCGTTGATCGTTCATGTATTCATATTATATTTTATGCACTGTGCTGTCTACTTAGGCAAAATTCATTTTCCCGAAGAAAATCAATTACTTTGTAGGAAGCTCTAAATAACTTTAGAAATTCAAAATCCCTTGTTCGGATGATGGTTTCTTCGATTGAAGGATTGCCACAGCACTTCGTGCTTCGCAATGACGATTTAGTGGAGAAATGGTGGCAGCGACTGGATTTGAACTGGTGACCAAGGGCTTATGAGTGCCAGTCTCAGATTATATTATCGTTGCAGATTTCATTTTACATCTCCTTCCAACGATACTGCGACGATATAAGGCCAAGGCATTACGGTCAAGACATTATGAAGTTGTTTATGTAATCCAGTTTGTGCAAGATGGTTAAGGCAAGCTTAAAAGTAGAATCGGAATGTCACGATGCGTTGTCGGATTATATGATCCGTGTGTTTATGTACAAATCGAGGTCAGGATTTAGCGGCTGCCAGGTGTTTTTCATACTCCTCGGCCGCCTCTATTTCCTTATTCATCTCATCACTATGTTTGGTCCAGTACCGCCGCGGGTAGGATACGCTGAAGAAGAGCAGTACGAGAGTTGTAGGCCAACTGAATATAAAATCGATAATGTACCCTGTTTTCATATTAAGCACAATGGCATAACTCACGATAATGCCCTGAATTACATAAAACAGCCCCCAGACGATATTAATATCAAACCATGCCTTGTACCAAAATTTACTCTTGCCGAATTTTTCTTCGGTGCGCTTTATTAGATCTTTATCCAGAAGTGCCATTATAAAGGGCCTCGGCCATAGCATTGAACCAATGAATATAAGGCCGACTACGGTATTATCTAATGACTCGGTAAGTACGAGGGCGGGGAACTGTTTTTCCAGAAAACCACCGATGAAGCGCGTCACTATCATGAGAAAGGTTATGAGCGCAAATGGGTTGATAACATGTTTGGGCAGGTAGCTGACAATGGCCACGATCAAAATCCATGCCAGGGCTATGAAAATGCTGGTTACCTGTGCGCCGATCAGTGACCCTACCTGCATAATTACCATGGGGGCAAACATACTAATCAGGAAATTGATCCAGGGCATACGGCTAAGGTCTAATTTGAATGTTTCCCATGCTAAGATCTGATTATCAGTCATAACTCTCTCCCCAGCAAAATTCAAGCGCCTGCCTGTTTAACGCAATCATACATTAAGAGCAGGAGATATAACAATAGTACCCTCTTGGCCTCTTCCAGTCCCTTGGCCGAATGATGGCGGAAGGCCAGTTCACCCTCATAGAGGGCAAAAAGCTCGCGGTTCGACTTCTGCTTCAGCTCCAACAATCGCCTCCATTTGCTACCCAAAGTATATGAAGTAGCTCCTTAAGCTGCAATACCTCTGGGAGAACCAGCGACTTTTCGGAGGCGTCCGAAGCTGTTGGTGGCAGCGACTGAGATTGAACCAGTGACCAAGGGCTTATGAGTCCCCCGCTCTATTACTGATCTGTGCTGGATTCAGCGAGTTTCGCCAAAGGTGATTGGGCAGACTTGTCAGGGCACCTATAAACGGTTATATTTGTATGAGCTATGACTATACGGGGGAGGGATAATGAAGAGTTTGACCATCGGTAAGATACGGGGACTGCAGCAGATATCCAGGAGGCCGGGCATCTTCGTCATGTGTGCTATGGACCACAGGGCCGGCCTCATATCCATGATTGAGGAAGCTCAGCACGGCGTTCCGGATTATACGGAACTGGTCAATATGAAGCTGGATATGTGTGCAGCCTTTGGGCGCCATGCCAGCGGAGTGCTACTCGATCCTGAATACGGTGCGGCCCAATGCATAGCGGGCAATGTGCTGGGTGGCAGGGTCGGCCTGCTGGTCAGCATCGAGGCTACCGGCTATGAGAAAGACCCTATGGGGCGCCTGACCGAACTGCTCAAGGACTGGGGTGTGGAGAAGATCAAGCGCATGGGGGCCTCGGCCGTAAAGATGCTGGTCTATTACCGTCCCGATATCAAGAAACTGGCCGATAAACAGCTCAAGACCATCGCCAGGGTCGCCGATGAGTGCATTAAATATGATATCCCCTTCCTGGTCGAGCCCAAGACCTACCGTGTCGAAGGCGAAAAAATGGATTCCAAAGAGTTTGCCGCCAAGCTGCCGGAGATGGTTATCGAGACTGCCAGGCAGATCACCGCCCTGCCTATCGACGTACTGAAGGCCGAATTCCCGGCGGATATGAAATATGACAAGGATATCTCGGACCTGGCTAAATATTGCCAGGAGCTCAACACCGCCTCACGGACCCCCTGGGTCATACTCAGCGCGGGGGTGGATTATGAGACTTTCAAGGATGAAGTGACCATCGCCTGCAAGGCCGGCGCATCCGGATTCCTGGGAGGCAGGGCCATCTGGCAGGAGGCCATGCAGATCGCCGACAGGTATCAGAGGATGGAATATTTCAGGACCGTAGCGGGCAAAAGGCTGGAGGAGCTGGCCCATATAACGGAGAAATACGCCCGTCCCTGGTATGAGAAGCTGGGCTTGCAGCCTTCGCATCTGGTCGACGTCGATCAGGACTGGTATCGAAAATATTAAGGATTCCAAAATGCCAAGAAGTAAAAAACCGGCCCCGGAATTCGTGCCGGCGCGTAAAACGAAAATAGTCTGCACCATCGGCCCGGCCAGCA
>JBEKVW010000074.1:0-10344 GCA_049513695.1 Dehalococcoidia bacterium | reverse complement strand
AGGGGTCGACGATGGTGCCGTTGGCCTGGCCGTCCGAGTCGCCCTGGCCGCCATCCTTAAGGGTCAGGACGAACGTATTGGGATCAAGCTGGCTGGAATTAGCTGAGAAATCGATAAGGTTGCCGTTCTGGCATTTGAAGACCCTGGCTCCCATGGGTATGGCTATGGGGGTGCGAACGGTAACCGTGGCAGTCGCACCCGGTGCAAGGTTGGTTATGCTATAGGAGAACATGCCATAGGGAAAGATAAATCCGCCGGACGAGCATGGCATGTTTTCGGGGGGGATGTTTGTCAGGCCCGAAATAGAACCTGCGTTGGTGGAGAAGTTGACTGGCCCGAGGCTGGTGTTGACCGAAGCCAAGGGAGTATTGGGCGGTAAAGGCGTAGCAACAAAAACATCGAAAGTGCCATTGCTATTACCCGGTATCAGATTGGTCGCGTCGGAGGCGAAGGCAATATGATTCCCATAAGCGCTTATACCGGTGCCCCAACAGTTGGTGGCGTCGCAAGGTTTACCTGTGGGATCAGTGCTGATAATAGTAGTTGTGCCGTCCTGAAGATTGCGCACGTATACCTGTATGTACCACTTTCCTCCGATTGGAGGCTGCACGAAGGAAGCGAACGCTATATAGTGACCATCGGGACTAATGCTTGCACATTGGCTGTAGCCAGCCATCTGATGGCCATTTGAATCAACGCTGACCATCTTGGTGCTGTTGGCCTGACAGTCATGGACGAAGACTTGCGTCAAAAAACCAGAGTATCCAGGCACCAGGTCACTCGAGTCGGAACCAAACACGACGTAGCGTCCGTCGCTACTCACACCCGCACCTAGACTCATGCCTTTGCCAGGATTCCCTTTGTAATCAGTACTTACTAGGGTAGTAGTATTTGACTGAAGGTTACGGATAAAAACTTGCATATTATAGTGATCACCGACAGTTCCGGGCACGATGTTGGTAGCGCTGGACCAGAAGCCCACGTAATGCCCGTCAGAGCTAATGTCCCCACCATAGCTGTCATCGTTTCCGGGATTTCCGCTGGAGTCTACGCTGATGAGAGTCGTCGTGTTAGTATGACGGTCCCGTAGGAAAACTTGGTTACCGCTGGTCGCTGGGCTGACCAGATCAGTAGAAGCGGAGGAAAAAGCCACGAAGCGCCCATCGGCGCTGACAGTTCCTCCAAAGCTGTAATTATTGCCAGGATAGCCGCTAGGATTCACACTGATCAGGGAGGTCGTACTGCTAGCCAAGTCGCGCAGGAAAGTTCCAGATATTCCGGTGCCGCTTCTCACCAGATTGCTTGCGAAGGATTCAAAGACAACATAACGTCCATCGGCGCTCATACTCGGCTGAACGCTATCTCCATCCCCGGCATAACCGTCATAACCAATGCTTGCCAATATGATTGTCTTGGAGCGCCTATCGCAGACAAATATTTGGTCATGGCCATTACCAACTCCAGGAACCAAGTTGGTCGCACGGGATTGAAAAGCTACATAGCGCCCGTCAGCACTAACGCTCGGATTATAACTTGCACTATCGCCTGGATTGCCAGTTGCGCTAACGCTGACCCGCTCCATACCGAAAATAGCCAGAACGGTTGAGATAAATAAAGATGACACTAAAACGAGTACGCCCAGAGAAACCAGCACCAGCCTGGCCTTCATTTGCCACCATCCCTTAAGAAAATCGTGCCCATTGTTGCCTGAGCCATTATAAGCTTTGGATTGCGGTTGTCAAGGGTTTTGCCGGCGTTGTGGATGTGCAAGTAGCTTTTATATTATCCGGACATTCGAGTACAATTACCTGCTGTATTAGAGGTATTCGGAAATGAATAAAAGCAGTATCGAGATGCTGGAATTCCCCCGCGTGAGGGAAAGGCTGGCCAACTACACCTCCTTTTCGGCCGGACGCGAGCTGGCGCTGGCACTGGAGCCGGTCTCCGACGCAGAATGGGTCAGGCTGTTGCTCAAGCAGTCCGCCGAGGCGCGACGCCTGCTTTCCGTCAGGCCCGATTTCCATATCAGTGAGGCCTTCGATGTGCGGGAAGATGTAACCAGGGCGGAAAAGGGTGTTTCCCTGGATGCCCAGACCCTGCTGAAGATAATGAAAACCGTCATCGCATCGAGGCTGGCGCGCACTGGTTTAGGCAAGCTGTCCGGCGACCTGCCGGCCCTGTGGGGCATCGTGCAGGATATTTCAGTGCTTTCCGCTCTGGAAGGTGAGATAAGCAACTGCCTTTCGCCAATCGGTGAGGTGCTAGACTCGGCCTCGCCGCACCTGGCCGACGTGCGCTGGAAGTTGAAGGACACGCGCAGGCACCTGCAGGACCGTCTTGCCTCTATCATGAAATCGAAAAAAGGCCAGGCCATGCTGCAGGAGCAGATCGTTACCGAGCGTAACGGCCGTTACGTGCTACCGGTAAAAATAGAATCCAAGCGCGAGCTTAAAGGCATTGTGCACGATGTCTCCAATACCGGGGTCACGGTCTTCATCGAGCCCATGGAGACCATCGAGGCCGGCAACGAACTGCGGCAATACGAGGTTGAAGAAAGGCAGGAGATCGAAAGGATATTATCTGCGCTGAGCGCGGCGGTTGGTGCAGCGGCCGAAGATATCGTACGCAACATCGAGATACTGGCCAGGCTGGACCTGGCCTTGGCCAAGGCGCTGTTCGCCGAGAAGGCCAGGGCCGTGGAGCCGGAGATCTATTCAGGCGACGACAAAGGGCGCTCCCTCAACCTGGTCAATGCAAGACATCCGCTGTTGAGGGGTGAAGCCGTGCCTTTGAACGTGGAGATAGGAAAGGACTTTTCCATCCTGCTCATCAGCGGTCCCAACGCCGGCGGCAAGACGGTGGCACTCAAGACCTTCGGCCTGCTGGTGCTGATGGCGCAGGCCGGGTTGCCAATCCCGTGCTCGGACGGCACCCTGATACCGGTTTACGATGAGGTGTTTGCCGACATCGGCGACGAGCAGAGCATCGAACGGACGCTTTCCACCTTCGGCGCTCATATCAGCAATATCGCCCGCATAGTTAAGAGTTCCACACCACATAGCCTGGCGCTGCTGGACGAGTTGGGCATCAGCACCGACCCGGGTGAAGGCTCGGCCCTGGCTCAGGCTGTTTTAGCGCATTTCATAGGCAAGGGCACCAATGTGGTGGTGACTACCCATTACAGCGAGCTTAAGGCCTTTGCCCATCTTACAAAGGGGCTGCGCAATGCCTCACTGGACTTCGACCCCATCACCCTCTCTCCCACCTATCATCTGAGCGTGGGAATACCGGGTGGGAGCAACGCCCTGAATATCGCCACCCGCTACGGCCTGCCGGACGAGATAGTCAGCAACGCCCGTACCATCATGTCGAGGGGCTCGCAAGAAGTGGAGGCCATGCTGGTCGACCTGGCAGCCGAGAGGAAAAGGCTCGAAGAGCTGAGGGGGTCTCTGGAAAAGGAGAAATCCTCCGCTGTCGATTTAACCGGTAAGCTGGAAGATGAGCTCAAGCGGATAAAGGCTAGCGAGAGGGAAATGGTTCGCCAGATCCAGGATAATCTCAATAGCGAGGTGGCCGGGCTGTACCGCTCCATCCGGGAAGCCGAAAACGAGCTTAAGAAGCAGAGGTCGAGGGAAAGGATAGACCGTGCCAAAAAGCAGATGGAAAACATCGGAAAAGACGCCGACCGGCAGAGCAGGGAGCTGGCCGACAGGCTAACGGCGCTCAATGAGCCGGAGCCCTTAGACTGGAAATTGTCTGTGGGAGATAGCATACGGTTGAGGAATATGGACACGGTGGCCAGGGTGGTTTCCATCGATGAAGACCAGGGACGGCTGGAGGCACAGGTCGGGGACGTCAGGCTGTCGCTACGACTCGACGGGGTAGAGAAGCTGGAATCGCCTGGCCCCGAAGGAGATATTGAAAAAACGGTGGTAAGGCCCAGGACTATAAGGCCGGCAGCGCTTGAACTGGACCTGCGGGGACACCGCGCCGACATAGTGGAGGCCGAGCTGGATACATATTTGAATGATGCCTTCATGTCGCACCTGGGAGAGGTGCGCATCATCCATGGCTACGGCACCGGCGCCGTACGCAGCGTGGTGCGCGAGGCGCTGGCGACCCACCAGTTGGTTAAATCTTTCCGCCCCGGGAGACAGGGCGAGGGTGGAGATGGGGTAACCGTCGTAACCTTGACCGAATAGTCTGGTATAGACAGCGTCTTTAAATTTATAATATAGAAGCTAATGATCAGTAAACAGTTTACCCTGTCCCGTTCCAGAGCCCTTGACTGGTTGGAGGAATTCAACGGCGAGGCTCCGGCCTGCACGGTTTATATTGCCCCATCGAGCGGCAGGCAGGAAGCTGAGAAGATGCTGGGTTCGGTGCTCGATCGCGGCAGCTTCCTGGATGAGCTGGCGGAAAATGCCTCCAAATCGCCTACAGGCGCCGTCATTTTTTATGTTTCGGGAAGGGCATACGTGGTCTGGCCGCCGTTTCCCGTTGGCGAAAATGCCAATGACCGCTGTTATAACCCTGTGCACTTGCAGGCCTTATTGAAACATGACTGGCGGATGGGGCTGGTGCTGGTCAGGCTGGGACATTATGCCATCGGGCTTTTCAAAGGAGAGCAACTGGTTGACGGCAAGGCCGGGACCGGTCTGGTCCATGCCCGTCATCACAAAGGTGGCTCGTCATCGCAGCGTTTTGCCCGGCATCGAGAGAAACAGATGGAAACGTTTTTCACCCGTATCGAGGGTCATGCCAGGGAATTGATTGAGCCACATCTAAGGGAGATCGATTACATTTTATATGGCGGCACGCGTGACACTCTGCTGACGATGTGGAGGCAATGTGCTTTCTTCCGTCAGCTGGAGCGCAAAGCAATCAATAGGCTGCTATCGGTACGTGAACCCAAACGTTCGTCCCTGGATGAAGCAATTAAACAGGCCTATAGCAGCATGGTTTACGAGTTTGAAGAATAATAAGTCAACTCGCCGATAATGTCATTGCGAGGAACAAAGTGACGAAGCAATCTCATGGCATTACGACTAGCCTTCGCCTTCGATCAAAGGATTGCCACGCTTCGCTCGCAATGACCTGTTAGCTCTAAACACTAAACAAGTTCAAAATTCAAGTGGTTGAAATTTAGAATTTAGAGTTTATTTAGCATTTAGTGTTTGGGGTTTAGAGTTTCCCCGACGGGGTCAGACTTCTCCGTCCAGCCTGTGCATGACCAGCCCGGTAGGGAGCTTGGGGTAGAAGAAGGTGGACTTGCGCGGCATGCGGTCATTGGCGTCGGCTATGGCCTTGATGGTGGTAACCGGGATGGTGTTCAATAAAATGGCGAACTGATACTGCCCGCCGTCGACCAGCCTGCAAGCTGATTCCCCACTGGGCGTATAGGCCAGTTTATCTGTATCGCCGGCCGGTAGCCCCAGCAGTTTTTCACAGATAATGTGCTGCACGACGCTGACGTCCAGCTTGCCGTATTCCTGTGAGCGTTTATTCTCCAGGAAATCGTTGACCTTGATTTTGGGCAGCAGGGTCAGGTTGATAACACTGCCTTTGTCGAGGCCGTAAATCCGGATGTTTCCCGGCCTGCTGTCAAAGATAGGCCCGCTGTCAGACTCGTGGATTTCGAAATATTCCACCAGTTCCTTCTTGAATCTTTCTATAGCGGAGGCTGATATGCCGTGCACCAGACGGTGGATGGGCAGGATGACGATGCCGGGGTCGGAGAATGATACCAGCGCCATCATCACGTAGTTGTAGGAGGCAGCTTCACTGCCGTGCGGGTCCATCTGGCGGCGGTAGTCCCTGTAGGCCAGCGCCGTTTCGTAGCGGTGGTGGCCATCGGCGATATAGATCGACTTGGTAATGAGGAAGTGTCCCGCGCGCTGGACGAACTCCGGCTCGTTGACGGCCCAGAACTTATGGCTGTCGCCGTACTCGAAATTATAGGTGGGAGTGGCTTTCACCCGGTTGACCACAAGCTGGTTGATTTTGCCGCCCGGGTCCTCATAGAGCCCGAAAATAGGGCTGAAATTGGCGGCGCAGGCTTTCATCAGGCTCAGGCGGTCTTCCTTGGCCTTCTGCATGGTGAACTCATGGGGAAATACCACCTTGCGTTCCCAGGGTTCCAGCCGCACGCAGGCATAGAGCTCCAGCCTCCTTTTCTTGCTCTGGCCAATCTCGAAGATATGCTCATGAACGTAGTAGTTGGGCACCGAGTCCTGCAGCAGGATACCCTCCTTTAGCCACTGGTTCATGGTGTCTCGGGCGCGGACGTATTTGTTGGTGCGCTCGTTATCGCCCTTCATGTCCAGGCCGTGTTCCAGCCGCACCATGTTATATTCGTTTTTATCGTAGAGCGCCTGCTGCTCCGACGGCGAAATGACATCGTAAGGCGGGCAGAGGACGTCTGCCATGCGACGGATTTTTTCGGGGTTATATCTAACGCCCCTGAATTCAAATACTTCTGCCAAATTTGTTTTCTCCGGAATTTATTATAGATATGAGTTATTAAAGGCCGTTCCACCAGGCCTGATGAAGCTCGCCGACGGGCAAATCTATATGCCCCTTAATGTTGAATTGCGTGCCTCCGAGAGTGCCCAGCCTGGTAACAGGGATATTAAACCTGAAGGCCAGGCTTTCCAGCCGCCGGGCTGCGCCCGGGCTGACGGAGACGACGATCCTGGATTGCGATTCTCCGAAAAAGGCCGTATCCAGCCGGCCTTTTACATTAAGATTACCGCTGAAGCCGATGCCGCCCTGTATGCAACTCTCTGCCAGCGCCACGGCCAGGCCCCCGTCCGAACAATCGTGGGCGGAGTTCAGCAGGCCTCGTTCGATGGCCTTGATAACGCAATCCTGCACCCGTTTTTCCATCTCAAGGTCTATTTGCTGGCTGCCCTCGACCTTGCCGTGTATGAGCTCCAGGTATTCGCTGCTGCCCAGCCCGGCATCGTCGCCCGGGTTGCCCAGCAGGAAAACGATGTCGCCGCTGTGTTTAAAAGCGGATGTGCAGTGGTGTTTTACGTTCTTGATCAGCCCCACCATGCCCACGACGGGGGTGGGAAAGATGGCTACTCCCCTGGTCTCATTGTAAAGGCTGACGTTGCCGCTGATCACCGGCGTCTTCAGCTTTTTGCAGGCCTGCGACATGCCCTTGATGCATTCCTGAAGCTGATAGTAGACGTCGTTCTTGTCGGGATTGCCGAAGTTGAGGCAGTTGGTGATGGCCATAGGCCTGGCGCCGCTGCAGGCTGTATTGCGGGCTGCCTCGGCCACGGCGATCACCCCGCCCAGAAATGGGTTTACATAACAATAACGGCCGTTGCCGTCGCTTGCCATGGATATAGCTTTGGGCGTCTCCTGGATGCGCAGTACGGCGGCGTCGCTGCCGGGCAGAACCACGGTATTGTCCCCGACCTGGTGATCGTATTGACGATAAACCTTATGTTTGCTGCAGATATTGGGCGCCGCCAGCAATTTCAGCAGTATTTTGCCCACCTGCCCGGAGGGAATATCCTTGATTTTGCTCAAATTCAAATTCTGCAGGCCGTCCAGCCAGGCCGGCCTCTTAGGACGGAAGCGGTAAACGGGCGGTGTATTGAGTATCTCCACGGGCGCATGAGCTACCACCTGCCCGCCGTCCCGGATGGTCACCATGCGGTCCGAGGTGACCATTCCGATAATATCGGAGTGCAGCTCCCAGCGGTCGAAGAGCGCCCTGACTTTGCCCTCGTATCCTTTCTTGACTATGACGATCATCCTTTCCTGAGATTCGGAGAGCATGACCTCATAGGCCGTCATGCCTTTTTCCCGCCGGGGGACCTTTTGAACATCGATATCCATACCTGAGCCGCCCTTGTCGGCCGCTTCCACCGTAGCGCTGGTCAGCCCGGCGGCGCCGCAGTCCTGCATGCCCACGATCCAATCGGTTTTAGCCAGCTCCAGGCAGGCTTCGATCAGCAATTTCTCCATGAAGGGGTTGCCTACCTGGACTGCTGAGCGCAGCTCACGTACTTCCTCGAAAGTGCGGGAGGCCAGTCCCGAGGCGCCGTGCAGGCCGTCCCGGCCGGTATCGGCCCCCACCAGCATGATGAGATTTCCCTCGCCCGAGGCACGGCCTCTGACGAGCTCACCGGCCTTTCCCGTACCCAGGCAGAAAGCGTTAACCAGAGGGTTGCCTGTATAACAATCATCGAAATAGATCTCGCCGCCCACGTCGGCAATGCCCAGGCAGTTGCCGTAGCCGCCGATGCCGCCCACCACGCCGCCGAAGAGGTAGCGGTTGTGAGGTTGGGAGAGCGGACCGAAACGCAGCGAGTTCATAAGTGCGATAGGCCGGAGTCCCATCGTGAAAATATCGCGTACAATGCCGCCCACGCCTGTGGCTGCCCCCTGGTAAGGTTCAATGTAGGATGGGTGGTTGTGTGATTCCATCTTGAAGCCGACTACCTGGCCGTCGCCGATATCGATTACTCCGGCGTTCTCCTCGCCCGGCTTGATCAGCACATATTTGCCCTTGTTGGGGAAGAGTTTGAGCAGCGCTTTGGAATGCTTATAGCCGCAGTGCTCGCTCCACAGCGAGCCGAACAGGCCGAGCTCAACCTCGGTCGGTTCGCGCCCCAGCTTCTGCACGATCAGGTTATATTCCTTGCGGCTGAGAGCTATTTCTTCAAGCTGTTCTTTAGATACTGGCAATTATCGACTCCCAGATTAAATTGCCGTCGGTGCTGCCCAGGATGTCTTCGCAGGAGCGCTCCGGGTGCGGCATCATGCCCAGTACATTGCCCTGCTTGCTGATAATACCGGCTATATTGTTAAGCGCGCCGTTGGGGTTGGCCTCGCCGGTCACCTGCCCCGAGGGGGTGGCATAGCGGAAGACGACGCGAGACGTATCTTCCAGTTCCTTGAGGATGTCGGCGTCTGCATAGTAGCGGCCCTCGTAGTGCGAGATGGGTATTTTCAGGACCTGGTCCTGTTGGCACTTAGACGTAAAAGTGGTGGAGGTGTTTATAGTTTTCAGATAGGTCCACTGGCAGCGGTACTGCAGATGGTCGTTCTGGCGTAACACGCCGGGCAGCAGATGGGCTTCGCACAGTACCTGGAAGCCGTTGCAGATGCCTATGACCGGCCTACCTTTTTGCGAGTAGTCGGCCACCGCTTCCATGACTGGTGAAAAGCGGGCGATGGCGCCGGTGCGCAGGTAGTCGCCGTAGGAGAAGCCGCCCGGGAGAACGATGCAGTCGAAGCCGGACAGGTCGGTATCCTTATGCCAGATATAAGCGGCCTTTTGCCCCAGTATATTGCTTATGGAATAATAGCAGTCGCGGTCGCTCCATGTGCCGGGGAAGACTACTATGCCGAATTTCACTTGAACTCTCTTAAGATATAAATTACGGCGCCGGGCCGTAGCGCAGAATATTTTAAATTATCCCGGGTAGCGGGATGGAACGGTAACCTGAACAGGATCATAATTTGCCAAGCAATTCGGTAACGATGTTGTTGACTTCGCTGCCGTCAGCTTTGCCTTTGACTTGCGGCATGAGCTTCTGCATGACCTTCCCCTTATCGCCGGCGCCTTTGGCGCCCACCTCTTCAATTACCTTTTGGACCAGGGCTGTAACCTCTTCGCGGCCCATCTGGGCCGGCATATACTCCTGGAGTACGGCCATCTCCGCCTTTTCCTGGTTGACAAGGTCGGGCCGGTTTCCCTTCTCATAAGCCTCGATGCTCTCGCGGCGCTGCTTGATCTCTTTGGAGATAACCTCGATGATGCCGCCGTCGTCAAGCTTCTTCTGCTTGGCGATCTCGGCATAGTTCATAGCCGAAAGCAGGGAACGCAGGACGAGCATGCGCACCTCATCCCTGGCACGCATAGCCGTCTTGAGATCGGTATTAAGTTTTTCTTGTAGTGACATGGTTACGATGGTTTATTGCTTTTGCGGCGTTTGGTTGCCTCTTTGCGCTTACGCTTTATGCTGGGTTTTTCGAAAAAGCCCCTGCGGCGTACCTCGCTGATGATGCCTTCCTGTTGAACTTTTCGGGTGAAACGCCTCAAGAGGCTTTCAAAACTTTCCCCTTCTCCTATTTTTACTTCGGGCACAAAAAATCAACTCCTTTTTTATACTAACTGGAAGCCCGTCTGGGACACAGAGAGGCAACTGTCGATTGAAAATTCTAAACTCTTTACCTTGCGCTGTCAAACGACGCAGGTTTGATCTCCATTATTTCCCATAAACGGGCCTTTGATGTTTACGGGGTTAATAAGAAGGGGCGCTGCTTTTAAAGCAGCGCCCCTCAACGATCTCGTTAGCGTCGGCGTTTAATACGCCG
>JBEKVW010000073.1:0-10505 GCA_049513695.1 Dehalococcoidia bacterium | reverse complement strand
ATATCTGGCAATTGACTCCATAATATAATCATTGGTCTGGCAGCATATATCCTGGCTCTCCCAGCCTATATTCAGCACAACTGACCGGGATATCCCCCGGTCGTCCATATTTTGAATCAATTCTTCGGTCGAATACATTTTGGCCTTAGGATGTGAGTATAATAGCCTGAAGCAGGCGTCCGAATAACAAATATCGTCCCTCCGGCTGATTATTTCCGGCGAGAAAATATGGGTATGCGCATCGATAATCATTATAAGCATTATAATTTACAGTTCTGCTAATCTCAATTAATGTTGAGAAGACGGCGATTTAAAATAGACATCTTAATCTGCGGTAGCCTATAATAATTCCAGATACGCTTTCCAGTGATGATCATCAGCGTCTCCTGTAATATCTTGTAAGTATGACAGACAACATTAACGACCTGGAAAACACCGCCCGCAAACTCCGACGTGATGTTATTACCATGATTTCCAAGGCCGGCAGCGGGCACCCAGGCGGCTCGCTCTCGGCCGCCGATATTGTGACTGCCCTGTACTTTAGCATCATGCGGCATGATCCTAAGAACCCTCACTGGCCCGACCGGGACCGGTTCATTCTCAGCAAAGGGCATGCGGCTCCTATTTTGTACGCTGCACTGGCTGAATGCGGATATTTCCCCCTGGAATGGCTGGATACGCTGCGTAAAGCAGGAACTTGTCTGCAGGGGCATACCGACAGTACTTTGACGCCGGGAGTGGATGTATCGGCAGGGTCCCTGGGTCAGGGCTTATCCGTTGGAATCGGCATGGCGCTGGCTGCCAAGCTGGATAGAAAAGACTACCGCACCTATGTTTTGCTGGGTGACGGCGAATGTGATGAGGGCCAGATATGGGAAGCAGCTATGTTTGCCCCCAACTATAAGCTGGATAACTTAACCGCTATAGTTGACTATAACGGATTGCAACTCGATGGCACCACTAAGGATATTATGAACCTGGAGCCTTTTATAAATAAGTGGCGTTCCTTCAACTGGGAAGTAGTGGAAATCGACGGGCACGATATCGCACAGATCATCGACAGCATCAACAGCGCAAAGAAGGTTACCGCTAAACCCGTGGTTATCGTCGCTCACACCGTTAAAGGCAAGGGTGTGAGCTTCATGGAAAACAACGTTGACTTTCACGGAAAAGCTCCTAACAAAGCCGAAACTGAACTTGCCCTTAAGGAATTAGCATGACGAATTACAGCGAACTTTCCACCCGGGAAGCCTTCGGCAGAGTGCTAACCGAACTGGCGGCGACCGATAGTCGGATCATAGTCCTGGATGCTGACGTCTCACGTTCCACAATGACCAAGTATTTCGCCCAGTCGTTTCCCGACCGGTTTATCGAGTGCGGGTTGGCCGAACAGAACATGATAAGCATTGCCGCCGGCCTTGCTTCTTGCGGGAAAATCCCCGTAGCCAGCACCTTCGCAGTATTTGCCTCCAGCAGATGCTTCGACCAGGTGCGCATGTGTATCGCGCAACCGCATAGCAACGTAAAGGTAGTTGCAACACATGGAGGGATTACGGTGGGGGAGGATGGCTCCTCGCATCAGGCCATCGAAGATATTTCTCTTTACTGCTCCCTGCCCCATTTCAACGTTGTCGTACCATCCGACGCCATCGAAACCGTGGAAGTCATTAAGACCGCCATATCGACCGAAGGGCCTTTCTATGTAAGGCTCGGACGTTCCAAAACGCCGGTCCTATATCCCGGCGGGTGCTCATTTAAATTAGGCCGGGCGGACAGGCTCAGGGACGGAACGCAATGCACCATAATAGCCGCCGGCATCATGGTATCCATGGCAATCCAGGCCGCAGATTCTTTGAGCAAATCAGGCATCCAATGCCGTGTGCTGAACATGTCAACTGTGAAGCCAATAGACCAAAAATCAATTCTTGATGCTGCCTCTGATACAGGGGCAATTGTCACCGCAGAGGAACATCTGCTGCATGGGGGGCTGGGGAGTATGGTAGCCCAAATAACATCCTGTAATAAGCCCGTTCCCCTCTCATCATTGGGCATCAACGACACTTACTGCAAATCGGGCAAGCCCGAGGAACTGCTCGAAATGCAGGGGCTGACGGCAGCGGATATCGAGGAAGCCGTGAAAAACGTGATCAAACGGAAAAATGGTCTATAAGATATGGATGCCGGTATTTAATTAATGCTAATATTAATTGAACTGGTTTATTGATATGGAAGACATTCTGCGTACAGCCCTTATCCACAAAGAGAAGGCCGAGGTATTCCTGAGCAATTTAGAGAAACTTCGAAGTGACCGGGCCGTAAATGATGTCTCCTATAACGCGCTTAAAATTGAATACTCATCCAACTTGCAGCATGCTATGGCTAAAATCGAGCTTATCAGGCAGGACTTGAATAAAAGAATCAATACGAAATCTACGGAGCTATCCGTCTATAAGCAGGAGTTGGCCAACCTGGATGCCAGGTTTAAGGTCGGCCAACTTTCAGCAGCAGCGTATTTGAAATTATCCGAGAACCCTGAAAAAAAGGCTGTAGCGGTCGAGGAACAAATTTCCCATTTTACTTCACTGCTAAACGCACAGCGTTCCAATGATGTCTCCATGCCTGAAACAACCGGGTTGAAGTCGCTGGTTTCACTCGTATCGAATTTCAGAAATAAACCTGCCGGTGGTCAATTAAACCTGCCCAGCCACATTTCTGCAATTACTTCACAAACACCGGTTAAAGAGCCAGTTCATGATACAACTACTGTAACAAACCTGCAGATATTGCCTGATCGCGTGCGCCCGGGAGGCACCGTTGGAATCGTTGCGACCGTGGTCAACCCCGGACCTGATCCCGTGTCGCACAAAACCGAATTTAAAGTCAATCAAATATTAGAGGCCGTAAACGATGTAGCCCTCAATCCCGGCCAAAGCGAAGAGGTCACCTTCATGGTCGTTGCCGGAGCTCCCGGTGACTACTATGTCTCCGTTGATAATGCCAATGGCATTTTCCGGGTCATGACCGGCCTATAGCAAAGAAATGAAAACCCGTTTACTTGCTCTCTTCACCGCATTTTGCGCTCTAGCCATATTAGTTGCAGTTGCGCTTTACAGCAATCTGGCCATCTATATCTCGATAATTGCCATAGGCCTGGCGCTTGCCCTTCAAAAATACGTTGCCAGCTACTTTGGATATTTCATCATCGTTTTCTCAAATATGCTTCACGAAGGAGACCGCATAAGGATAGATAGCTACAAGGGGGATGTCCGGCACATCGGAATTTTTTACCTTACGCTGGATGAAGTTGGCGAGGATGAGAAATTAGGCGGCGAACTAACAGGCAAAATATTGCATGTGCCCAACCTGATTGTGCTGGATAAGCCAGTCTTGAATTTCTCTAAAAACTATGAGAAAAACTGCAAAATAATGCAGTGCGATTATATTTTCGACGAAATACGCATACCAATATCTTCCGATAGCGATATAGCGCATGCCGTGTGGCTTCTCGAAGATATAATAAACAATGAAGATGAAGTGTATGTGAACCAGTCTAAAGAGGCCTTCAAGGATAGTTATCCGGCATTTCTGAAGGAGGCCGAGAGCAATCGCCATGTTTTAATTCACGTGGATGAGAACAGGATATGGCTTAAGGGAAAATTCGTTACTCCTTACAGATACAGAAACGAGCTCCGTACCAAAATGTATTTGCGGTTTATCGATCACATCAAGAACGACGCTGCCATCAAGTTGGCCTAACCACTCACCCGATACCGGATTTAGAATCAAACCAATCTGCCTTCTGGCTTTTCAAGAGAGATAGAGAAGATGGTGCCGAGGGAGGGACTTGAACCCACACTCCCGTGAGGGAAGCGGATTTTAAGTCCGCCGCGTCTGCCATTCCGCCACCTCGGCATATCTTTTGGAGGCGGCGAGCGGATTTGAACCGCTGCATAGGGGTTTTGCAGACCCCCGCCTTAACCACTTGGCTACGCCGCCACGCAATAAAAAATGGAGCGGAAGACGGGGCTCGAACCCGCGACATCCTCCTTGGCAAGGAGGCATTCTACCACTGAATTACTTCCGCTCGTTCTACATAAAGCTAATATTCTATTTGGTGCCGAGGAGGAGATTTGAACTCCTACGGGCTTACGCCCACCACCCCCTCAAGATGGCGTGTCTACCAGATTCCACCACCTCGGCATGGCAGGGGCGGCAGGATTCGAACCCACGACACGCGGTTTTGGAGACCGCTGCTCTACCAGGCTGAGCTACGCCCCTAAATTATACTAAAAATATCTACTTTTTAAAGTACCCCTGGTGCGAGTCGAACGCACGACACGCGGTTTAGGAAACCGCTGCTCTATCCACTGAGCTACAGGGGCATAAACCTGATCTATGGGCGCAGTCGTCTTATTACGAACCCTTCGGGTGTTAAATACCCCTTGGGACCCTCTACACTTTCGCCGTGGGTCCTGGCAGCTTCACGCGTGTCAAGTTCCTTTCCGCTTGTCGGCAATTCGGCTTTTACCCGTGTTTTCTCGCTATCTTTGGCTATCAGCACGCCCTGAGGCGTTCTGGCAGGTTCTTTCCTGACAGGTTCTTTTCGTACCTGGGCTTTCCTTGATGTTTCCTTCTTAACAGGTTCTTCAGCGGCCCTGGCATGTTCAGACTGCTTCATCGGCATTCTTTCGTCTGATTCCTTGATCTCTGCCTTGGGCAGCATCTTGGGCTCTTTCAAAATCCTTCCGGTCCTGCCATAGCTGCTGCGCTGCCCTCTATCTGAGGCCTCCCCGGGTTCTTCAATCTCCAGTGCGCCTAAAAGGGGCCCGGCCGTTCCTGATTTACGCATATCGGTCAGAGTGGCCTCAAGGTCTTTTATTAAGTCGGTTAACTCGATCGAATCGGCTTCCTCTTCCTCGGAAGCCCAACTCTCTATCTCGGTAGCATAATGCTGTAATTTAAAGCTATGCTGTTCAAGCTGTTTTATCCATTCGGCCAGTTCCTTGGAAGCGGTCTGAATCTCAGGGATCTCCATCTCCAGTAAGTTTTTTATTATATTCTGCACAACGCTCTTGCGAGGCTTTGCTGTCATTTTCCCCTCTTGCGCGGCCGGTTTGGCCGTCGCTACCTATAAAGTCGATTACAACTGTAAGAAATTATATCAACGCCCCTAAGCCATTGCAATCAAGGCCGCTAGGATTGCGCTTTTTTCACGAACACGTGCAACTTCCCACCCTCTTCCTCAATGCCCAGGAACTCATTCCCGGTCATCTCGGCCCAGTTAGGCATATCCTGCTTTATCCCCTCATCATCCGCAACGACTTCAAGCACCTGGCCGGGTTGCATTTCTTTTATTTTCCTGGCGGTATGCACAATGGGCATCGGACAATACAGGCCGAG
Organism: Dehalococcoidia bacterium; assembly: GCA_049513695.1. Taxonomy (GTDB): domain Bacteria; phylum Chloroflexota; class Dehalococcoidia; order GIF9; family UBA5629; genus UBA1162. The sequence goes on along the minus strand of JBEKVW010000073.1, from coordinate 5,105 downwards.
GCAATCAACCGTTACATCAGCTTTCATAACACCGCTCCTAAATGAACAGACTTATTTTGCTTTTACGGGCTTCAGCGATATACGTGGCTACACCGGCAAACGTGTCGACCTCCGGGATAAAAGCGTCCCTGGTAATACCCATCATGCCTATGGTCGTGGTACAGGCAATAAACTTGACGTCAAGCTCCTTGGCTAATTTGATTAGCTCATCGACCTGCGGGAAATTAATATCCTTCATCAGCCTTTGCATCATAGCCTTGCCCATCCCCATCATGTGGAACTTGGATAGCGGCAAGCGTTTAGCGCCGCCACGGTTCATGAAATTTAACATGTTGCGCATTATCCCCTTGCTCTTGATGCTCCCCTCATTCTTCTTTATGACGTTAAGGCCCCAGAACGTAAAGAATATTGTCACGTCCATACCAGAACTGGCCCCGCCAACCGCTATATTGAATGCCGCTAATGCCTTATCCATTTCACCCGAGAAAAGGATAAGGGTCATCTTTTCTTTCTCGGCCATCTCCAACCTCCTTCTATTTGAGTGGTTTACCGCAGCTCGGACATTTGACGGCTTTTTCTTCCACTATCACGGCTCCACAACTGGAGCACCTTCCAAAACTCACCTTGCAAACGTTGCAGAACGGTGAATCCTCCACGATGATTTCCACGTCGCAGTACGGGCAGACGCAGCGGCAAATTACGGGTTTTTCATCTTTTTTAGGTTTCGCAGGCATGTTCATCTTCCTCCTCCGGTTCTTCTTGATCAGTTAGACCCGGTATATCAATCTTATTTTTAATTGCATAATTCTTGATGGCTTTTCTTAAGGCTTGTGCTCCAAGGTTCGAACAGTGGAATTTGTTTTTAGGAAGGCCTTCCAATTCCTTGGCCACCATGGCCGGTGTCACAGTCAGAGCTTCCTCCAACGTTTTCCCCATGACCATATCGCTGACCATGCTTGAGACTGCAATAGCCGCCCCGCAGCCAAAAGTCTTGTACTTTACATCTTCCAGCCGGTTGTCCTTTACCTTTATGTAAAATGTCATCATGTCACCGCACACCGGGTTACCGATCTCTCCAATGCCATCTGCATCGGCTATTTCACCCACATTGTGCGGGTTCATGAAATGTTGCATCACTTTTTCACTGTATACAGGCATAACTATCACCCCGTCTGCTCTTTGATAAATTTTGAATACAACGGAGACATCTGCCTTAACCGGTCTACGACCTGCGGCAGTTTCTCCACAACATACGCGACATCATCTTCTGTGTTATCCAAGCCCAGAGTAAACAGCATGGAACCCTGTGACACTTCATGGGATATTCCCATTGCCAGCAGTACATGCGACGCCTTCAGAGCACGGGAAGTGCAGGCGGACCCACTGGCCGCTGCTATACCATTGCTGTCTAACAGCATGAGCATGCCCTCGCCCTCGATGAACCTCAAGCAGAAGCTTGCATAATTGGGCAAGCGCTGAGTAGGATGCCCCGTCAATATGGAATGCTCGATTTTGCCTAATACCCCTTCTATCAACAGATCACGCAGGCGGATAAACCTGCCGCTCTTTTCGGGTATTTTCGTTTTGGCTATCTCCGCGGCCTTTCCCAATCCAACAATCGCCGATACATCTTCGGTCCCCGGCCGCCGGCCGCCTTCCTGGATACCACCGTCCATGAGGGGCAGTATCCGCACACCTCGCTTCACCCACAGGGCCGCGCTACCGCGGGGCCCGTAAAACTGATTGCCCGCCAGGCTCAGGGCATGAACGCCCAGTTCCTTTACATTGATGGGTATGTTGCCTGTGCTGGCCACAGCGTCGGTATGGAAAGCCGGGCCGTCTTTGGGCAGTTTTTTAGCAATCTCGGCTATAGGCTCAATCGTCCCGACCTCGCCGTTAGCATGCATGATGGAAACCAGCACCGTATCCTTTCTGACACTGCGGACCACTTCATCGGGATCTACTAAGCCGTAGCTGTTCACAGGCACCATAGTAATCTCAAATCCCTCTTTCTCCAGTGTACGTGCAGAATTCATCACGGAGAAATGCTCAATGGAGGAAATTATTATGTGCTTCCCTTTTTCGGCCCTGGCTTTTGCCATCCCCTTGATGGCCATATTGTTGGACTCGGTGCCGCACGAGGTGAAGAATATTTCTTCAGCAACACCGCCTATCAGTGAAGCCACCTGCTGGCGTGCTTCTTCGATAGCATCCCTTGCTCCATCACCCCATGAATGCAAGGATTGAGGGTTTCCAAATGTTTCCTTGAGAAATGGCATCATGGCCTCCCTCACCTCAGGAAGCAGCGGAGCCGCTGCCACATTGTCCATATATACTTTTCTCATCTTACCCCACTATAAAAATGTTAATGCAATAATCGAAAGTAACCAAATTATATAGCCAGCATTTTATCGAGGGCTAATTTAGCCCTCACCCTGATATCTTCCGGCACCTTGATCTCGTATTTCATATCCTCCAGAGCCCACATAACCTTCTCCAGCGTTATCTTCTTCATATTGGGGCAAAGGGCCTTACGTGTGGCTGGAATAAAGGTTTTTCCCGGATTCTCTTTGCTCAGCCTATGCAGCAGGCCGCCTTCCGTAGCAATGATCATCACTTTGGCATCGGTCTGGCGTGCAAATTTTATCATACCCCCCGTGCTCAATACCCTCTCGGCCAGTGCAATAACGTCTGGCCGACATTCGGGATGTACCAGCACCAGCGCATCGGGATAGTTTTCCTTCTGCTTCAAAATATCCTCGGGTTGAATCTTAGCATGGGTCGGACAATAGCCCTGCCATACGATCAGAGGTCGATTAACTTGCGTAGCTACATATTGTCCCAGGTATTGGTCCGGCACGAACAAGATATCGCCTTCACCGATGCTCTTTACCACCTCGACTGCATTTGCCGACGTACAGCATATTTCCGACTCGGCTTTTACGGCGGCTGAAGAGTTTACGTAGCAAACCACATGTACGCCCGGCAGCTCTTTCTTTTTTTCAATAAGGTCTTTGGCCGTGATCATGTCGGCCATCGGGCAGCCGGCGCCCTCGTCCGGCAGCAATACGATCTTGCTGGGAGATAGAATGGATGCCGTCTCAGCCATAAAATGCACCCCGCAAAATACGATCATCCTGGCATCTGTTTTGGCCGCTTCCCTGCTCAACTCCAGGGAGTCGCCGACAAAATCCCCGATGTCCTGCACTTCCGGGCGCTGATAGTTATGCGACAGGATTACGGCACCGCGCCTCCGCTTAAGATCGATTATTTTATCAACCAGTTCTTTATTTTTATCGTCAGGTTCCATGGATTTTCCCTGAACTTATTTGCCCAGGCTTTCCTTCTTATATTTGCCGGCAATTTCAATAGCCATTTTGACCACGCTGACCGCATCTTCACCGAGCGCAAAAAACAGGGGTTCCTTGCCCCAGCCATCACCTTCGTAAAACAATACGGGCACCCGTCCACCTTGCTTCACTAAATATTTCACCTTCCACGGTATGGACATACCGTCGATGTCGGATGCCTCCGGGGGTTCTTTCGTCCGGTCAATCCAGCCGTAAGGCAATTTCTTTTCGCGGGCATATCTTTTAACTACCCCGGTTATCTTCTTATCACATTTGAAATTGATGCCTGCACTGATCGAGGGATTATATTTACGCACTTCAAGAACAAGCCGTGCCATATGGTCCGAGGCGCCCCATTTCGGCATACCCGACGCATGTGGATACCCATTTACCACTGTTATCCTGCCGTCGATGGCAACCACATCCTCGCCGTTTTTGGCTCCATGCATAGCATAAACCAGATTGACGCGCACCTCCGGCATCAGCAGTGAAAACTCTTTACATTTCTGCAGGTGGTTGAGAGCCAGCAACAGGTTGCCCATAACTGTCTCAGCACCGCTTTTCTTAATCAGCATTTTTTACTTTATGCAATCTGTTCTTGTATGAACTTATAATACAATCAGAAAGGGCTTAAATCAAACGGTATGCGGGCCTTGGCGCCTTCCCAAACAAGCATGTCCCCGGTAGTAACGTGATTTTATTAATGCTAAAATAGTCCGAATTCACAATCGGAGCGAGGTGGAGCATGCCTGATAACAAATATATTCTTTCCATCGATCAGGGAACAACCGGGACGGCGGCTATACTGTTTGATGCAGAAGGGAAACCGGTTGCGGATGCGGATCGGGAGATAAAACAAATCTACCCCCAGCCCGGCTGGGTGGAACACAACCCCAATGAGATATTTCAAACATCTGTGGATGTGGCTCATGCGGCGGTAAAAAAAGCGGGTATAGCTCTATCCGACATAGCCGGCATCGGCATTACCAACCAGCGCGAAACTACAGTAGTCTGGGATAAAAAAACCGGAGAACCTGTCAGCAATGCCATCGTCTGGCAGTGCCGGCGCACCGCAGCTCTTGTGGAGGACCTGAAGAACAAAGGCCTGGCTGAAGTTATTTATCAGAAAACAGGTTTGATACCCGATGCATACTTTTCTGCTACCAAGGTACGCTGGATATTGGACCATACCAAGGATGGACAAAAACGCGCCGAGAAGGGAGACCTGCTTTTCGGCACTATAGACACGTGGCTCGCATGGAAGTTAAGCGGCGGCAAAGCCCACGTAACAGATTACAGCAACGCCTCACGCACCATGCTCTACAATATCAATACATTGCAATGGGATAAGGATATTCTATCTGCTCTTAAAATTCCCGCAAGTATGTTGCCCAGAGTCATACCTTCCAGCTTAGCCTATGCTGCGACGGCGTCCGGTATTTTTAGTAAACAAGAGATCAACCTTTGCGCCATAGCAGGCGATCAGCAGGCTGCACTTTTCGGGCAGGCCTGCTACACGCCCGGCATGGCTAAAAACACCTACGGAACCGGTTCTTTTATATTGCTTAACAGCGGAGAGAAACCGACTTTTTCCAAAAAAGGGTTGCTGACCAGCCTGGCATGGGGATTGGAAGGCAAAATCATTTACGCATTGGAAGGCAGTGTTTTCATCACCGGAGCAGCTATTCAATGGCTGCGCGACGGCCTCAAAATAATTCAAACCGCAGCGCAAAGCGAGGCACTGGCCGCGTCGGA
>JBEKVW010000072.1:0-10622 GCA_049513695.1 Dehalococcoidia bacterium | reverse complement strand
TTCGACCAGATCCTGCATCTCACCTTTTCTGTACCATAATCGCGTCAGGTTCATACCCGAAGCAACGTTGTCGAAAATCGACATGGTCGGGAAAGCTGTGGGCTTTTGAAAGACCATGCCAATGCGGCGGCGCACGCTAACGGCGTCCACATCTTTCCCATATATATCCCTACCGTCCAACAAAACCTGGCCGGAGACCCTTCCCCCATCGGACACTTCGTGCATCCTATTCATGCAGCGAATTAGCGTCGACTTCCCGCATCCGGACGGACCGATAAGGGCGGTGATGGCCTGCGCCTTAATTTTCATACTGATCTCATTCACGGCTTTCATCTTGCCGTACCAGGCATTAAGCTTCACCACCTCCAGCATGTATTTAGTCCTGTCTGAAGCGCCTTTCGGTTTTTCCGGAGTGGACCGGCCGGCAGTATTATTCGTCAATTCGTACAGCATAGAGTTTCACAATTCCTCTCATTCATTCCTGATAACTACATAGATTTACGCCTGCTGACCGTGCGTACCACGATGTTTATGCCCAGTACCAGTATCATAAGCAAAAACGCAGCAGCCCACGCCTGCTGCTGCCAGTCCGGATACGGCGACAATGCATAGCGGTATATCTGCAAAGGCAACGCCCCTATCGGCTGGTTCAGTCCCTGTACGCCGAAGGCGCTGCCCAGCGCCGTGAAGATCAGCGGAGCGGTTTCACCAGCTATGCGTGCGACCGCCAGCATTATACCGGTAATAATTCCGGTAATAGCACCCGGCATCACCACTCCCAGCACTGCTCTCCAGCGGTTGATGCCCAGCGCCAGGGCAGCTTCCCGGAGCGAATTCGGTACCAGCCGCATCGCTTCCTCAGCTGTGCGTGCCACCACAGGGATCATTATAATGGCCAAGGCCACACCCGCCGACAGCGCCGAGTAGGAGTGCATGGGACGCACCAGGACGGCATAGGCAAATACGCCCACCACAATTGAAGGTACCCCGGCCAGGATATCTGCTACGAACCGGACTATGTATGCAACAGCCGGGGAGCCGAACTCGGCCAAATATATACCGGCCATAAGACCGACCGGTAATGCCATGATTGAAGCCAGACCCACCAGGATAAAAGTGCCGAAAATTTCATCCCGCATACCGCCGCCGGCCTCACCTACCGGCTTGGATACATTGGTCAGGAAACCCAAGTTAAAGTAGCTAATACCGTTGGCAATGGTATAACCGACTATCAGTCCGAGGATCAGGATGCATAGCCCCGCTGCGCACCCGCACAATATCAGCATGATGCGGTTGGTCCATTTACGCCGTATATGGCCGCTCTCAGACATGGCCTACTCTCCCGTAGCCTTGACCGATATCATACGCCATACCATAAGTCTGGCTATAATGTTGACCAGCAATGTAATACCGAAAAGTACCAGGGCCAGTTCCACCAGGCTGCCTATGTAAATATCGCCTGAAGCCTCGCTGAACTCGCTGGCAATTTTGCTGGCTATGGTAACGCCCGGGGAAAACAAAGAGGCTGTCAATGCATATGAGTTGCCGATAACCATGGTAACCGCCATCGTCTCTCCCAGTGCTCGGCCCAGACCCAAAATTGTTGCTCCCAGCAGACCGGAACGGCAATATGGCAGAACGGTTTTATAAATGGTCTCCCAGCGCGTAGCTCCCAGTGCATACATAGCCTCACGTTGAGTTACGGGTACGGCACGCATTACGTCCCGGCTGACAGCCGAAATAATGGGTATGACCATTACCGCCAGGATAATACCCGCCGCCAGAAATCCCACGCCGAAGGGCGGCCCCTGAAATAGCGTAAGAAAGCCCAGGTGGTTCCCCAGCCAGCCTTCGATGGGGCTCCTTATAAAGGGCACCAAAACGAAAAGCCCCCATAAGCCGACGATCACGCTAGGGATAGCGGCCAGCATCTCGATGAGAAACGAGGCAGGTTCCCTTATCCAGGCCGGCGCCAGCTCCGATAAAAATACTGCGGATCCCATACTGATGGGGACGGCTATGATGAGAGCGATAATCGAGCTTAGCAGTGTCCCGTAAATGGCTGGAAGTGCACCGAACAGCTCCTGAACAGGGTCCCAGTTCAGGCTGGTCAGGAAGGACAGCCCGAATTTCTGGATGGCCGGCATGGCATCTATATTCAGGACGATCAGCAGGGCTACCAGTATTACGACGATAATCAGGGCAAAAATAAGGGTCAGGTACAGGAAAATTTTATCGCCCAAACGTCCGTGGCGGCCGCTCCAGTCCTTCACGGTTATGGATGACGTTGTCGCAGAGTCACTGCACTTCATTTAGTATCCAGTTTTGTATTATAGCTCGCGTAAACGGAAGATGCAGGAGAGGGAAATTCCCCTGCAGCCCCCGATTGATTTAATCTTTAAAGTTACCTTGATATCAGCGGTTGACCCTGATATTTGATGGAAAGTATCTCATTTTCAGCCTTGGTCACAGCATCGGGGGCCAGGCCGGCATAGGTGAGAGCCTGTGTGTACTGCTGGCCATCATGAATTGCCCACCAGAGAGCCTTGACCAGCGCCTCACCCTTGGCCTTGTCGGTCTGATTGGCGTAAGCCAGTATCCAGGTGAAACCTACGATGGGATAAGCATCCGGGTTGCTTGAATTGGTCAGCATCACTTTCATATCGTCAGGTAGGGTTACGCCTACAGCAGCGGCTGTTGTGGCAGCCAGGGAAGGCTCGATATAATTGCCGGCTGCGTTCTTGACCTTGGCCCAGGTTATTTTATTCTGGATCGCATAGGCTAGCTCCACATAACCGATGGCGCCCGGCACCTGCTGCACCTGGCCCGCCACGCCTGCACTGCCCTGGCCACCTATATCGCCGGGCCATTTCACCGCAGTGGCATTGCCTATCTGACTGCTCCAGTCCGGGCTAACCTTGGAAAGGTAGTTGGTGAATATATACGTGGTGCCTGAACCGTCAGAGCGATGAACCACCGCAATGGCTGTTGCCGGCAATTTGAGGTCCGGGTTAAGGGCTGCAATGGCAGGATCGTTCCATTTGGTTATTTTCTTCAGGTAGATATTTGCCAGAACATCACCCGTCAGCTTCAGTTGGCCGGAGCCGATGCCAGCCAGGTTATAGCATATGGCGACTGCGCCGCTGGTCATAGGTATGTGAAGTATATGCCCGTATTTAGCTTCCGCTGTTGCTGTCTGGTTGTCAGTCATAATTCCGTCGCTGGCGCCGAAATCCACGGTGCCCTCGGTGATCTGGCTGATACCGCCACCCGAACCGATGGGCTGATAGTTGATCTTAACCCGGGTTAATTTATTATACTCATCAAACCATTTGCTATATAACGGCGCCGGGAAAGTTGCGCCGGCCCCGGTGAGATTGACTGACTGGGCCGGGGTAGAAGGCTGATTTGCGGACGGCGTTATAGAAGGAGCAGCCGAGCTGCAGCCTGCCAGGACCGCTGCTGCCAAAAGAAGCGCCGCAAGGGTAACGAAGCATTTTTTCATACTGTGCAAATTGTTATCTCCTTTTTAATCTATTTATCTATCATCCAATCATAAGTTTAAGGCATAGAGATAAAAGTGAGGTTAAACCATTGTTAAATTTCGATTAAAATTCCCGAAGCACTATGTAGTGGCTAACGGAAGGGTAAAGTAAAAAGTGGAGCCTTTACCTTCAGAGCTTTCCACCCATATCGTCCCCCCATGCGCCGAGATTATATGCTTGGAAATAGCCAGGCCCAATCCCGACCCTTCACCGGCCCTGGATTTATCGACTTTATAGAAACGCTCGAATATACGCGACAACTCTTCCTGCGGAATCCCGATCCCCGTATCCGACACAGAAACCAGTATAAAATCCATTTCCTTTCTGGCGGCTATAGTGATCCTGCCTCCCCTGCCGGTGAATTTAATGGCATTATGTATCAGGTTGACCAGCACACTTTCAATCTGGCCCCTATCTATAACAGGGGATGGCAGGCCCGGCTGGATGTCTAAACCGACCGAAATCCCGCTCCTTTCCGCCAGGGTGCTCAATCGTTCAACGGCATGCCTGGTCAACTGTTGTATATCCGTGGCCCCTTTGTCAGGGACAGATTCCCTGCCCTCCACCCTTGCAAGCACGCTTAATTCCTCCGTCATTTGCTGCAATTTCCCTGTCTCGAGATCTATCTTTTTCAAGAAATCCTGGGCAACCTCCGGCTCCTTCATAGCACCATCCAACAGCGTCTCCGCTATAAGTTTGATGGATGAAATGGGCGTCCTGAACTCATGAGAAATATTCGAGATGAGGTCCCTGCGTATATCTTCCAGATGCTGTCTTTCGGTCATATCAGTCACGATCACGACATACCTGGATCCGTTTTGAACCGGCATAACAGTGACGTTGAACAGCTGCATTCTACGGCGATTTCTGATCAATGAGCTCTGCTGCCGGCCTGTGCTTATGCTCTTTTTAAGCAGCGCATCGAACTCATAGTCCCTGACAATTTCGATAAAGGTTGACCCATCGACTCTTTCAGGCCGTCTTCCAAAAATCCGTTCCGCCGCACTGTTAATAAATTCGACCTGCTGATTCATACCCGTGATCAGTATGCCGTCCTGTATCCCGGAAAGGGCTGCTCTCAATACCTCCTCTGAAGTTTTACTGGATTGCGTTTCCGCGCTTGAAGCGGAGGCCGGCTGATCTGATAACCGCTTAACAGCGGTTTTTTTACTGATAGCCCTGAACCTGTACCAGAATATGAATATGCTGAGCGCCAGCAAGGCAAGGAGAACTATTATACCAGCTATAAGCAGCCCTTCTTCGATATTCATCGTCCCATATTTATCAGCGCCTGTTTTTAAACGGCAAATTTATAACCGTAGCCGCGTACCGTTAGCAGGTATCTCGGGTGTTCGGCATCTTTTTCCAGCTTCCGCCTCAGCCAGCGGACATGAACGTCCACCGTCCTGGCGTTGCCGATATAATCATATCCCCAGACTTTCCTCAAAATCTGTTCACGGCTCAGGACTTTTCCCCTGTTGGAGATCAGAAAGACCAGCAATTCAAACTCTTTGGGATTAAGCTCCACGGGATTCCCTTTGTGGAAGACTTCATGCCTTTCAAGATCTATTTTTATGGCTCCGGATTCCAGGTAGCGGGATTTTGCATCGGCGGACGCAGGCGAAATTTGCTCCTGAGAGCGACGCAGCAATGCTTTGATGCGCGCCTGCAGTTCCCTCATGCTGAACGGCTTGGTCACATAATCGTCGGCTCCCATCTCCAAGCCCACGACTTTATCAATCTCCTCAGCTTTGGCCGTCAACATTATAATGGGTACCGGCTTCTCGCTTCGAACGATGCGGCAAACCTCAAGTCCGCTCACGACCGGTAACATCATGTCCAGTAGTATGAGATCGATATTTTTATTATGAAATACTTCCAGCCCCTCCTCCCCATCTGCCGCAGTCCACACCTTATAACCTTCTTTTTGGAGGTTGTATTTCAGAAGGTCCCTTAAAGTGCGGTCGTCTTCAACTATCAGGATAGCGCTGTCCGTCATGATGTTTGCACCCGTCTATAAATCATAGCATGTTATCTATGTATTTAATTAGTAAAGGAGCCCGCAACCTTGACGGTTGCGGGCTCCTTTACTTTCCCTGCATTATACAATCTAGGAGAGGTAATCGATTAGCTTCCTACTGCGGCTGGGGTGCCTCAGCTTGGCCAGCGCTTCTTTTTCGATCTGCCTGATGCGTTCCCGGGTCAGGCCGAACTCATGTCCGACCTCTTTCAGAGTCAGTCCCTGCTCGTTGTCCAGTCCGTAACGCATCTCGATGATTTTCCTCTCCCTGTCCGAGAGCGAAGATAGGACATCCCGGAACTGCTGCCTGAGCATGCTCTGCGCGGCTTCTTCATCGGGCGCCGGGCTGACGTCATCTTCGATGAAGTCGCTTAGCTGGCTCTCATCTTCGCCGATGGGAATATCCAGCGATACGGGCTCAGCATAAAGTATACTTACCAGCCAGTCTATCTTGTCACTGTCCACGCCCATTTCTGTGGCCAGCTCCTCGCTGGTGGGTTTGCGGCCCAGCTTTTGCAGAAGCTTCTGCCGGGCATTATTCATCTTGGTAATCGTTTCCACGGTATGAACCGGCAGCCGGATAGTCCTTGACTGATCTGAGATAACGCGGTTGATAGCCTGCCTGATCCACCAGGTTGCGTATGTGCTGAACTTAAAGCCACGCCTGTAATCGAACTTCTCAACGGCACGCATAAGTCCGATATTGCCCTCCTGAATCAAGTCTGAGAGGGGCATGCCGCGCGCCCTGTATTTCTTGGCCATGCTCAATACCAGCCTGAGGTTGGCTTTGATCATATGCTCGGCGGCTTCCCGCCCGGATTTCCTGATCTTCTCGAAGTGGCCGGCCAACTTTTCCCTGTTTATTTCCAGATATTTCGTGAATTCCGCTTTGGCGGCAATGTGTTTCAGGTCCGCCATTTTCCTGACCGCTATGAAACCATCGACAACTCGCCATGGTATTAAGCGAGTCAGGATGGATATCTCGGCTATTGCCGGAAGCGCTTCCTCTTCACTCATATGACCGTTGCGTGCCACGAATTTTGTCATCTCATCCTGTGTAACGCCGTCAATATGCGACCTGAATTTTTCATTCTCCAGGTTCTCCGACAGCGATTCGCCTTCAACCACCTCATAATGCTTGAGCAGCTTTTCCAAAATAGCAGCATATACTCCAAGCCTGACCAGCAGAGATTTAACGTCGTTTACATCGGCTGCATGTCCATTGCGCTTCACGCCGGTCCTTTTCTCAATATTGGCCAGGTAACTGGCGAGCTCCATGCGTCCAGCCAGCTCTTTCTCCTGCTTGCCAGTGAGCAGCTGAGTTTTACTGCATTCCGCTATGTACAGGCTCACCGAGTCTTCGGCCAGGTCCCTGGCCCTCTTGTCGTTGCCGTAGGCAGCTTCGTCCATTTCGGACTTAGAATATGACCTGTCGTAGCCTTTCAGGCCGCCTTCAAGGTCGCCGGGATCACCCGCAAGCGCTATTTTATCTATATCTTTAACTTCGGTTTTTATCTTCGCCATATTTATTTCCTCCCCCCACACAACCTATGTGCGGGGCTAATAATTCAAGTTAGTAAAACAAGATTCTAAACAAATATTGTTAAGGCATTATTAGGATATTCCAGTATGCATAATCAGTAAGCGACTTAAGTCTCAAATAATTAAACGCATACAGACTGGAAAAGGTTGCAGGTTGACAGGAAATCCAGGCAGGAAAGGAAGTGAAAAGGCCAGCCAGACCTCAGTCCTCTATGGTAACTATTTCATAGGGACACTGCAGCGCCCCGGTGTCACAAACCAGCTCACAATCGCAGCACCAGCCGCAATCATCCACCTGTACAAGGGTAACGGTCTCGCCAGCCATCACCAGTGCACCGCACCTGCAGACAGTAACACAAAGACCGCAACCGTCACATTTGGTCGGATCAAGTACAGGCAAGTTGGACAAAAACGGTTCCCTCCATATACATCAAACCAATTTTATACCTCTGATTGTCAGCATTCTGTAACTAAAATCACCTCAGTTTAGCCCGGCCAACTGATTTAACAGGTCCTTATTAACTATGACTATTTGATGACGTTCCAGCCTGATGGCCCCAGTATCCTCCAGGCTTTTGAGGGACCTGCCGACCACCTCCCTGGCCGTCCCTGCCATGGCGGCCATCTCGTACTGTGTCAGCTTCTGGAATCCTTCGGCCCCGTGCAGCGAGTTCTCCATCAGGATCTTGGCCACCCTGCCCATGACATTTTTGAATGATAAATCCTCGATTAAATTGAGAAGCAGCCGTGACTGACCTGCCAGCACTTCAAACGCATTCTGCATAACCTTCCAGTCCTTTTCCATGACAGGCATCAGGTCATTTTTATGGATAAAATATATTATGGTGGAAGTGCCAAGGGCCTGCGCGCTATAAGGGCTGGGACCGCTGCTAAACACCGCTATATCGTTAAACGATTCTCCCGGCCTGGTAATCTTGATAATCTGTTCCTTGCCTTCGGTGGATGTTTTGAAGATTTTAACGACGCCCGCTCCCACGAAATACAGGTTTTGCTCGCTATCGCCTTCGGATATAATGGTCTGCCCTTTTAAAAATGTCCTCTGCCCGAAAAGCTGTGTCAGGCTGGCCAAGCGGCCTGCATCGACCTCCTTGAAATAGCCCAGCCTGCTTATGTTTTCTATCGTAATCGCCATAGCACCCTGACCAGCAAAATTATACCAGCCGACCGACAATTATTAAATGACTCTAAGTGGAATTTGGTAATTTGGGCCCCGCTTGCCGCCTGACAGCCATTCACTCAGGTTGACTATATAAAATGTAAATATTTATAATCTAAAGACTTGGGAACAGGCGGCCCTCATATAATGGGTGCAGTCGGGCTAAAAGCAGCGGGATTTCGGCTCCGTGGGACTTAAGGTTCCACGGGGTTTTTTAATTAAAAAATGGACAGTCAAAATCAAAAAACAGCAGTTGCAGCGCTCTCGGTAGCATCCAACGGCACGCTGGTCATCCTCAAACTCATCAGCGGCCTCCTATCAGGATCCGTGTCGATCCTATCCGAAGCCGCGCACTCTTCCGTAGACCTGATAGCCTCATTCATTGCCCTTTTTGCAGTAAGGGCTTCTGCCAAACGCCCTGATGAAGAGCATAATTTCGGACACGGCAAGATCGAAGATATCTCGGCCCTGGCCGAGGCGCTCCTCATACTGGCGGCGGCAGGCTGGATTATATATGAGTCCATACAGAAGCTCCTTCACCCGCATTCGCTTGACGTCCTTACCTGGGGCATAGTAGTCATGTTTTTCTCGATGGTGGCCAACTTGGTGGTATCGCACTTACTTTTTAAAGTCGGGAAAAAGACAGAATCGCCAGCCCTGATGGCTGACGGCTGGCACCTGAGGACCGACGTATATACGTCTGCTGGCGTGTTTCTGGGACTGGCCCTGATATGGGGCGGGACCAACCTGTGGCCCCAGATAAACTTTTACTGGATCGACCTGCTGGCCGCCATGCTGGTGGCCCTGCTTATCCTCCGCACAGCTATCAAGCTTTCGGGAGATGCAGTCAAAGACCTGATCGATACCAGCCCTCCCGCCGAAGAGCAGGAGTGGCTTTCAGATTACCTTGAAAGCTGGTATCCAACCGTGCGCTCCATACACCGGGTCAGGACCAGGAAATCGGGCGCCAGCCGCTTTATAGATTTACATGTAGTGGTCGATCCGGCCATGACCGTAACCGACTCCCACGAGATAACGGAGAAAATGGAGACGGACATCAAAGGGAAATTCGACGGAGCCGATGTTACAGCTCACATCGAACCCTGCGACGGTACCTGCCGAAAGATATGCGTCAGCGGCTGCATGATGAGCGGGGAAGCCAGAAAATCGGCCCAGGCTAAAAATGCCAGACCTCATAAAACCAGATAATCGGCAGAGCTTAAAGCATGAAGATCGTCCATTTTCAAAAAGGTGAATTCGCCTCCTATGGAGTCCTGGAAGGGGATGCCATCCGAGTCTATGATGGCAGTCCCTATGCTGCCGGCGATGGGCCTCACAGTCACTTCAAGCCGGTGGGCAGTTCGATGTCGCTTAACAGCGTTAAACTGCTGCCTCCCTGCCCGGCCAGCAAGCTGGTCTGCCTGGGTTTGAACTACAGGCCGCACGCCGCCGAGCTTAAAATAAAGCTGCCGGAGCTTCCGCTGCTTTTCCTCAAGCCTCCTTCGGCCATAATCGGCCCCGATGACTCCATAATTCTGCCGCCCGGGTCTTTAAGGATAGATTACGAGGGCGAGCTGGCGGTGGTGATAGGTAAAAGGGCCAGGAACGTACCAGAAGCTGATTTTGCCGGATACGTGCTGGGCTATACCTGCTTCAATGACGTCACCGACCGCGTTGCACAAACAAAAGATGTGCAATGGACCAGGTCCAAAAGCTACGACACCTTCGCACCCATCGGCCCCTGCGTGGAGACCGCCGTATCCCCCTCCAGTTTGAAGATAGAAACCAGCGTTAACGGGGAGATAAAACAGACGGGCAACACCAGTGAGCTTATCTTCGCTGTGCCGCGGCTGGTAAGTTACATTTCCCAGGTCATGACGCTTATGCCCGGAGACGTTATCGCCACGGGCACGCCTGTAGGCGTAGGCCCTCTGAACGAGGGGGATATAGTTGAGATCAGCATCGAAGGCATCGGGACATTGAAAAATTACGTTGCATCTATGAATAATCGGAGGTAGCAACCATGGGAATTACAAGATTTTATTTGCCAACCAGGTTCATCATCGGCGCGGGAAGCCTTTCGCAATTGGGCAAAGAAGCCTGCCGGCTGAGCAAAACAGCTTTACTGGTTACCGGCTCCAAAAGTATGCGCAAAACGGGTGTGCTCGACCGCGTGATAAACGACCTCCACGGTAACGCCGTTAAACCGGTGATCTTCGATGAGGTGGAGCCCAACCCACGTGCCAGCACCATCGACCGTGGCGCAGACATTGCGCGCCAGAACGGTGCTCAACTGGTCATCGGCCTGGGAGGAGGCAGCGTTATGGACGCCTCCAAG
>JBEKVW010000071.1:0-10694 GCA_049513695.1 Dehalococcoidia bacterium | reverse complement strand
CTCTCGAACCCTCGCCATGTATATGATCGATCTGATAGTAGTTATGTGTCATGTCTTTGAGCATGCGTATGACCTTTATTCTATCGGCCGTGGGCACGCCCTCTTTGGCGGCGAGATACTTATCGATATATCCGTGGATTTCAGGATTCTTCCAGTCACGGTACGTGGGTACCGTGGTACAGATGCCGCCACAGATATCCCGTGCCAACTTGCACATCTCATGGAAATTGTCCGCAAAAATGAACTTGGCTGAGTTAGTCAGCATCAGGTCGGGCACCATCATTCCAGAGGCAAGGTCCTTTGTACCCTTGATGCAGGACATCTCGCCCAGGTTAGCCACCGTGTTGGCGATCATGGCCATCCAGGCCAGCTTATTCTTGATGTGCTCGTATTTCTCCAGGCCGTTATACTCGGCTATAAGCTTTACAGCACCGGTAAGTTTCTCGAGTTCGCCCACCATTTTACAGGTGCCAAATAGCCTGTGGAAGCTGGCAAATCCGTAGGTGATGTCGCGGGAGAATTGCCATTCGCCACACATAAAGACCCTTTCCCAGGGAATGAACACGTCGTCGAAAACAATCAGGCACTCAGTAGGTTGCAGCCAGTGCGCGTGCGGGAAGTCCCAGGCCGCCTCCTCGCCGTAGGTGCGAGTCACGGGCTCAACGGCCAGCAGTTTCACGCCCTTAGTCCCCAGCGGAACGGCGAACGAAAGGGCATAATCCTTGTCGTCCTCGCCGTGCGTACGGCAGGGCAGCACTATCGCCTCGTTAGCGCAGGGTGTGGCGCTGATATGTATTTTGGCGCCCCGCACAATGATGCCATCCTTCTGCTTGTCCACCACACGGACATAGAAATCTTTATGCTGCACCTGTTTGGAAGGATGCAGGCTTCGATCACCCTTGACATCAGTCATGGCACCGGTGATACCGACATCGTTCTTCTGCAGGAATTTACGATAGCTCTCCACGCGCTCGACGTAATCGGTGCCCAGCGCCTTATCCATCTTATTGGCTGCCAGTGTACAGGCTGCCAATGCATCCACGCCCATGCAATGCACCAGGAAACCACCGCCGGAGCGTATGCCCGTTATGAAGCACTCCCGCCTGCGCAACAACTCCTCATTAGTACGCGGAGGAGTGAGAAGGAAATTGCAGTCCTCACCGTCAGCATCCCGGGTTACGAACAGGTCATGGAATTTGGGGTCGTGTGGAAGTGCGTAATCCATGGCTGCCGAACGAATTATTGTCCTTGTCATTGGGTGTGTCCTCACATCCTTGACCCTTTCACCCAGGCAATATACAACCCTGCCATCATCCAGGCTTTTTAGATATTGTTCAACCGTCCTTATCATTTAGAAATTCCCTCCTTGCAAAATCAATAGCCATACGTCCAATTTCCGTTTTTATCAACCATAGGTCCTGAAAGGTAATCGCCTGCTCATATTCCCCAATTGATTGTGATGGGCAGATTATGCCTTCTTCTTATTTCGTTCGAACAGTTTGTCGATTGCATAAAGCCCGGCAAAACTCATAGCGATGCCCACTAGGTAAATCACTATTATGAAGCCGATCACGGCCAGCCATTCCATGACGGTTGGCGAAGATATAGTGGTAACAGTGAAGTAAAGCAGTGAGATCACGCTCACGCTAGCTAGAGCCAACACGAATATGCTGAATGCTATACTCAGCCCCGATCTCACTTATCGCACTCCCCTGAATAGCTGAATAGGCCGACTCCTTTTGGTAGAACATCAGGGTATGGAATTGACAGGGTGCTCGGATAGATATACGGCCCTATCACCCTGGACAATGCAAATTGCACAGGGGCATCCAAATACAATTGGCGAACCGTAGGTTTTCTCGCCCGACATGGTAAATGTGCCAGCCGTCGTGTCGAAAGTGCCGCCCCGGATGGCTTTCATGATGGCGTCGGCATCGTCCACAGTCTCCGCCTTTTGCATGGCCTGGGCAAGGATCAGCAGGTGCGACGGCAGCCAGCCTATCCAGTCGTTATATGTATATGTTTTGTCCTGTTTTTGGGAGAGGGTTTTCATCACTTCCTGGCACATGGCAACATATTGGGGATTCACCTTAGTTTCCTTGAAATCCCAGATGCCGAAATAGCCGCCTATAAGGCCCTGGACTGCGTCAGGGCCGCAGGCCGCGGTATATGCGCTCAGATCGGCCAGCCCACCCGCCTGGGCAACCGGCCACTTGTAACCCGCCTCCCAACGCTGCTTCAGGAACAGAACGGCGGTATCGAATCCCGCATCCGTATAGATCAGACTGCAGCCTGCTTGTGCAAACCCATGGATATTCGGGCTAAAGTCGGTCGTCCCCGCCGGATAGATCTCCCAATGGTAGACTATTCCGGCCGGATCAAAGAATTGCCTGCTCGTCTGTTCTATCTCAGATTGAGTGAGCCCCGTGGCAGGCTCAAGGAAACCGATCTTGCTGTCCGGGAATTTGGCGTGTGCTGCCAGCACGTCAGCTACCCATTCTTCCTTGGCGGGGGTGCCGAATACATTGTACGGTTGAGTGGCTGCGTTATATTCAATGCCCCCGCCGTTTCTGGTCACAAATATGACCCTGGCAGGGTTAGAAATGGCAGATATTGCAGAGTAGCTCCAGCTCCAGTGCCCTGCAAGGTATTTGCAGCCATCCCCGTATATGAGTTGCTTCGCCGCGGCTGTGCCGCCTTCCGGCGAGTCACGGTCATCAGCCGCCACCAATTGGAAATTATAAGTTTGGTTATTTACCTGGAAGCCTTCCCTGTTAAACAGGTCGATCCAGCTCAGATATGGATCCATGTTAGCCTTGCCCCAGGGGTCATCCGGATCATCCAGGGGTGTGGGCAATCCAACCTTAATAATGATAGGTCCGGTGGGCAACGGTGTCTGGGTCTTCCCTCCACAACTTGCCGTAAAAATGCCAATACCGATAACAGCGGCTGCCAAAATCGCCAGGACATTATGCCATTCTTTCATAGTGTCGATTTACCCTCCCACACTACCGGCAGTGTATCCAGGATGCCGGCCGTTTCTTTGTTTAGTCGTCCTCAGGTTGAATTCTCGCCGACCACACGTATCATCCAGTTCACTTTTGTCTTGTCGCCATACCACAAATCATTGCCAGCCGCGTCTTTTTTCCAGTAGGGCCAGCCGTCCAGTATTTTATCGATACCACCGTCTCTGACAGTTAGCTCGGAATGGCTGTTTACAGCGCTGTCATCCGCGCCCATGCGGAATTCTCCCCACCGGCCATCGTCAGAATGAATGTGTACATAGAAATGATCTGTTACAATAACTTCAGGCACAATCACGTCGGTCCAGGCAGTCTTTGGTTGGAATGTCGTATTATTATCGTAAGGGTTAACGGGCAATTTGGTATCGGGATAGCTAACCTGATATATGACATTCTCGTCCTTATCCCAGATCTGTAATTCGATAGACTTATCATGGTACTCACCCCACGCAGCTACCATCCCGTTAATACGTATTTTCTTTATTATAAATTTATTGGAAGGGGCGATGAATGATACCAGGTAGCCCGTGAAACTCGGTGCACTGACAGGCAAATATTCTTTCAGGGAGTTGTTATCGTATTTGAGTTCGACCTCGGCAGCTGCAGGTTTATTGCAGGATGTTGAGGCGAGTAAAACCGCCGACATAATAAGTGCTGTTACCAGAAATATCTTTTTCATAACTGTATCTTTTGCTCAGTCTACCGGGGCCACTATTCATTATACATCGCTATATTGTTCAGGTGCGGGGAAAAGCAGTATCCCCGAGTGATTTCTAATAGACGGTTATACTAATGCCTGGTAAGATTCATTGGTTATATAATGAATGATCGGAGGTGTTGCATGAGACAGTACCATTTTTCACGTGTAATATTCTCTTTGCTTTTTATATTTTTATTTCTGTTCCAGTTAGCCTGCAGCAGCACTGGTTCAAGCTATTCTGCCAGCCCATCACAATCCCAGATAGCTAACTCCAAATTCACTGATAATATAAGCGAACCACCCTCGTCACCGCTCGCTCCTTCAAAAAACGGAACGATTGCAGGAGAAAAAGCATCAGATAACCAGAGTAATACTGCAATCATAATTTATCCAAAACCTGCGAGATATGATTACCAGGATTCCATATATATTAGCGGAGAGAACCGCGTGTACTTGGTCCATATTCCAAACAGCTACGATGGTACAAAGGCGGTGCCTTTGATACTAGTCTTTCATTATTATACCGGTAGCCCCCAAACAATGGCCGACTTGAGCGGCTTCAATGCTATATCAGATTCCAATGGATTCATCGTAGTTTATCCTGCAGGCATCGACACCGCCTGGCATTTTAATCTGTCGCAATATGATAGACATATAGATGATCTTGGTTTTGTATCTTCTCTCATAGATAAGCTTGTTAAAGAGCTCAATATAAGTAAGAAAATGATATACGCGGCCGGATTTTCCGATGGCGCCGGGATGACGCATAGTTTAGCCTGCCGGTTATCTGACAGGATTGCGGCAGCAGCTATGGTAGCGACTCCATTCTCCCAGTTAATGGAAGATAGTTACAAACCCCTCCAACCCGTGCCCGTGTTGATCATACAGGGGACAGTAGACCCGATTTGCAAGTTCGGGGGAGGTGCTGTCGGAATCCAGGGAGTTAATATAACGACGCTGTCCATAAGGACCTTGGTAAACTACTGGATTGGATATGACGGTTGCTCAACTACACCGAAAACGAATGAATTGCCGAGAATAAATGATGGCACAAAAGTCGACATAGAAAAGTACACATCCAATTCAGACACTGGTGAAGTAATTTTTTACGTGATCGATGGCGGGGGCCACACCTGGCCCGGGGGTAACCCGCGACTTATCGGAGTGGGAATCACCAGCAAAACTTTCAGTGCGAGCCAGGTGATATGGCAATTTTTTTATAAGCACCCCATGAAATAGCAGCAAAAATTGCATTTACCCCTATATTTAATTGCTTCCGATAGATATCGCAGTTCTTAAATCCAGGAAAATGCTGGCAATTCAGCATTTAATCCTCCATGTTATTAGCCATCTTTCCCCGGTTTAAGAGGCCATGTAGTTATCCTGACGGATGTCTTATAATATAGAGCTAATTAGACAGTCCGTAGTTTAACGCCCGATGCTCTCAAAATATTGTGCCATAGCATTTAACCTGCGTTGATTTTTCCTGCACGTAGATGGTATTAAGCCTGCAAATGCTCAGGAAATATAGATGCCAAAGGTAAGCGAATCTAAGATACTGGCGGTTGCCATATTCGGCACCTTCATGGAGATCCTGGACCAGACCGTCATGAATGTGGCGCTGCCGCACATAATGGCCGTCTTCAATGCTACGGCCGACCGAGCGCAACTGATTATCTCTGCCTACCTGATGGCCAGCGCTTTTTCCACGCCTGCGGCTGCATACCTCAGCGACCGCTTCGGTATAAAGAGAGTTTACATGGCCAGCCAGATCGGGTTCCTGCTTGGTTCTGTATTATGCGGCTTATCGTGGGACTCGGAATCTTTAATAGGCTTCAGGATACTCCAAGGCCTGTCCGGGGGCATTCTCAATCCGCTCTCAATGACTTTCATCTATATGAATGTTCCTCCTGAGAAGCGCGGCTCAGCCATGGCCATGCTGGGCATCCCCATGATGCTGGCACCTGTATTAGGACCCACATTAGGCGGATACCTGGTAACATACTGGGATTGGCGGCTGGTCTTCTATATCAATGTGCCCATTGTATTAACGGCCATTGTTATGGGATTGGCCTGGATCGAGGATACACCGCTTGTCAGTTCAACATTTGACTACAGGGGATTTATATTTGCTGCGGCCGGTTTCAGTTCGATTTTGTATGCCCTCTCCTATGCCCCCACCTGGCACTGGACTGACTGGCGCATAATCACCCTGCTGGTGGTAGGTGGCTTTTGTGTCATGATGTGGATAATCGTCGAGTTAACTGAAAAGAAGCCCATGCTGGATCTCCGTATGTTCAAACACCGGGGCTACGCAGTTGGCATAGGACTAACTTTTGTTACCACCATAGGCTTATATGCCCTGATCTTCCTGCTGCCGCTATTCCTCCAAACGCTTCGTGGTTTATCAGCTTTCGATAGCGGCCTTATGCTGCTGCCGCAAGTCTTCGGCGCCATGATTGGCATGACCGTATCCGGGCGGCTCTATGACAGGATAGGCCCTCGCGTTCCGTCGGTAATCGGTCTTCTTATCTTGGGTATTATGTCACTATATATGCAAATGATTGATGTTTCCACACCGGACGATCTTCTCAGGATTATGCTATTTATCCGCGGAATGGGCATGGGACTCTCAATGATGCCTATTATGACTTACGCCCTTTCCTCCGTTCCATCCAATTTGACTGCCCAGGCCTCATCGCTACTGAATGTAGCCAGGACCCTCTTTGGATCACTAAGTATTGCTGCCTTCGCCACTTTGCTCGACACCTTCCAAAAAATGAATCTCGCGAATATCATCCAGTCGCTGACGCCCAATTCCTTCATGGCCGTGGGGTTCTTATCCAGGATACAGGCTCTTTTAATGCAAAGCGGCCTTACAGCAGAAGCTTCGTATAATGAAGCCGTTATCGCACTCTATCAGTATGTCACTTTAAGGGCCAGTGTAACCGCTTATGATATGAATTATGTAATCGGCGCCATCGTGGTACTGCTGGGTGTGATACCCTCGTTGCTCCTCCTGCCTCATGGCAAAATCGAAAAGGCAGGAGGCTCCGCAGAGATCGCCCTGTAGGCAACGTTGTTAATCAGTCTCAGTAAACCCCTTTTTCATGAGAAGCAGCTTGCCGTGCCTGATCAATAGTTCAACGCCACCTGCGTATGAACGAACGCTCTTATCGTAAGAAATGGTGAAATCGAATCTGAAATTCTGGCTCCAAACACCAGCCACCTGCTCCTTAGTGGGTACCTGAAGCATGAAATTGATTTCCTTTAAATCGTTTGTGGATAAAGTGCCGAGGCTGACGTCTTCAGTGTCCTGTCCCAAAGCACAGGCGGGCTGGTCCACATTTTGAACGATGAAAAAGCCCTGGGGACTGGCCTTATAAAGCAGATGGACATCTTGGGCAGGGACATTTCCGTTGTTCCTGGCTGTAATTAAAAGATCAAAAATCTGACCGTACGTGACATTTTCGGGGAAAATCGCATCAACCGTTACGTTCGGCTCAAGAGCTGCCGGGGAGAACGACGAATATGGATTTGATGCAGTTCCATATTGACCGGTATACGGAGCCCATGCAATCGTCAAACCGCTGTACAGAACAAGTACGGCTAACAATAATGTTGCTAACGGTACCTTAAGACCTCTTTTTTCTCTGAGCAGACCTGATAACTTGTTTTTATAGTTGTTAAATTTGCTAAGCATTTTATTATCCCCTAGTTAACACATCTTACCCAGGACTTGAACATGGGCTGGTTGCCCGGAATGTTATCCTCGTTATACCACCTGATAGTGGAAGTAATAAGGCATGACACTTCCGTGCCGTCCTTTTTATATAATTTCAGCCTATTGCTGATGACGTATCCCTTCTGGTCTATTTCCTTTTGCAGCCTGTCCAGATCAACGGGGTTCACGCATATATTCCTGATATCCATGCTCATCATCTCATTCATGTCATAACCCAGGAGGTCCAACATCTGTTGGTTGATATTTACGAACTTACCGTCCTGGGTACTGATGTAGATTGCATCCTTACGTTGTTTACCAGCACTACGATTTCTAGTCTTGCTCACCGGCAATTTTTCTTCCTGCTGCTTACGTTCGATTTCCATCTCCTCGTACTCGGAGATATAGCGTCGAAGTGCCGTAAGTCCCTGCTCATGCTGGTTCTCCGTCTTAAATTGTGTGCTCATTTTTTCTCCTCCGTTATTTCACCACCTTTACATGGATGGCTCAAAAACTCTATCTGACAATATTCATACACATTTAGCATAAGGCCACTCTGAGCGCTTAGCTATCCCCTATTGGTACTTTTTAATCTAGTACTTTTGTTGCACAGTACTGCGAACACAGGTCCTTTTAGATATGAAAAATGCCGTCGCTGGAGCGACGGCACTGCCGGTGTTTTAGTAATGAGTAAAAACTGATTAAGTTATGCTGTTATCTTATACCCTGTTTTACGCCGTGTGAATCACCTAAGAGTACTTGTTTTACTAGGAAATTAGTCATGTATATATTATGTCAACAGATCATCTCGAATATACTCGAATTATATCCATATTGGTCACTCTTTTGATCCCAATGGTCATTCAATGATACTTATAATTATGTAATACTGTGTCTATTAAGAGGGTTACACTGAGTGTAACCCAGAGAGGTAAATACAATGCCGTGTGAATGTGCCGAATGCGCCGCTAAAATTGATTGCGACTCTATTATCTGTACTAGCTGCCTGCTGGAAATCATTACCAAAGTAAATACTAAGAACCAGGGCCGGGATAAACTCGAGAAATCCACCAGTAAGGTTGGGGCAAAGCATGGCTGAAACACAGCCTGAGAAGCTGAAGATCAATTACCGTCCCGAAGGATGGACCAATCCCTACGGTAACGATTCCTCATGGGAGATGGCAAAGATGATCTTCGAAGCGGGCGCTGAAGCAATGCTGGATTTACTGATTAAGGAAGCGCAGGACTACAAGGAAACCGTTCACCATTATATGAGACATGACGATTACCTCTGCGATATCCTTGCACAGGGCCTAAAGCTTCGATAGCTATCTAGTACTAACCGCTGGATAGCCGCTTCGTCAATACAGGGAACTCTTATTTACCCGTATAGTTTGGCTTCCTTTTCTCTAAAAATGCCCTGGCGCCTTCTTTCTGGTCCTCTGTACCAAAGCAAAGAGCGAAAAGGTCCCGCTCACAGTCCATACCTACCGATAGGGTAGTTTCCAGCGATTTATTGACCGACAATTTAGCCAGCTTCAATATCACCGGGCTATTTTTAAGGAAGCCCTCTATCATTTTCTCTGTAGCCTCGATCAACTTAGCGCGCGGCACGATCTGATTGATCATTCCCATCTGCAGAGCCTCCGCCGCCGTGATGGGCCGCCCGCTGAAAATCAACTCCTTGGCTTTCTTCTCACCTATCAGACGGGGCAGAATCTGCGTGCCGCCTCCTCCCGGTATAACGCCGATCCGTACCTCCGGCTGCCCGAATTGGGCATCCTCCACAGCGATCACGCAGTCGCATGCCAACACAATCTCGCATCCGCCGCCGAATGCCATGCCGTTAACAGCCGCTATGACCGGTTTGGGCAACTCCCTGATTACCATATAAGGGCCTTTCCTACCCTTCCATTTTATGATATCGGAGGGATACCTCTTGGGAAACTCACTTATATCTGCGCCGGCGCTGAAAGCCCTATCCCCGGACCCGGTGATGGCGATTGCGTGAATATTGTCATCGTCCCTGGCTTGCTCCAGGGCTGCTACGACTTCGGCACGTAAAAGGTCATTCTGAGCATTCAGCACCTCGGGTCTGTTCAGGGTAATCCAGGCAACATTGCCTTTCTTCTCATAAAGTATGGTCTTGAAATCACTGCTCATGATTTTCTCCTCATAGCACATTATGTAACCTTAGTACCTGCTGTCCGAACCTCCAATATTACTATTTAGAAAGCACGTCACGGTAAAAATCGTAGATACCCTTCTTGCCGGGCCCGCCGGTGTAGCCTGCCCTTATCATCATCCTGATTAAAGGATGCAATCGCCCTTTCTCCGCGCCCAGCTCCCTTATGGCATCATCCTCAGAGGAAGCCCTCAGTGCCCAACCTCCTGTCATATCGGACAATTCCAACGGTCCCATGGGCAGGTTATAGCCCAGTCTGAGAGCTTTATCTATATCTTCCGGTGAGGCAACCCTCTCCCATACCATTTGCACGGCTTCTGTCGACAGTCCCCGGTAGGCCCTGTTTGCCAGGAAACCGTAACTGAAATCCTGGCATATCACCGGCTCTTTGCCCAATTTAATCGAAAGAGATCGAACTACTTCACACGTCTCCTGCGCTGTAGTGGCTCCTTTTACAACCTCCACCAGCTTCATCATGGCCACAGGGTTGAAGAAGTGCATGCCGACGACCTTATCGGGCTTCTTGGTGGCCGAAGCCATCTCAGTTATGTTCAAATAAGAGGTGTTGGACGCCAATATAGTTTGGGGCATTGAGAATTCATCCAGTTTCTTAAAGATATCTTTCTTGAGGGCCATATTCTCGATTATCGCCTCGATGACGAAGTCGGCATCCTTGACGGCTTCCTCTATCTTGGATGTACCTTTGATGCGATCCGTCAAGCCTTTCTTTTCAGCTGCTGACATTTTGCCTTTGGCTACGAAGAATTTCTCCAGCCGGTTATCGATAGCAGCAAGGCCTTTATTTACAAATTCCATGTTTATATCGACGATATTTACCTTGTAGCCGCCTACGCGTGCCATGAGCTCCGCGATCTGGTTTCCCATTCCACCGGCCCCGATAACACCTATTACTTTAATTTTGTTTAAGGTCTCTTCAGGATTCAATTTAGTCCTCCTAGTATTTATTCCGCGTGATTATACCATTAGCCCGCTGAGGCTGAAAATAGGTCACTTGATCAAATTTGTTCGTTTGTACTATAATCCTACACTTGATTCCCGACT
>JBEKVW010000070.1:0-10868 GCA_049513695.1 Dehalococcoidia bacterium | reverse complement strand
CCAGGATGCAGAATTTCCAATACTATTCACCTCCCGCACCGGTAGAGGAAAAGGTAAGCGGCTCCAACCTGAGGCGCAACCTGGCTTTCTCCCTGGCCGCTTTACTGGTCTTTGTGATCGCCTCAAGTGGAACAGCCGCAGCTTCCTCGCAGGCCATGCCGGATGAACCGTTATACGGCGTAAAGATGGCTGTCGAACAGGCGCAGCTTACCCTGACTACCTCCGACGTAGATAAAGCCGAACTTTATGCCCGGCTTGCCGAAAAAAGGGCGCAGGAAATCGCGGTCATGGCCGATAAAGGCAAAACTGACCAGGTAGTGGCTACCACCGCAAAATTAAACTACCAGCTTGATCAGGCGGACGACCTGCTGGCCAAATACGAGGCTGCGCTGGCGGCTTCCGGTGCTTTTTCCAACTCATCCGCCACCACCGCGGTTACTCCACCACCGCTGCCGCTAACTCCTCCATTTTTCACTGCTGTTGAAAACGCCACCGCTGAAAATGTTGCCAGTGTGACAGCTCCCGTACAACCCCCTACTGCTGTCTCCGTGGAAAATGCTACAGTCGAAAATAGTACCACCACAGCGACGGCTGATAACAAATCGCAGGCGGGTTCCAAACGTCTGGCAGCTTTTTCTCAGGGCCTGAATGACGTGGACAAAGCCACGACCGATATCGACGCCTCTACGGATAAGAGCCTTACCATACTTCAAAATGCCCTGGACAAGGCGCCTGAATCAGTGAAATCAAGCCTCACTGACGCCATCGAGCGCACCAAGAAAGCCAGAGCACGCATCACTTCCTTGCAAACGTCAAATCAAACTTCCCGTCAGACCCAGACGTCCACCACATCAGTTACCAACGCCAATGCGGATAATTCCACCAAACAGAAGGACACCAACCGCAGCTTCGATAAACATCAGCGGTAGGGTGTGATACGGCATCAACAAATTAATGTAATATAAAGGTCCATTTTGCGTATATATGTATGGAGGGTTAGAAAGTGTTTAAAAATATACTTAAACAGACGGCCTTCATCTTATTTATCATCTCTATCATGGCCTTGGCTGGCTGTTCGTTTCTGCAATCGACCTCAGTCAACCAGCCGGCTAAAACTTATACGTCCCCGGCAGCGATCCCGTCTATAGCACCGGCGCCTGCCCCACCTTCTTATGCCCCACAGGACTCCGGCGCGGGAGGCTCGTACGGGTCCAATACGATCGTCAACTACACGGACCAGTCTCCCGACCGCAAGATCGTGCGCACCGGGTCGGCCACGCTGGAAGTAGCCGATATCGACAAGACACTGGACTCCATCGCCGCGCTGGCCGTCCAATATAGCGGCTATGTGGTCTCGTCCAACCGTTACAACGGCGACCAGAACCAGGTGTACGATAAGTCCATTATGGTCCCCGCTACCGGCAGTCAGGGCGGCGATATCTCCCTGAGGGTGCCGGCCGATAAATTCGACGAAGTCCTGCAGAAGCTCAATGCTATGGCCGTTAAGGTCCTGAGCGAAAACACCAACAGCCAGGATGTGACCGAGCAGTACAGCGACCTCCAGGCACAGCTCAAGAACCAGCAGGCCGCTGAAGCTCAATACCTGGATATACTTAAGAAGGCCGACAACGTCAAAGATATTTTGGCAGTGCAACAAGAGCTGACCACTGTAAGGGGCAATATCGAGAGCCTGCAGGGACGCATCCAGTACTTGGACCGCACATCCGACATGTCCCTCATAGCAGTTACCCTGACAAAGACCAAACCCATCGGCGAAAGCACTTGGGATGTGACAGGCATTTTTAAGTCCGCCGTCGACGGCTTGATCACCTTGGGCAAGGCCCTGCTCTCTATTCTGATCTGGCTGCTGGTCTTCTCTCCGGTCTGGATAATCATACTGGTGGTGGTCTGGCTTATACTCAAGTACAGGAGGAAGTCTAAAAAAGCCTGAGCAATTTCAGCTAAATACGTTATAATAAAGGACAGCTTTAAACAAAGCTGTCCTTTATTTTTTATATGGACTATATATTGTATTTAGACTGGAGGAGGCCGCTGTGAAACCCATCGAATGGCTGGGCAACCGGTTAAAGCTCCTGGACCAGACCGAGCTGCCGCACAAAGAGAAATACCTGGAGACATCCGACTATAGGCAGGTCATCAGCGCCATCAAACAGCTCAAAGTGCGCGGCGCACCGGCCATCGGCGTGGCCACAGCGTACGGAATCGCTCTGGCAGGACTGGAGATCAAAGCCAGTAACAAAGCATCATATATTAGGCAGCTCGACCTTATACTAAAGCAGTTCGCAGCCGCCAGGCCTACCGCCGTTAACCTTTTTCACGCCATCGAGCGCATGCGGCAGGCTGTTAAAAGCAAAAATACCGTTGCTTCTATGCGGGAGTCTATGCTTAAAACCGCTGTCGCCGTGCACCGTGAGGAAGACCGGGCCATAGCCGTCCTCAGCAAACACGGCGCAAAGTTAATAGAGGACGGCTTCACGGTGCTGACGCACTGCAATACCGGGCAACTTGCCACCGGCGTGCGTTATGGCACAGCTCTGGGGGTGCTCAAGGCTGCCGCCGAACAGGGCAAGAGCATCTCCGTTTACGCAGATGAAACGCGCCCTCTGCTTCAGGGCTCACGCTTGACGGCCTGGGAGCTTTCCCGCCTGCATATTCCGTTCACACTGATCACGGACAGTATGGCCGGCTATTTCCTCAATCAGCACAAGATCGACTGCGTCATTGTTGGCGCCGACCGTATCGCCGCCAACGGGGATACGGCCAACAAGATCGGCACCTATTCTGTGGCCGTGCTGGCCAAAGCCAACCACATCCCCTTCTATATCGCCGCCCCCACCAGCAGCATCGACACCTCGCTCAAATCGGGCGCCGCCATTCCTATCGAGCAGCGCAGCCCTCAGGAGGTGCTCAAACTTCAGGGAGTGGCCATAGCGCCTTCCGGCGCAAGTGCGGCCAATCCGGCCTTCGACGTCACGCCGGCCAAATATATCGCGGCCATCATCACTGAAAGGGGTATAATTAGGCCGCCCTTTAAAGCCAGTATCCAATCTATATTAGAGGAGGCTCGTTAATGCAGGAAGCAAAGGTAGGTATCATCGGCGGCAGTGGACTGTATAAACACGAAGGTCTGAGCAAGGTTCGAGAAGTCAGGATCAAGACCCCCTTTGGCGATCCCAGCGACGCCTTTACGCTGGGGCATCTCGAGGGTGTCAATGTTGCCTTCCTGCCGCGCCACGGGGTAGGACATCGCATCATGCCGACCGAGCTGCCTTCAAGGGCCAATATATACGCCTTCAAATCGCTGGGTGTGGAATATATAATTGCCATCTCTGCGGTGGGCAGCCTCAAAGAGAAGATCAGGCCCACCGATATAGTGATACCCGACCAGATCATAGACCGCAGCACCCTGCGCCCCAACACCTTCTTCGGCAACGGCATCGTCGGACACATTGCCTTCGCCGACCCTTACTGCCCCGCCCTGAGCGACGTCCTCTACGACGCCGCACATAAGACCGGGGCTCGCGTGCATGATGGCGGCATCTGCATCGTCATGGAGGGGCCCCAGTTCTCAACGCGTGCCGAGTCCGAGCTTTACCGGTCATGGGGAGCCGACGTCATCCTGATGACGGCCCTGCCTGAGGCCAAGTTGGCCCGCGAAGCCGAGATCTGCTACGGCATGATGGCCATCGTCACGGACTACGACTGCTGGAATGAGGTGAGCGAGACCGTCTCGGCCGAGATGGTCATATCCAACTTGTTAAAGACACTTGAAACGGCCAAGAAAGCCTTGAAGCATGCTATCGTTAACCTGCCCGCTAAAAGGGAGTGCGCTTGCGGCCATGCCCTGGAAAATGCCATAATTACCGCCCCCGAGCTAATACCGGACAAAGTTAAAAAAGACCTGAATATAATAATAGGTAAATACATTAAATAGCTTACGACGATGAACAGGCCGAACTTCAACTGCATGGCAACTATGATCGGCAGCGTGCCCTACGCTGACGCCGATACCGGCTGCGCCAGGATTGAGAACTTCCTGCAAAACATCCCGGCCTGGCCGCAGTTGCCCATGCGCTCCCACCTGGAAAACATGTATATACAGTACAGCGAGGGCTTCCCGGGCGTAGCCGTCGATGGCCAGAAGATAACGGTTGTTCCAGGCTTCAATTTCGATCAATTGCTCGAACAGATTTTCACCGATGCTCACGAGGGCAACAGCGATAACTACGGGATAAGCCGCGACTATGCCGCCGGTCTCTACTGCGCCGCATCGCACGGGTGGGACCATTCCTTCGTCAAAGGACAGATAACCGGGCCTGTCAGCTGGGGGCTATGCGTAACCGACGGCTCGGGCCGGGGTATTATTTACGATGACACTCTGGCCGACGCGGTGGTCAAGTTCCTGCAGTTGAAGGCCGCCTGGATGGAGAAGTTCCTCCAGAAAGCGGCCAGGCAGACCGTGATATTTGTCGATGAGCCTTATCTGGCTTCGCTGGGATCGGCCTTCGTGTCGCTGAGTAACGAACAGGTATCTTCATCGATTGCCGAGGTCTTAAGCGGCATAAAGGGTCTTAAGGGCGTCCACTGCTGCGGCGGTACCGACTGGTCGCTGTTGCTCAAGCTACCCATAGATATCCTCAGCTTCGACGCCTACAATTACCTGGATTCCCTGCTTTGCTGCCGCTCGGAGACCGTATCATTTATCAAAGGCGGAGGCTCAATCGCCTGGGGCATCGTGCCCAACGATGCCGATACACTCGTTAAGGAGACGCTATCCAGCCTTTACGACAGGTTCAACACGGCCATAGCCCAGTTCGCGGTGGAGGGCTTAACGGTGGAGGAGATAGCGGCGCACAGCCTGATTACCCCCAGCTGCGGCCTGGCCTCGCTCACCCCGGGAAAGGCCGACGAAGCGCTTTTCCTGTTGAAGGTGCTATCCAAAAAGGTACGCGACCGCTTCGGGTTGTGAACCTGCATAATTTGAAATCCTCTGTTACTTCAGAGATAATACGCGAACAAATAAATATAAAAGGAACGATATCAAGGTAGTGAACAATGAATAAAAGAAAGAAAATGGCAATCCTTAAACACCGTCACAAGAGGAAGAGGGCGCAAGAAAGAAAGAAGGCTTTACTTATCTCCTCCGGCGGAACGATGAAGCCCGTCGTCAAAGTCGCCCCCAAAAAAGAGAAGGAATTGCCCAAGCCGGTCAAGGCGCTGGCCGATATCCTGAAACGCAAGGAGGCTGCGCCCGTCCACAAGGCCGCGCCTGCCAAAGAGAAGGCCGCCCCGGCTAAAAAGGCTGCGGTAGCTGCCAAACCTGAAAAAGTCGCAAAGGTTGAAAAGGCGGAGAAAGTCGAAAAAGCTGAGAAACCTAAAAAAGCTCCGGCTAAGAAGAAGGCCGTAAAGGCCGAAGCCGAGCCAGCAGCTGCCAAAACCGAGGAGCCTAAGAAGAGTTCAGGCAGGAAAAAGAAACCTGAATCCAGCGAAAAAAGCTGATGGGTCAAGCTTATCTGCTTACCGGAATGCCCGGTACGGGTAAAACCAGCATAATCCGGCAGGCGATTTCGCAATCGCAATGCGATGCCGGCGGATTCTTCACGCAGGAAATAAGAAGTGTGGGCATACGTGAGGGCTTCCGCATCGTCACCTTGAGCGGTAAGGAAGCCGTCTTCGCCCACATCACTATTGACAGCCCCTTCAGGGTAGGCAAATATGGGATCGATATCAGCGCCCTGGATGGGACCGGCGTCGAAGCCATCTACGACGCCCTGGAGCACCATAGCGTGGTAGTCATCGACGAAATAGGTAAGATGGAGCTTTTCTCACCGCGCTTCATCAAGGCGGTCCAGGAGGCCCTGGCCAGCACTAAAAAAGTACTCGGCACCATCACTCTGAGGCCCCATCCCCTGGCCGATTCCATCCGGGAGAACCGCAATATCCGGTTGGCCGAGCTGACCAGGAACAACCAGAAATACGTTCTGGCCGAGATATTGACCTGGTTGAAAAATAGCTGACGCATGGAAATCGATCTTCAACCTGTAGGAGCGATAAGCGAAAATATCCTGCAGGATCTCAAGCAGGGACTCAACAGGACGTTTGGCTGCCCCGTAAAGATCAGTAAGCCGCTGTCCATCCCCACAACCGCCTATGATTCCGACAGGGACCAGTACCTTTCAGACGCCTTCATCGACCTGCTAAAACATTCACGCAAAGCAAAGGGTTCGGTGCTGGGCGTAACGGACGTAAATTTATATACGCGCGGGCTGAACTTTGTATTCGGCCAGGCCAGCGAGGAAGGCGGGGTGGCCGTCATCTCGCTCAACCTGCTGCGGCAGGAGAACTACGGCCTGCCGGCCGACCCCCAACTTCTAGCGGAACGCTCCCTCAAAGAAGCCATCCACGAGCTGGGGCATACCTTCGGTATGGGGCACTGCCGGGACGGCAACTGCATCATGCACTTCTCCAACAGCCTCATCGACACCGACATCAAGAAGCCCTTTTTCTGCGGCCGCTGCCGGCCCCAGTTAAAACTCTAAACCTTCGAGAGTCGAATAAGCCTGCCATCGCAAATAACCGAAACTAACGTATCCAACGGCGTGAGAGCCGTACTTCAGGGATAAAACTATCCGGGTAGGGGGCGTTGAAGAGGGGCTGAAAGCCCCTCTTATTAAAAAATCAACCTCTCCCTTGAGGGAGAGGGCCGGGGGTGAGGGTGATAAAGATGTCACTTTGTCATATTACCGTATAGAAATCTGTCGATCGACTGTTCGTTTACCGGGGTAATTGACAAATCTAAAATTATTGCCTAACATAGTATTTGTCCATCGACCCTGAGTGGCGGTGAGGCAAAAGTCCTAAAACTGAATAACAAGTCCGCTTGGATCAGCGATGACCGAGACGGTTTATACGGGTTAGATAACCTTCACCTTCTCGTGCCTTGCCGAGAAGGTTTTTTAATGGTTTTTTAGGGTGAACTATGGTACAGCCTAGGCCGACAATAGGATTTATAGGCGCCGGAGTAACGGGCACGGCGCTGGCCAGCGAACTATACCGCTGCGGCTACCATATTTCCGCCGTCTACAGCAGGAGCCCGGCATCTTCCACGAGGCTGGCCTCACGTGTGCAGGGATGCACTGTCTACCATAGCCCGCAGAATGTTGCTGACCGCTCCTCGATTGTATTCATCACCACCCCCGACGATATCATCGAAGATATAGCCTCCGGCCTGAAATGGCACGAGGGACAAATAGTGGTTCACTGCAGTGGCGTGCACTCCACCGAAATACTCGAGTCCGCCCACCGCTATGGCGCCTTCACCTGCTGCCTGCATCCCCTTCAAACCTTCGCCAGCATCGAAGAGGCCATTCATAATATCTCCGGCTCTACTTTTGCCCTGGAAGGCGATCAGCCAGCCGTGGCCGCCGGCAGGCAGATGGCCGCCGCCATGAAAGGCACCGTGATCACGCTCAAGCCCGGCGACAAAGTCCTGTACCACGCCGCCGCCGTCACGCTTTCCAACTACCTGGTAACCCTCATGAAGACCGCCGCCGAGTTCTGGCAGTCCTTCGGCATACCGCAGGACGAGGCCGTCAAAGCTCTGCTGCCGCTGCTCAAAGGCACTGTCAACAATATCGAGCGGGTCGGCATACCCGACTGCCTCACCGGCCCCATTGCCCGGGGGGATGTCCGCACCGTTGAGAAACACATCAATGCCCTGCGCAGGGAGCATCCCGAACTGCTCGAGATCTACCGTGTACTGGGCCTCAAAACGCTCCCCATCGCGCTCACCAAAGGACATATCGGACTGGAAACCGCCGAGGAGATACGTGATCTGTTGCAGCCGGATACCAAATCCACCATCGATCAGATCGAGGAACCGGAATCTAATCCGGCCGCAAGTTTCCTTTACCACCTGCCCCGTTAAAAATGCGAATTAAGATTGAGTAACATTAAGGAGTAATAGGATGTCAACCAGAACCATGCTCAAAAGTAAGATACACAGGGCGAGGGTGACGGACTGTAACATCGATTATGAAGGCAGCATAACTATTGATACCGACTTGCTCAGGGCAGCCGACATCCTGCCGTACGAGAGGGTCGAGATATTGAACGTCAACAACGGGGCCAGGTTCAGGACTTATGCCATAGAGGGCAAACCGGGCTCGGGCGATATATGTTTGAACGGGGCCGCCGCCAGGTTGGCCTCCAAAGGCGATATAGTCATTATTTTAACCTACCACGAAGTTCCCTCCGATGAAGCTTCCCAGGCCAAACCCAGGCTCGTCTACGTCGACGCCGACAACCGTATCAAGTCCACTAAAAACGTCGATGATTGGATGGACCACCTGATCGCAGCCAAATAGAACCGGGCGGCCTGTGATGCGTGTTACAATCGCTAAAATCCAGGAGATGAAGCAGAACGGTGAGAAAATCGTTATGCTCACCGCCTACGATTATTCCACTGCTAAAATAGTTGACGAGGCCGGCGTCCCCCTGATACTGGTCGGCGATACCCTGGGCATGGTAGTGCTGGGCTACGAGACTACCTTGCGCGTCACCATGGAAGATATGCTCCACCACACCAAAGCGGTGGTGCGCGGTTCCAGCCAGGCCATGGTCATCGGCGATATGCCTTTCTTGACCTACCAGCTCGGCGAATCCGAAACGCTGCGCAACGCCGGACGCTTCATGCAGGAAGCCGGCTGCCAGGCCGTCAAGCTCGAAGGCGGAGTGACGGTCGCCCCTACCGTCAGGCGCATTGTCGATAGCGGAATCCCCATTATGGGACACATCGGTTTAACCCCCCAGTCTATTTACCAGTTGAGCGGCCACCGCGTACAGGGCAAGACTACGGATGCCGCCAAAAAGCTATTGGACGATGCCCTGGCTCTGGAGCAGGCCGGAGCCTTTGCCGTGGTGCTGGAGCTTGTGCCAGCCCCCCTGGCAAAGCTTATCACCGGCAGGTTGAAAATACCCACCATCGGCATCGGGGCCGGACCTTACTGCGACGGCCAGGTGCAGGTAATCCACGATTTGCTGGGGCTTTTCACCGACTTCGTGCCCAAGCATTCCAAGCAGTACGCCAAGCTGGCCTCGACTATTAAATCGGCCGTAGACAGCTATATCAACGAGGTCAAAGCGGGTAAATTCCCGGGTCCGGAGCACGGTTCGACTATTGATGAGAGCCTGCTTGAGGGCCTTTGAGCTTTAAAGGATGCAGACAGCCCATTCCATAGAGGAAATGAAATTCCTGCGGAGAAAATGCAGGGGTTCCGTGGGCTTCGTGCCGACCATGGGCTACCTTCACGAGGGCCATCTTGAGCTTGTCAGGCAGGCTAAAAACGAAAACCACGTAGCTGTGGTCAGCCTCTTCGTTAACCCCGCGCAGTTCGCCCCCCACGAGGACTTCAAGTCTTATCCCCGGGACCTCGACCGCGACCTTGCCCTGCTGGAAAGCATCGGAACTGATATCGTTTTCATCCCCGGCGACAAAGATATGTACCCGGCGGGCTATGACACCTGGGTGGAGGTCAAAGGCATAACGCAGACCCTGGAGGGCCGCTCGCGTCCCACCCATTTCCAGGGCGTAACCACGGTCTGCAACAAGCTCTTCAACATCGTCCAACCCAACC
Source organism: Dehalococcoidia bacterium (assembly GCA_049513695.1). GTDB lineage: Bacteria > Chloroflexota > Dehalococcoidia > GIF9 > UBA5629 > UBA1162. Next base: position 1,212 of record JBEKVW010000070.1, on the reverse strand, counting down.
GGGCCTACTTCGGCCAGAAGGATGCCCAGCAGACGCTGGTTATTGAGAAAATGGTCGCTGACCTCAATATGAACCTGGAAATTGTCGTGGCCCCGACCGTCAGGGAGAAGGACGGGCTGGCCATGAGCAGCCGCAACACCTACCTGACTGCGGAGGAGAGGGCTGCGGCGCCTGTGCTTTATAAAGCCCTGCAACTGGCCTCGGATATGTATGGGAAGGGTGAGCGGGATGCCATTTTAATCAAGAACGCCATGACCAGGTTGATTTCCGCCGTGCCTGCGGGCAAGATAGACTACATCAGCATTGCCGACATCGAGACCTTACGGGAAGTGAATGCCATTAGGGGCAGGGTCCTCGTCTCCCTGGCCGTCAAACTCGGCAAGCCGCGCCTCATCGACAACATCATTTTGGGCTAGCCGCATCCCCTGCTACAATTCATGCAAAGATACACGGAGGTACGGATGTGGCTACTGTGCAGATCTTCGACATCAAGCAAAACAAGGCAGTGACGGTTGAGAAAGTCCAGAAATCAGACGAGGAATGGAGAAAACTGCTGACCCCCAGGCAGTATGAGATCACCACTAAAAAAGGGACTGAAACGCCGGGCACCTGCCCATTTAACGAGGTCCACGGGCCGGGTATTTTCAAATGCGTCCGCTGCGAGACCGACCTTTTCGACTATACCACCAAGTTTGAATCGGGCACCGGCTGGCCCAGCTTTTATCAACCGGTCTCGCCGCTGAACCTTGTGGAGCAAGTTGACAACAGCCTGGGTATCAGGCGGACGGAAGTGCTGTGCGCACGCTGCGGCTCGCACCTGGGCCACGTTTTCGATGACGGCCCCAAGCCGACCGGCAAACGTTATTGCATGAACGGCTTTGCCCTTAAATTCGTGCCCGACAAATGAAGATAAGTCATTGCGAGCGAAGCGACTTAAACCCGTCATTGCGAGCGAAGTGAAGCAATCCTTTGATCGGAGGTAGCAGTCTTCGAATACAAGGATTGCCACGTCGCTACGCTCCTCGCAATGACATTGTTAACAGAGGTCAGGGGGTGTTGAAGAGGGGCTTTAGCCCCTCTTATAAATATAAACACCCTCTCCCTTGGAGGGAGAGGGTAGCCCGGGTACAGAAAAGGAAGGCGTTGAAGAGGGAACTTGTTCCCTCTTAGAAAGCAAAATTTCCCTCTCCCTTGAGGGAGAGGGCAGGGTGA
>JBEKVW010000069.1:0-11323 GCA_049513695.1 Dehalococcoidia bacterium | reverse complement strand
CCACATATTATGAACACACGAACTGAATGGAGTATAGGCATATCTGTACAAATCTAAACAATCTGCTTCTTCAGCCATTGTTCGAGAATCCATTCCAGACCAACTGCCCAAGTTGACATTCGTTAAAAAAGAATACTGTTGGTTATTAATCCATCTTTCCCAAGTATCAATAACCTCTTTAACTACTTCTGGGGAATTATCCTTTTCATTTTCAACCTTAAGATGTTCAACATTCAATTTGGCTTGACCCAGGCCGTGAAAAACAAATTGTTTTGTCCTTGTTGTAGGGTCTTTGAGGATCCAGGCAAGTATTATATGGTTATCTACCATAACTCGAAGAATTATTGGCGCGATATGAACGTTCCAAAAAGCAGTGTTTCTGGCCATTCTCTTGGCTAGTGTCACTTGTCGGGCCAGTATCGCTCCAATGACTTCACATTGATAGTTCTCGAAAATATCTTTTGGTAACTTGTTCCAACGTTCCTCAAGACCGAGATCAGCCAATTCGATGAAACGCCTTATTTGATCCGATAGTTGAAATACCTCGTCATCTTCTCGCTTAATCGGTGTTGTAGGTTCGATTTGAATACCTCGATTCCAAAAGTAGCGAGGCCAACGATCAGAGATCTTCTTGGAGATATACCCATAGAATCCATTTACGGTTGCCCTCACCCCAGAGCAAGCAAGTTTACTCCCTTCAGATTCAAAGTTTGTTATTATTGATTCAAGATTAGGAACGTGAATATTTGAGTTATAATGTAACTTACCACATATTCCTGCAAAGTACACTACATTGGTCTGAATTATCATAGCTGGTTGTTCACGCCTATCAAAGTATTTCGATAGTATTTTCTTAAAGTCATTTATAGTCTGCATTTGAATCGGATATTGCTGTTGATTATCTAAAAATTTTAGAGGGCATTCTGGGTATAACTGAAGGAAAGGATTAAGTGATCCGTAGACTTCATCAAAACAATTTTCATCTATTAGAAGCTGCACTAGATTCTTCTTTTGTTCAGCACTTAGTAGATCAAACGAAGAAATAAACGCAAAGTATTCGGAGGAAAGAATCCCATTAGCTATCTTGGCAATTTTTGCACCAATCTCCACACCTCTCTTTACACCTAATTTCTCAATAATTACCGCTAGCCATATTAATTCCGGAAGGATTTGATCAACCCAAGAAACCATACCCTGTTCACCCAAATATTGGCGCATTGGTGGTATAAGTGTCTTGCCAACTTTCTTGTGATCATTTAATATTTTTGATTTGGTGAGTTTCTTCTTTTTGCTTCCCATGAGGACCTCCTCAGGAAATAGAAGTACAACGCTCCTATTAATGCAAACAATAAGGGATAGTCGCTGAAAAATCAATAAGAGGCCATGAAGTTGCTCGGAATCTATGGCTATTCCTCTCTGTTATGCATAGGCGTATAATTATGTCACGTTTAGATTATCAGGTATGCAAATATAACTCCCTAAATTTTTAGAGCTGTATGCTATGAATAAATTCAAGGATTGTCTCGAAAGAAATCAGATAATATTCAAAACTATCGCCTACGTACTTGTGAGCGTACTGACCATTTATTTAGGTGTTCAGGCAAACAACATTTCCCAAAATCAGGTGAGCATACTACAAAAAGAATCAGAGATCGCTCGATTTCAACAATTGCCATCAGTCTATATCTCGATCAGTTATACAGAAGTAAAGAACAATGAAGTGCTCACAATATATAATGACGGTGGTTCATTGCGATATTGCCATATCTACCCAGCAGTATTTTTGCTCTGTCTTAATGACCAAAAACCAATATTCCAACGTCTTCAATTTCTACTTCCAATAATGGATTACTTCCGAGATGTACAGCTTACAGGTGATCGTGTTAACAAGATTACAGAGATTGAATCAACTTATGATAGTGAGGCCGTATCTAATTTGATTAAAAGTGCCACGAGCGCGTTTGTATCGGACAGCAAGTTGGAAACCGTCTACTTATTGAGATACTTTCGTATTCAGTACTACGATAAGTTTAATGAATACCATGAAGAAATATATCGTGTAGAGCCTACCTATGGCAGCTATATAGTAGACTCCCCACTTGTTACAAAAAACGCTGCATCACGCCTGATTGATATATACCTAAAACATGATTGGGGCATAACATACTTAGATACCTCACCAAAAGATTTAATGGATAAGTGGCAAACGTTTAAATCCATCTATAAAGACGAGAATGCATTAGGTTGGGTTGAATGGAAGCCAGTGGGGAAATCGGATTAGTTTAATGACGACCATTCTCTCCGCAACTTTATTGAGGTATTTGACGTTTCAATTGTTATAATAGTATAAATCAGGTAATGAATATATTTATGAAGAAACATCGTTTTTCGTTATTACAGACTATTTTAATTTGTCTCCTTATCTGGATACCGGCTGCAATTGCCGGATGCTCAGCCCCGGCCGCCGAGCCGGCGCCAGTCGCTCAAAATACTCAGGATACAACACCAGTGCTATCAGTTGATCCCCCAACTATATCGGAGCAATTCACAGAGGGGGATAGTAATACCCGTAACGAGACTGTTAATGTTCACAATGACGGTGAAGGGGTAATGATCTGGGCAGCGACAGAATCCTCGCCCTGGATGTGGCTGGAAGATACCAGTGGCGCACTAGAAAGGCTAACCATGTCTACCGTTAAAGTGAACATTTCACCTTCCTCTTTAAAGGCAGGCACTTATACCGGTGATATAAACATAGAAGGCGCCGGGGCCGAACAGTCCCCGCAGATTGTAAAGGTCACCATGGTAATAAAGCCGCCCCCCCCACCCACCACTGATACAAGCGGCGCTCCTCTTAAAAAAACGGTTCCCCCTCCACCCTGGGATTACACCCAGTATACAAACGACACTTATCATTTTGTGCTTAAATATCCGACCAGCTACCAGATCAAGCAATTGCCTATCAATGGCGCCAACTTTGTTGCGGTTTCGTCTACGGGCAACAGTGTTTTCGATACTATCATGGTCGGCGTCGCAGGTATATATGGCATAGAGAGATCAGAGGTTGTAGCAGAATTTGCCAAAAATGCTATACGTGTAGCCGGCGGACGGCCAAATCCCAAGCTGGTATCCTCCGATAACAACACGATGCTGGCGGATGGGGCAACTCCCGCCTTCGAATACGTTTACGATTCGAGGTCGGCTGCCTCTCCCTCCTATGAATTTTATGCTTTCGGATTTCAGAAGGGCAGCCGCTACATATTCTTTGGGGCCACCAGCACTATAGATTACGCCGCCACCCGCATGCAGACCTGGAAACAGATAGGCCAGACGTTTGAATTAACGGACTGACGTTAAAAATCTCGATCCCGCAGGGAGCAGGTTGTGGACTATAAATATTTAAAATACGAGGTTGAGGATAGCGTCCTTATGCTTACGCTCAACCGTCCTGAACATTTGAACGCACAAACGGCGGAGTCCTGCGCAGAGCTTGTCACCGCTTTCGACAATGCCGATCGAGATGATGAGGTAAAGGTATTGATAGTCACGGGCGCCGGCAAGGCTTTTTGCGCCGGTGCGGATTTATCAGCCGCAGTGGATGCCGGGTCATTTTTGGACAGGTTCACAGGCAAGGCTGGAAAAGTATCGCACAGGGACGAAGGCGGCATAGTTGCCCTGCGGATTTACGACATGAAGAAACCCGTTATTGCCGCCATTAACGGCGCCGCCGTAGGGTTTGGCTCAACGCTGACGCTGCCTATGGATATCCGCCTGGCGTCCACGAATGCCAGAATGGGGTTCGTATTTGCCAGGAGGGGGATTGGCCTCGATGCCTGTGCAACCTGGTTCCTGCCGCGACTGGTGGGCATGGGCGTCGCCTCCGAATGGGTCTACAGCGGCCGCGTTTTTACTGCGCAGGAGGCTTATGAAAAGCGGCTTGTCACGGAGCTGTTGGAACCCGAGAACCTGATCCCGCGTGCCAAGCAGATTGCACTTGAGATTGCCGGCAAAGCGTCTTCTATTGCGGTGGCGCTTTGCAGGCAGATGATGTGGAAGATGCTGGGCGCCGACCATCCCATGGAGGCGCATATTCTGGAATCGAAGTATCTTAACTGGCTGTACGGCCAGCCCGATGCACATGAAGGAGTGATGTCGTTCCTGGAAAAAAGGCCGCCTAAATTTCCCATGAAGGTCAGCAGGGATATGCCGGCTTTTTATCCCTGGTGGAAACCGAGGGACTATCGCGAATAGTCAGGGGCCGGCTCAGACGGTCTCCTTTATCTTCTGTTTATGCTCGTCCAATGCCTTTTCATACTGGGAATCCAGCTCTGTGTGTATCTGCCGCCATTCCTCCTGCAACTGAATCTGCAGCTTTTGTTCCATAGACATCGGGTCTCCCCTCTGCGCCCGCATGGGACCCGCTGACTGTTGAATCATGGCCTCAGCCTTTTTCTTGAACTCGGCATAGGTCTGCTGAAGAGCCATGTTGTACTGGTTGACCAGGTTATTGATCAGGCCGAAGACCGATTCGAGCTGTTTCTTGTTGTCCTTTATTACGCGCAGGCCGTCCATAGACCTTTTGGACCTGCGAGTATCCTCATCGTTATGCGGGAGTGTAATATTGCGCAGCAGTATCTCTTCAATACCTTTTCTTACGAATTTAGCTGCGTCCTCCGTTGGAAATTTCGCCAGCTCGGCAGCCAGGTCGCTTTTAGCATCCAGAAGATACTGGGATGCTATTTTATTGCCCTCCGGCACGTATTTTATGCTGTTAAGCTCGTCGGGGCTGACCTTGCCCAGCTTGTCAGCTTTTTCCATGGCGATCTGCCAGGCACTTTTCATTTCTCCCATGTTCAATCCTCCATCGGTTAATCACATTCCAGTGTAGCAGTAGCTAAAGCGCTCACGGTGCGCCTGTGTGAGTTGCTGTAGCTTCAGCCGGTACCCAGAGGAAGTAAGGTCGCCCGTAGTCATGATAAGCGCGTCTTCCCCATTATCGGAATAATATTTTTTCCGTATGCCGGCTTTGGTAAATCCGTATTTTTCATAGAGCTTTTGTGCGATGGTATTGGATAACCTGACTTCCAGTGTAACAGTCCTGGCGTTCAGTTGCATGGCTAATTGGATGATAGAAATCAGCAGCCATTCTCCCATCCCCTGATTTTTATGGGCCTTCCTCACCGCTATGGTAACTATGTGCGCCTCATCCACCATCATCCAGATGCCCGCCATGCCCGCCAGGTATTCTTTTGGTGGGGAGGGTTTTCCCAGTCCGAAAAACCGGCCGTGATTAAATAGTCCCCGGATAAATGATAGCACTCGTGGTGAACCCTCTGCCAGCGGTTTCTCTTCGGCAGGTGGCTGGGGGTCATTCGACCTGTAAATCACTATGTAGTGCGCCAGTTTATTGCGCAACTCGTGGTGATATGACGTAAAGGTAGGATGCGGCCACTGCGTGGGAAAGGCATCCAGGTCGATATCCAGTACCTGGCTGATATCATCATCCTTCATATCGCGGATACGGTAAATTTTGCTGTCTTCCATGTGTATAATTGAAACGGATACGCTAAAAATTTTATCACATTTAGCGTGCAAGCGTGTCTGCAGCATACCTGTAATTTATGCCTCCCCTCGTATATACTATAGGCAGCAAATAACACGGACGGGAGCATGAAAGAGAGAATAGTCGTGGCCGAGATATCGGTGGTCCCCATAGGGACCGGCAGCGCCGGAGTGAGCGAATTCGTGGCGGCCTGCATCGATGTTCTCGAGAAGAGGAAAAAGATAAGCTACCGACTCACTCCCATGGGCACGATATTGCAAGGGCCGCTGTCGGAGATACTGGAAGCGACCCGTGAGATGCACAATGTGCCCTTTCTTAAGGGGGCGTTGCGCGTGGTCACCACCCTGAAGATCGATGACCGCAGTGACAAACGTTTAACCATGGAAGGTAAAATTAAGTCGGTGATTAATAGGAAGCCGGAAACCAGGATATGACGGATAATATCGATCTCAGTGTGCAGATAGCCCCCGGCCTGAAGTTGATTAATCCTGTTATGACGGCGTCCGGCACCTTCGGATATGGAAATGAATACGGCGACCTGGTGGATATACAGAAGCTGGGCGCCATCATCTGCAAGGGCACTACGCTTGAGCCGCGTGACGGCAATCCTCAGCCGAGGATAATCGAAGTAACAGCCGGTATCTTGAACTCGGTGGGACTGCAGAACATAGGGGTCGAGGCCCTGATTAAAGAGCAGGCGCCCGTGTGGGCCGGCTGGAGAGTGCCCGTAATTGTCAATATCGCCGGGGATACCGTCGAAGAGTATGCCAAAGTGGCCTCGAAGCTGGAAGGGGTAAAAGGGATAAGCGGAATAGAGGTCAACATCAGTTGCCCCAATGTAAAATGCGGCGGGATGCAGTTCGGAACCGACCCTGTTATGGCGGCCGAGGTAACTAAGGCCGTTAAAGCGGCCACCTCGCTTCCCGTCATGGTAAAGCTTAGCCCCAATGTCACCGATATAGCCCTTATAGCTATAGCTGCGGAGAAGGCGGGCGCCGACGCCATATCGCTGATAAACACACTTAGCGGCATGGCTATCGATATTTACAAGCGGGAGCCGATGCTCGGCAACTTAACGGGTGGGCTTTCGGGGCCGGCCATCAGGCCGGTTGCCATGCAGATGGTTTACCGTGTGGCGGGTTGCGTGAGCATACCTGTGATCGGCTGCGGCGGAATTGCCAGCGGCCGCCATGCCCTGGAATTCATCATGGCCGGGGCTACGGCGGTTGAAGTGGGCACTGCCACTTTTACCGACCCGCAAACAGCCCTCAATATCATCGAAGATATCCGCCGGTTCATGGTCGCAGAAGGCATCGGCAAGATCAGCGACCTGTGCGGAGCGGCCAGGAAGTAGAGCGGGCTATATTATCTACTGGCTGGTCAGCGCGCGGGCGATGGTCATGCGCTGCATCTCGGAAGTCCCTTCGTAAATCTCGGTTATCTTAGCGTCGCGCAAGTAGCGTTCCACGGGATAATCCCGGCAATAGCCGTAGCCGCCGTGTATCTGCACGGCCTTATTGGTCACGAAGGAGGAAACCTCGCCGGCGAACAGCTTGGCCATGGCGGCTTCCTTCATGAAATGCACGCCTTTGTCCTTAAGCCAGGCGGCGCGATATACCATCATTCGGGCGGCATCTATCTGGGTGGCCATATCGGCCAGCATCCACTGGATGGCCTGGTGCTGGCAGAGGGGCTTGCCGAACTGGATGCGGGTCTGGGCGTAGGCCAGCGCATCATCGAAGGCGGCCTGAGCGATGCCCAGCGCCTGTGCAGCCACGGTGACGCGGCTGGAATCGATGGATTCCAGCGCATACCTTATGCCTTTGCCCGATTCACCCAGCAGGTTTGCTTTAGGTATTTTGCAGTTCTCAAAGACCAGCTCGGCTGTAGAGGAGCCGTGTATGCCCATCTTGTGCTCCAGCTTGCCGACCGAGTAGCCGGGCGTTCCTTTTTCAACTATAAAGGCCGAGATGCCCCTATGGCCTTTAGCCCTGTCCTCGGTAGCAAAAACGACTGTGACGGCAGCTTCGTCTCCATTGGTAATAAAAATCTTGTTCCCGTTAAGGACGAAATGGTCGCCCTCACGCGCTGCGGTGGTCTGCAAGGCGGCGGCGTCGCTGCCGGCGCCCGGCTCGGTCAGGGCGAAGCAGCAAAGCTTCTCCCCTTTAGCTACCGGCGTCACGAACTTCTTCTTCTGTTCCTCAGTGCCGAACTTATAGATCGGGTAGCAGGCCAGCGAGAGATCGGCCAGGAAGATGGTGCCCATGGCCGCCGATGCCCGGGAAAGCTCTTCGCAGCACACGGTCATGGAAAGATAGTCCCCGCCGCTGCCGCCGTATTTCTCGTCGATGGTGATGCCGAAAATCCCCAGCCCGGCTGCTTTCTTAAATATCTCTGCAGGGAATTTCCCTTCTTCATCGATTTTGTTCGCTTCAGGCTTGACCACGTTGTTGGCGAAATCGCGCACCATGGCCTGGAACATTTTTTGTTCTTCACTCAGATAAAAATCCATGGGTTCCTCCTTCAGGATTGTATTTAGCTTACGATCTGCTGCCCCAGGACGAATGCCTCCTTGAGGGCCGCCTGATTGGCGTCAATGCCGTTAAAATGGTCTATCCCCCTCACCAATACCTCGCCCGCATATTCGGCGTCGAGGACGTGATACCAGCTTTTTACCGTGGCGACGGAACCCTCAAACAGGCTGTCGTGGCTGCGTCCTCCCACCGAAATAAATGCTCCCTTGCGGGCAATATCCTTTTTCAGGCCGACAGGCAGCTTCAGGATATATTTGATCACCCACAGCGCCTGGCAGCGGTCGATCATGGCCTTGGCCTGTGCGGTAACTCCCATAAAGAAAACAGGCGAGGCCAGTATGAAGCGGTCGAATTCCCTCAGGTCGGCCAGCAGCCACCCCATATCATCCGCTACAGCGCATATACCACCGGTCTGGACGCATCCATCGCAGTGCTGACAGGGGGCGATTTCTAGGTCGTTCAGTATGACGTGCTTGATGCGGGCGCCTTTAGAGGCCGCCCCTGCTACAGCTTCATTGAGCAGCCGGTCGGTATTTCCTCCGCGGCGTGGGCTACCTGCAATGCAGAGCAGCGATAACTGTTGAGCGTTGTCTGCAACCATTGATTGACCCCCTAATCAAAACAAGTAATGATATAATGTAACACTGATATTTTGCAATCAGTATCTAGATTGGCTAAAATGTAGCAAATTTCCACCGCATCGAACGATTTACAATTACCACCATATACAAGGAGAAGCGAGATGTCAAAAGCTGAAATTTTAGAAACGGCCAGGCGCGAGAAAAGGACGCTGCTGACCGAGATCGAATCGAAACAGTGGCTCAAGGCGGCCAAGATCCCGGTGGTCGAGACCAGGCTGGCGACATCCAAGAAAGAGGCCGTAGAGATCGCCGTTAAAATGGGCTTCCCCGTTGTGATGAAGATAGTTTCACCGGACATTAGCCATAAGAGCGATGTGGGTGGGGTTAAGCTGGGGATTCAGAACGCCACCCAGGCAGGCAAGGCTTACAGCGAGATTCTGGCCAGTGTGAAAAAGCACGACCGCAAGGCCAGGATAGTGGGTGTTACGGTTCAAAAGATGGCCCGGCAGGGCCTGGAGATCATCATCGGCATGACCAAGGATGTCCAGTTCGGACCGGTCATCATGTTCGGCCTGGGCGGTATACTGGTCGAGGTATTGAAGGATGTATCCTTCCGCATTGTACCGCTGGAAAAGCGCGACGCTGCCGAGATGATAACCGAGATAAAGGGGTTCCCCATCCTGAAAGGCTACCGGGGGCAGGAGCCGGCAGATGTTCCCTTCCTCGAGAACCTGATCGTAAAAGTGTCGGACTTTGTCGAGAAGAACCCTGAGATCAAGGAGCTTGATCTCAATCCCGTATTTGCCTATAAGGACGGGGCTACGGCAGTTGACGCCAGGATCATCCTCGAAGCTGCCTGACCGCCTTGGCGACGGCGTTAAAAACAGCCTGTTTTTTACAATGCCTTTTGTTTGCTATATACTTGAAACTGGTGGTTGAAGTTTTAAGGTTATCGGGTATTAAGTTAAAATATTCGCTATTTTCTCAAACGCTGGATGACCGTAGCTCTAACCAACTAACTAACAGGAGGTTATCCAGGTGAGTTTCCAGGATAAAGACATCCAATGCTCCGAGTGCGGGAATAGTTTTACATTCACAGCCAAGGAACAGGAGTTCTTCGCATCCAAGGGCTATACCAACGAACCCAAACGCTGCCCCACTTGCCGTCAGGCCAGGCGTATGGACGGCGGCAGCCGGGGACCCCGCAAAATGACAGCGGCCGTCTGCGCTGAGTGCGGACAGGCCACTGAAGTCCCCTTCGAGCCCCGCGATGACAGGCCCGTTTATTGCGCGACCTGTTATGCCAAAACCCGTCCCAATAAATCACACTAAGTCCTTTATCTTATTCTATACGGGCCAACGGCCCGTATAGAATATAGCTGGCATACCGGCAACCGGTATTAATTGGTCTCATTATTTTTTGGAGGTATGCAAATGAACATTTTTGTAGGCAACCTGGCCCGTGATGTGACTGAAGAAGACCTGAAGGCGGAGTTCGCTGCTTTCGGAGAAGTGACATCCGTGGCCCTTATAAAGGATAAATTCAGCGGCCAGCCCCGGGGCTTTGCTTTTGTGGAGATGGCCAATAAAGAGGAAGGTCAGGCTGCGATAACCGGCTTAAAAGGGAAAACGCTTAAAGAGCGCACGCTGGATATCAGCGAGGCCAGGCCCCGCACCGATAGCAGGGGCGGCGGCAGGTCGGACGGGCGGTTTATCGGCAAACGCAAGCCGCAGCGCAGGCGTTAAAGCCCCTTATTTTGAATTTAAGAACACTGATTGCCCGCTGTTTTATCGCTCGGTTTATACTTATAGGCGATAGAAACGGCGGGCTTTGTTTTTCATAACGCTAATCTTGACACTATGCAGAGCCCTTTGTTAGTATAAAAACCTTTCCGGGGATATAGCTCAATTGGGAGAGCGCTGCGTTCGCATCGCAGAGGTCGGGGGTTCGAATCCCCCTATCTCCACCATACCTACAATATTGGAATTGCCAAGTTATCAAATTAACGTAAGGGTTTTATTTTTCCAGAATAAAAATTCTAGTCTTATCTAAAAGTCTATCCCACGGGACAATTTCAATTCTATGCCCTGATTCCTCCCATTTTATATCTCTATATTTATCGCCAATATCTCCAAAATCAGATCGCCGTCCTATTACAATTCGATAAGAGACCATCATACTCTGATAATTAAAAGATGATGGATTATAAAAATGAGGATTGTCATCCCAAGCATTTTTCTCCTTTAATTTCTTAAGCGCTTTCGGTACAAAAATTGCTTGCGCATTCGATTGCATCCATTGTCGCCAGGCTGTAATTTGGCCTTCCGCAACACGTAAACGGCCAGCACTCAATCCTTTTTTTGTAAATATGTTTCTATCGTTTATCGATGGTTCGATTTCTATCATATCTACATCCCAAGATGTATATTTCGTTCCAGATCTTCTTCCTATAATAATAAAATCAGGTATTAACTCATCTGATAGCTTAAATTTAGGTAGAACGGTTGGATAATGTGCACCTTGATTAAAAGTATGAATTAATATGCTAGGATGCTTTTTTAAAAATAATTGAAGTGATTCTTCCTTCGTACTAGTCTCAATAAAATTGTTAAATGATTCAAATACATTATTCATGTTCAAATTT
>JBEKVW010000068.1:0-11362 GCA_049513695.1 Dehalococcoidia bacterium | reverse complement strand
TATCCCGTTAACGTCCATGAGGACCAGATACAGGGGCTCAAGGCATTTAAAAAGGTTACGGATATACCGGGGCCGGTGGACCTGGCCGTATTTACTATTCCCGCTGAACGAGTAGCAGCGGCCATGGAAGACTGCGTGCAAAAGGGAGTTCGCTCGGCCGTAATTATCTCGGCCGGATTTGCCGAGGTCGGGCCGGAAGGCAAGAAGCTGCAGGATGAGGTCTTGAGCATAGCGCGCAGGGGCAATATCAGGTTTATCGGTCCCAACTGCATGGGTTACTGGAGCGCATCGTCGTCGCTGGCCGCCTTTATGATGCCGCTGCTTGTGAGGGACGGGCCGCTGGCCTTCGTCTCCCAGGGTGGCAATGTGGGGGCTGCGGTTGTGGTTGCGGGGTATGAAAGGGGACTGGGCTTCCACCGCTATGTGAGTTGCGGTTGCGCCGCCGATATTCAAATTGAAGACTATATCGAGTATTTTGGCAAAGACCCCAAGATAAAGGTAATCATGGCTTATATCGAAGGCCTGAATGACGGTGCAAGATTTATGGACGTTGTGAAAAAAGTCACTCCGACCAAGCCGGTGATAGTCTTGAAGCCCGGAAAAACCGAGGCGGCGGCCAAGGCCATTAAGTCGCATTCCGGCGCCCTGGCCGGAAGCGATGAAGTCTACGATGCCGCTTTTAAAAAGATGGGCGCCATACGTGTGGAAGACACTGAAGAAATGCTGGATATAGCTGTAGGCTTCTTAACGCAGCCCCTGCCTAAAGGGCGTTACGTGGCCATCATCACGCCTGGTGGAAGCTATGGGGTATTATGCGCCCAGGCCTGCGAAGAGGGTGGCCTGCGCGTAGTCAGGCTACCCAGTGAGACGATCGAGGAACTGGATAAAATCTTTCCCCCCAGATGGAGCCGGCAGAACCCGGTAGATCCTGCCGGCGACAGGAATTTTGTTGCTTACATGATTGCACCGCTGAAACTACTGGAACTGGAGTGCGTGGATTCGCTTATTTTCATGGGGTTCGGAGGTTTCACTCTGTTCAGCAACCTGCTGATGCAGCAGCGTTCTCATTTGGAAGAGAAGATGAGCCCCGAGCAGGTGGCCCAAAGGGCTGCAGCCATGAGGTCTATTATCCCCCTATTAGAGGATGTAAAATCGCCTGACCTTTATAAAATGCAATCTGCGGTCGGACAGTTGATAAAGATGCTGGCGCTGTTCATGGGAATAGAGGACCTTAACCAAATCGGTGCACTCTCGGATGTAGTGACGAATGCCAGGCTTTCGGGAATGCTTAAAGATGATATTGTCGACGATATGCTGGAACTGGCCAACTCCACGTCTAAGGGGGGAGCCAGCGGACGCACACGGGTGGACATAATCAACTCTTTTATCGTCGGGCTGCTCAGGGCGCTGGTGGACCAGTGGATCACCAGCTATAAAAAGCCTGTAATTACCACCACCTTTACCGAGGAGCAGGTGAAGCTGGTCGGCAATCATTACGATTATACATCAGGCAAACGGGCAGCCAGAGTATTATTGCATCTCACAACGTACCATGATTTCCTGGTTAAAACAGGCAAAATAACCGGATTTAACTATTTCTAAAACCGAGGTATAGTGATATGTGGGATGGTCGGCAGGGGATAAAGTGAAACTCCTTTACATAATATTAATAGTTTTACTATGCACGGTTGTGGCAGGCGTGGCCGGTTTGTCCGGCCTGCCGGCCTTTGCAACGTCTTCGCAAGCTGATAATTTACCTGAAATTACCAATTTTACAGTTTTGCCTTCAATTATCGACGCGGGGGCTTCAGCCACATTAAGCTGGCAGGCAACTAACGCACTTTCGGTAAGCATCGATCACGGAATCGGCGATGTATCTCCCGTGGGACAAACCAGCGTTGCACCGGCGTCTTCTACTATTTACAAAATCACCGCTTCCAATAAGGACGGGACCCGCAGCGGATATGCCACCTTGTACGTAGATGCGGCAGGGCCCAAAGCAGGCGATATAGTCAGCATCGATCCGGTTACAGGCAGGAACGCACAGGTGGACTTTTCGTGGAAGGACTACTATCTATCCAGGCAATATCAGGTACAAATAGCCAGGGACCCCGGTTTCACTTTGAAGGTATACGACTTCGGGGCTATGGACACATCCGATGCTCCGTCACCGGCATTTTGGATGCCGCCGGGCAGCCTGGAGGCCGGGCATACTTACTACTGGCGGGTGAGGAGTATACAGGCCGCTACCAGGCAGTATATTGATAGCCCCTGGTCCGAAATAAAAACTTTCACCGTAGAGCCGGGCTATAACGGCATCGGCAGTAGCTATGCTGTACAGGCTTATACTCCTGCCGACGGTAGCACAGAGTACCCTGTAAAGCCACTAACCTTCAGCTGGTCGGGTTATCAGGGGGCAACTAAATATCAGTTTATCCTTGCGAAAGATGCTCAACTGAGTGATATTGTTGTGGACGATTTTGCATCTACAACCACCTACGCGGTAAAGGATTCTCTGGAATACGACACAGGCTATTACTGGCAGGTCAGGGCCGTGGAACCTGTTTTAAGAGATGCGGGTGCTGTATTCACTTTCAATACTATACAGGCCCCCCAATCTCCGCAGGATAACAAATCCATTTTTTTGGGCGGCATTCCTCAATGGGCCGTGACTGTAATATTGGCCGGAATATTAATCCTGACCGAGTTGGTCATTTTTCTTTTCAGAGCACGAAAGAAAATTTAACGGTTACGTCCAGGTGTCATCCACGTCTTTTAGTAAGCTTTGATTGTGAATTGACACCTTATATAGCGGCGGATATCCTATCTATAATAAAAGACGAGGAGGTTGGCAAATGGCGAAATCATCGACTGGTATGGAAGAAAATGTGGCGGCCTTGCTGAGCTATGTTCTTTGGTGGGTCACAGGACTGATTTTCTTTTTGATCGAAAAGGAAAGTAAATTTGTGAAATTCCATGCTATGCAGTCCATCATTACATTTGGCGCTCTGACAATATTGTATATCATATTAGCCTGGATTCCTGTCATGGGATGGGTCCTGGGTGTGATCATCTGGATCCTTGAGGTAGTACTGTGGATAGTCCTCATGATCAAGGCTTATCAGGGCGTTAGATTCAAGCTGCCCATTGCCGGCGACCTGGCGGAGAAATGGTCAGCCTGAGAAATACATTCAAGTGGGTATTTAGTTTATATCCATATGGGACTTTGGTACTGGTCACGTGTAAAATGAGATGATGTCGCGAAGGATTTTCATTGACAGCCGAGCCTGCAATACCCTATGCTTCAGAAATTAATTATTTTAAGGAGGGTTGTTGCAGATGCAAGCATATTGCATGAAATGCCGGGCTAAGAAGGAAATGAAGAATCCTAAATCCATTACCATGAAGAATGGTAAACCGGCAAGCCAGGGCCTGTGTCCAACCTGTGGGACCAAGATGTTCAAGATCGGCAAAGGTTAGCACAGGGAGATAGACAGACAAAAAAGGGCTGGATAAAATCCAGCCCTTTCCGTTTATATGAAAAGTTAAGTAGATACTTTTATCCCGGAAGTTCGACCCTATAGAAGGACTCCGCCAGCTCATACCCCTTGCCCTTGGCCCTCTGTGCGTGCAAGAACTTGAATCCTTCGATCCATTCCTTCTGGAATTTACTTACCTGGCTCTTGTGGCAGGCCAGAGCAGCCATTTTAAGGTCAAAGGTATCCGAAACATCGCTGAAAAAATTCTGTTTATCTGCGGCCCAGAAAAGCAGCTCTTTCACCTTATGAGGCTGGAATCCGGACTCCAGCAGGTCAGGGTAGGCCAAACGGTCGCGAGCAAAAGGGAAAACAGCATCTAGGACAACCTGGCCTGTGATCCTGTGGTCGCGATGCCAGACGTATTTGCGGTAGGGGTCCGGGGCGGCTACCACTGCAGGCCGGTAGGTACGGATAACCTTGACCAACTCCTTGCGAAATTCAGGGGTATCTTCCAGCGATTGATCATCATGGTCCAGGAATATGACTTCCTGCACCCCCAGGGTTTTAGCGGCATCCAGCTCTTCCTGCCTTCTTATATCAGCCAGCTTTGCAGACGTCATTTCAGGATCATCTGTACCTTTGTTGCCGTTGGTACAGATAACATAAATGACCTTTTTATCCTGTTTTATCCATTTTGCCACCGTGCCGGCTATGGCGAATTCGGAATCGTCCGGGTGCGGGGCTATAATCATAGCGTAGTATTGCTCTTTCATTGTATTGTTACCTCGAATGTGGATTCTGGAATCAAGATTTGTATGAGCAAAGCTGCTGCGTATACTCTGCGTTTCTGTCGATAACGGCCCTGTACTGTTGAATTATTTTATCTACAACTTGGCTCCAGCCGTAAAGTTCGACCAGTTTATTGTATCCATTTTTCCTGTTGCCTATATTGTCCAGCATGGCATTGATATTCATGGATAGTTCCAGCGGTGTATTTCCGGTGATTATCCTACAGGATTGACATATCCCGGCTATATCGCGGACTTCACCTACATCGGTGGCTATAATGGGCGTGCCGCAGGCCAGCGATTCCAGAGCCACCAGGCCGAAGCTCTCGTAATACGAAGGTATAACGCAGAAGTCGGCCGCGTTGTAATACAAGTACATGCGTTCATGGGGAACCGAGCCGATAAAATTGACGCTGTGACTAACTTCATAATCGCAGGCGGCATCCATGATGGCCTTAAAGTCAACCCCATGATCGTTGCCGCCCACCACAATCAGTTGGAAATCATCACGCGATTTCAGGCATGAGATCGCTTCCAGCAAATTGCCGAGCGCTTTAAGAGGGTCCAGCCGCCCTACAAACAGGGCTGTTTTTTTAGGGGCCAGTCCGCATGTTTGTCTGGCAAGCTGCTTATCCATGGGGCGAAAGAGCGCAGGATTGATGCCGCAGGGGACAATTTCAATGGCTACCGGGTTAGCATTGTACCTGTTTATCAGCTCGTGTTTTTCTCTTTCCGTGGAGGCGATGATAAGGTCGCTGGCCCCAATGATGACCTGTTCGTTTAAAATCCTGTATTCGGGCTCGAGTATTCCAAGTCCCAGGTTATTTTTGACAGCGCCGAGCGTATGAAACATGGTAATGTGAGGTATACACCAGTTCCGCTTCAATTTGCTCCCGACAATGCCGGACAGCCAATAGTGACTGTGAATCAAATCATAATGCTTATTATGCTCAAGACAATATGAAGCGATGGAATCGGTTAGCCCGGTAATATGGTCGCCAAGTGATTTTTCCGATATCAAGCTGTAATCCGGTGATTCGATATGAACCAATCGTACGTTATCGCTCCCGTCGACTAAACTGCAAAAATCATCATCGGGATGGGAACATGTGTATATATCGACGGAATGTCCGCGCCTGCCGAGCTCCTGAGCCAGGTTTTGTATGTAGATATTCATGCCGCCCGTATAGCGGCTTCCCGGCCTGTCGAATGGACAGGTGTGCAAACTGAGTATAGCTACATATAATCTATCTTCCAATAAACCTTCCAGATAACAATTTTACTATTTTTTAATTATACATCGAAAAAGCTGGGTCTCACTGCCACCCAGGTGAAATTTATATTTTTCCGCTCCTTTAAGGAAATCGAATCGCCGTTTACCGCTCTCGATGCTTCTCTTTATGCAGAAATATTTCGACAGCAGACCGATGCTGAGCAGACGGTAGGCTGGGTTGTAGCCGCTGTTATACAGGTACATATCATTTTGATAGGTGAAACACAGCGTTACGGCCGCCTGAACTTTGTTAAGCTCCAGTATACCCAACTGCAGCATTTTATCGGCCGCCGCCATATCGATTATATCTCTGAAAAATACCTCCATATCATCGGTAAGGAACTTATTTTTATCCTCTCTGCTCTCGCGGAAGAAGCGCAGAAATGTATCAATCTCATTGGTACTACCTTCTTCCATTATGCGGTAGACTATTTCGCCTTCCTCGTTTAACCTTCGTTCTTTCCTGAGTATTTCATGCCGTTGTTTGCCGCTTAATAACGACAGGTAGGATGATAAATCACCCGGGAGATCCATGGCTAGGGTTACGTCTTCAGGTGAACAGGAGACCGTAAGGCCTCGATCCTGCGCACGGGCTTCCAAGAAGCGTTTTACGTTGGAATCGGGCAGCACCGGCGTCAGTTCCATCGAACTGATTTCTAAAGCGGTCAAATGATCAAGCAAGGTATTGAAAAAGAGATTTTCTTTGCCTGATTCGACGGGGAAATCCAGGAAATCACAGACGTTGTCGCTGCCTATGAAATATAGTATCCCTTCTTTCACCCGGAGGGGAGCTATGCCTATAACAGAGCCGTTTTCCCTGACCTCGCCCAGATGCAGCTCACTGCCAGCGCCGAAATGCTTCCACCATAACTCGGACCAACCCGGCGACGAAAATAAAAGCCTGGTATCAGATGCTTTGTAAATGCGTTCCCAGGGGTCACGCAAATCTTTAAAATTGCCAGGAATGAATTCAATCATAGAAGCTTATTTTCCAGCGATAAAACGAATAGCTAAATTTCGAAGGTCTGTCCGAATTCCGGCACAACGACATCTTTCAATCCGATCCCTTTAAAGGCTTCAGCCAGCGAAAAAGCGGCTGATTCTTCGCCGTGAACCACGAACACCTTTTGCCATCTGTTCTTCCCCGCGCTTACCCAGCTGATCAGGTCGTTGCGGTCGGCGTGAGCGCTGAACTCATTAAACACTTCCACACGACAGCGCAACTTATATTTCTCACCGAATATAGATACCTCCGGCCACCTTTCGGCAATCTTGCGTCCGAGGGTATTTTCGGCCTGCCATCCAACTATTAACACGGTGTTGTTGGGATTGCCAATATTATTCTTTAAATGGTGCAGAATGCGCCCGGCTTCGGCCATTCCCGATCCTGCTATGATCATAACTGGCGTATTTATATCGTTGAGTTTTTTCGATTCCTCGACTGACGACACGTACCTCAACCCGCGGAAGCCGAAGGGATCTTCAACTGTTCTCAAGAACTCGGCGGTTTGAGAATCGTAGCATTCCGGGTGTGCCCTGAATATATCAGTGGCATCGATGGCCAGTGGGCTATCGACAAATATGGCAATATCCGGGATACGTTTATCCAGCTTTAACTGGTGCAAGTAGTAGACCAACTCCTGTGTCCTCTCGAGGGCAAACGAAGGTACGATCAGCTTTCCGCCTTTAGAAACCGTCTCATTGATAACATTTGTCAGCCTGTCCTCTACATTCTTTATATCTGCATGCACCCGGTCGCCATACGTGCTCTCAATGATCAGAATATCCGAATCTGTCACAATATAAGGGTCCATAATAATCGGCATGTCTTTGCGGCCCAGATCGCCGGTATAGCAGATAGAAAACTGTCTGCCGCCGTCATTAACGTTAATAATGGTAATCGCCGATCCCAGGATATGTCCGGCGTCGTGGAATATAATCTGTGCGTCGCCCGTGACGCGGAAAGGACGGCCATAGGAACAGCCACGGAATAATTTCAGTGTGGGTGGGATATCGGCCGTATCGTACAGGGGCTCCATCGGTGGTTCATTATGCCGGTGACGGACCTTGTTTACGAATTCGATGTCGCCTTCCTGGATGTTGGCCGAGTCCGTGAGCATGATGTTGGCCAGGTCAAGTGTAGCAGAGGTGCAATTAACATCGCCGCTAAAGCCTTGTTTGACCAGATTGGGCAGGTCGCCCAGGTGGTCCATGTGTGCGTGGGATATCAAGACCGAATTGACGGATTTCGGATCGAAGGCAAAATGCAGGTTGCGTTCATAAGTCTCAGCACGGCGCCCCTGAAAGAGGCCGCAATCCAGTAGCAATTTGTACCCGTTGATGTTAATAAGGTGCCTCGAGCCGGTCACGGTCCGGTCAGCACCGTAAAAACCTATATTAATCAATAGCCCTTCGTCCTACTATGGCCTGTTTCAGGTACCAGCTGCTGACGATATCCTGCACATCGGAGGGTTGGTCGGAAAGCCGTAACAGGTGCAGGTCGGATTCAGAAATATAGTTTGTGATCAGCACCGAATTTTGAAGCCAATCGAGAAAACCGTGCCAAAATTTGGAGTTGAAAAGTATAACGGGGAACGGTTTGATTTTATTGGTCTGAATCAGGGTAAGTACCTCGGTCAACTCGTCCAGTGTACCCAGTCCCCCGGGCATAATTACAAAAGCCGTGGCATATTTAACCAGCATAATCTTGCGTACAAAAAAGTGATTAAAGGTTATATTGAGATTGGCGTAAAGGTTGCACTTCTGCTCTTTGGGCAACTCTATATTGAGCCCGACTGATTTAACGCCTGCTTCACTCGCCCCCAGATTGGCGGCTTCCATCATTCCCGGCCCACCCCCGGTAATTATGTTAAAACCCTGTTTACCCAGAAGGTAGGCTATCTGTTTGGCATTCTGATAGTCAGCCTGATCGGGAGTAGCGACTGCAGCCCCGTAGATCGTTACCGCCGGCTCAATGCCGGATAATTTATCAAAGCCCTCGACCAGCTCTCCTATATATCTGAAGAGGCGCCAAGATTCTTCTTTTTCAAGCGAGTTGATTTCGTATCTTTCAACCATCAATTACCCCGATCTATCATAAAAATAAGTATATATACCTGTTTTTGGCCTGTCCGGTGATTCGAATATTTATGCGCATCCGTTTAAATGTATTTAGGATAGCGCCGGCGTACATAGCTGTCAAGGAAGTGAATGAATAGAATATCGCTTACAACCAAGGCTGATTTACAGTTATTGATTGACCGTTATCAAAGAACCTTCGGGCGTTTTGGAGACATTGATGAGGACCGGGAACTTATCCTTCAGTTCGTCCAGATGGGTAATGACGAACAATTTCTCAAAATCGTCCTGTATGGAATTTATGGCCGCTATCAACTTTTCCAGGCCTGAGTCGTCCTGTGTTCCAAACCCTTCATCTATAATCAATATGGGCATCGAAGCACCGGCCCTGCGGACAAGCAGCCTCGATATCGCTATACGCAGAGCCAGGTCGATTCTAAAGGCTTCACCGCCGCTGTACATTTCGTAAATGCGTGTACCCAGCTCATCGGCAATTTTTATATCCAGTGTCTCGATCATGGGACCCTTCTTGGTATCCCGCTGTGTTTCCAACGTGAGCGACATCCTGTTGGAGGTCATTTTGCCGAGTAAAAGGTTGGCTTCGTTTTCTATCTCAGGCAGCGATTCCTCAATGATCAGCGCCTGGATGCCCTTCTTGCTGAAATCCCTGGCCAGCTCTGAGTAGAGTCCCTCCTCCTCTCGGCAAAGCTGCAGCAAATTGCCCTTCTCATTTTTCTCAGCAGCCAGCAGATCTAACTGCCTTAGCTTTTCTTTCAGCTGGGCCAGATTGTCTCTGAGCGTTCTCTCGCCTGTAACCAGTGTGTTGTGTTGTTCCTCGAGCAACTCCAACTGGCGTCCGGTTTCCGGTAACGCCGACAGCTCACCTTCAATTTGATTGCTCTGGGTTGTCAGGCTCTCCAACTCTTTTTGCAGTTGGGAAATTGCCAATTCGGAATCCGCCCTGGTTTTTTGCTGTGACTCGAGTTGCAGCCTGGCCTCGGATAGCTCTTTATAGAGCTGTTCAAAATTCTGTAGCGATTTCTTGCGCTGGCTAACACCGGAATGAACAGCAGGATCATATCCCAATTCCCGAAGCTCTCGTTCAACCGAGAGAAGGGATTGCTGCGCATCCGGCGCATAGCTCTTATTCTTGAGGTTCTCTTCCAGTGTGAGGAGAGCATCTTTTTTAGCGGATAGCTCCTCCGTCAACAAATTTGTTTCTGCGATCTGTTTATCTATCACTGCCAGCTGCTGGCCGACGCTGTCACGCTCAGACTTAAAATTAGCCTCGCTCTGACTCACCTGCTTTTCAAGTGAAGCAAGCTCCGATTTCTTTGAGGAAACAGAGTCCGTGTCTCCTTTCAGTTCGGACAGATTTTTCTGCAGCTCGGAATTCAATTTATCAACGATCCGCCGGCAGCCTTCAGGTCCAAGCTCCGATTCGCATAGCGGACAGGTAGCACCGGCATGTGACAACAGTTCGACCTTTTGCTTGATCTCGGCAACCGCATCCGTAAGCTGAGAAATACGGGACGATACCGTGATTATTGCCGCCTTCAGATCGTTTAGCGACTTCTTCCCGGCTTCGATGGTTTCTTCAGTTATATTAAGCTCCTTTTTGCGCTGTTGAAGCTCGTCCTGCCGTTGTTGGAGATGCGGGAGCATTTTGAATTTTGATTCGAGTTCGCTGATCTTGGTTGATAGTGACTTGCGTTCGATGTTAAAGGTGTTCTGAGCCGAAGTGATAAGTTCAGTGAGCTTGTTCCTACGGTTAACCAGCTCCAATGATTTTTTCAATTGGTCATTGAGCGTCTCCTCATAAGCTGCGCTCTCCTTATATCTTGCATAGCCCTCTTCGATCTCACGGGTACGTTCCAAAACCCCGGTAAAATGTTCGATCTGTTTGATAGACCCGGCCTGCCGCGTTTGCCAGGCCAGCAGGTCCTTATTTCTGCTGCTGATCTGCTGCTGGATTAGCTGCACCTGCTCCTTTCGTGCTGCCAGCGCTTCCTTTTTCTTGCGGAGCGTGGCTATCTCGCCATCGAGCTGTTTCAGGGCCTGTTCGATGTTACGCAGTTTTTCAGTTTCCGCATCGTTTTCTTGCATTAGCTGCGATTTGTTTTCCAGTCTTGACAGCATCGCCTGGATATCTCTCTCCAGGTTGAGAGACTCCAATTTTTTAGTTTCGGAATTTACCTTGGCTTGCTGTTCCAAATTGTCGTAGAAGGAAAGGTCGAGTATGTTGGCCAGTATCTCTTTGCGTTCACCCGGCCTTTTCCGGCTGAACTCGTTGGCCCTGCCCTGCAGAATCATGGCGCTGTTAATGAAGGTTTGATATTCGAGATGCAGGAGGCCGATTATTTTATCCTGCGTTTCAGTCTTGGTATGTTCTGAAATTGATTTAAAAGCGCCATTGCTGAACAGTTGCAGGTCGAGCATGGATTGTCCCGGCCTTGATTGGGGACCCCTGGTATATTTGCGGACAACACGGTAAAGCTCCTCACCTGATTGGAACTCCAGTTCCACGGCCATTTCGTTCCGCCCGGTGTAGATAAGGTCATCGTTGTCTCCCCTGGAGGCTTTACCCCACAATGCCCATGTAATAGCGTCGAAGATGCTGGATTTGCCGCTGCCATTGTCACCGCAAAGACAGGCGACATGCAGGCCTGTGAAATCCAGGGGCGCTACATTGTCCCTGTAGCACATGAAATTTGTCATTGTAAGCTTAGTCGGAATCAACGCAG
>JBEKVW010000067.1:0-11614 GCA_049513695.1 Dehalococcoidia bacterium | reverse complement strand
GTTCCACCTCACCGCCACATTGCGGGCATTTTTTGATCTTGATGTTGGGGGTTCCCTGTGCCACATTCCCCGGACAACGGAAAATCATCTCATCTGCTCCATTAATTATGAAATAATTATAGATGCCCGCAAAGGAAGCTTGTATGATTTGCATCATATTGGGAGGAAAATTCCATTGGAAAAGGGAATTATTCCTGAGGAAGCCCTTCGCTAATGGTGCGGAGGCTGTTTTTATTGAGAACCGTTATCCTGCCGCGGGCCGATTTGATGATGCCGTTTTCTTTGAACCTTGTCATGGTACGGATGGTGGTTTCGATGGTTGTGCCGACCATGTCGGCGATCTCCTGGCGGGTGAAGGGCAGTTCGGGGCCGAATTTGGATGAAAGCATAACCAGGATGCCGGCGATACGCTGCTCCACGCGCTCTCCTGCCAGGTCGCGCAGGCGTCCCATTGAGTCGCGCAGCCTGCTCCCCAGCATATTGATGATCTTGAGCGCCACGATGGGATAGCAGGACAGGAATTTTATGAAGCGGTCCCTGCTAACGGCAAGTACGGTGGTCAACTCGGTGGCCTGAGCGGAGGCGGGGTACGGCTTGTCCTCGAAGACGGCCACTTCGCCGAAGATGTCTCCCGGCCCAAAGAAGGCCACCACGAACTCACGTCCCGAGGCCGATACTTTGGACACCTTGATGCGGCCCTCTGCCAAAACATAAAAATACTCGGGCCGGTCTCCCTCCCAGAATACATGGTCGCCTGCGCTAAATTCTTTCTCAGAGACTATTTCCGACAGCTCTGCTAGCTCGGTTTCATCCAGGCTTGAGAAAATCGGTGACCTCTTTAGTATTTGGATCTTAACTGACCTATCCAGTTGTACAACCCCCGTCCTTAATCTCCGAACCTGCGTAAAAGCGTGTACAGCGCATCGGAGCCGAACTCGAGCGCCGCAACCGGCACGCGCTCGTCGGCCGCATGGAATAGCCGTTCGAAATTGAGCTCCGGCGGCAGTTTGAGCGGTGTGAAGCCGTAGGTCTGGATGCCCAGCCTGGAAAAGAGGCGCGCATCCGTGACAGCCGGGAAGAGCATGGGAGTGGGTGTGCTGCCGGGATCGGCCTCACGCAGGATAACGGCCAGCGTTTCGTATAGGCCCATGTCCGGCTGGGGCGGACCCGGGTGAAAAACGAGGGTCTCATACTCCACATCCTTTCCTCCGAGGGCCTTCAGCTCGGGTATCAGGTCGTCGGGGGTAAAGCCGGGCAGCAGGCGGCAGTCCAGCATTATGCAGACCTGGCTGGGGACCATATTGGGGCTCTCGCCACCCTGGATGGCCGTTACAACTGCAGTATTATGCAAAATAGGGTCGAACATGCGCACCTGCGCCCCCAGTGTGTCCAGGATTGAGCCCGTCAGCGACGGTATAAGGAGTTGCATAACGGCCTGTTTCAAAGGAGAAGGTAAACCCTCGGCGGTTAGCCGCACCTGCTCCTTGGCTATCGGGGTCACATGCACGGGCAGGCGGTGCTCCAGGCTCTGCAAATAACGGGCCACACGGGCCATGATTCCCCTGCGTGCCGGCCAGGCCCCGTGTCCGCCCTTGCCGCGTATATAAGCCAGCAGGCCGCACCCCTGTTTCTCCCCCACCATAATGGGATAAAAGCGGCGCTTGCCTATATAACTGGTATAGCCACCGAACTCGCCGATGGCATATCTGACGTCCTGAAAAAGCTGAGGATGGTTATTTACCAAAAAATCGGCGCCGAGGACACTGGTATTTTCCTCGTCACTCAATATAGCCAGGATCACGTC
The DNA here is from genome assembly GCA_049513695.1 of Dehalococcoidia bacterium. Lineage (GTDB taxonomy): Bacteria > Chloroflexota > Dehalococcoidia > GIF9 > UBA5629 > UBA1162. Next base: position 9,810 of record JBEKVW010000067.1, on the reverse strand, counting down.
GCCGGGCGGCACCGGGCCTTCCAGACCGGCCTTCATAACCGCCGATAACATCATGGCGACGGCTCCCTTCATATCCAGCGCACCTCTGCCCCAGATATAGCCATCCAGTTCCTCACCCAGGAAAGGGTTTACCTTCCACTGCTGGTTGGCCGTGGTGACCACGTCGATGTGGCCGTAGAGCAAAAGCGGGGGGGCCGCGCCCATCCCCTTTAGCCTGGCTATCAGGTTGGGACGTGCCGGATCGGAGGCCACGATCTGGTTGGGTATGCCGGCCCAGTCCAGCAGCTCTTTAATGAAGCTGATGCAGCCTGCCTCGTTGCCAGGCGGGTTGGTCGTATTATATTGAATGAGATGTTTAAGTATCTCGGCCGGCTGCGTATAGATCGGGGATTGGGCATCTCCGGACAAACCGTTCATCGGGAACCCTCCGTAAAATCTCAGCGGTCTCTTGCGAGTGTGAGCAAGTTAGAACATTTTAGTCTTTGGCTAAGTTGATGTCCAGAATTACGCCTGCCGCACCGCCTATTTCTTTTTGAGGGTGGAAATCTTTAAAAGAAAGCCTGAACTAGCTTTGACTTCTACGCCAGACTCTTGGGCAGCTCCGCCTCCAACACTTTCTTTGGCAGGGCTCCTACCTTGCGGTCTGCCAGCTTGCCGTCTTTGAAGATGAGTAGTGTAGGTATAGCCTGAATCTGGTACTTTTCGGCAATCTCGCGATTGTCATCGGTATTGAGCTTGCCAAACGCGATCTTGCCCTTGTAGTCCGAGGCGAGTTCGTCGATGACCGGCGACATCATACGGCAGGGGCCGCACCAGGGAGCCCAGCAATCAACTACCAGTGCTGGATTATTCTTTATCGTGTCGTCAATATTCTTTTCGTTTACTTCCAACACCAGCCCATTCTCTTTTTCCATGTTATTCCTCCAGTTAGTCGTAACAAACTTTAATGATTATATAAGGGAGGCCAAACAATAGAAGTGATTTTAGTCACTGGGAGGAGGGAAGAGGCAGTCGATCTCGGCGGCCAGCAGCGCTGCCAGCCTGTCCTCATTTTGAGCTGTGCCGGACAGGCTCTCGCCGGCGATAATTATATGCCGTCCGGCCAGTCCCTTTATTTCTTCTTTATCGGCGCAGGCGCGCAGACAACCGCAGAGTATGATGAGCAGATCTAGGCCGGCCGCAGCCGGGGGTACGAATTCAATATCGGCCCGGCTGATAGCATGCTGCTTTACCTGTCCGGCCAGCGCCGACAGGTCTATTTCCGGGTTGCAGGACCCGCAAAATTTCAGCGCTATTTTAATATTACGGTCGCCTCGCAGGATTTTTTCAACAGATCAAAACAGGCTGGTCGCCGATCCTGGCCAGTTTCTCAGCCAATTTCTTCTTGCGCTCAAGGCTGCCGCGCCTCTCGATCATGATCATCTGTGCCTGGGGAGAGCCGGCGCCGTGCATCGATTCGGCCAGGGCCGTTCCACAGGTCATGGCGTCGATCAGCCGTATCAGGCGCATCCTGGTCTCGGCCGGCACGCTGGAGGAGCCTTTCATATACTTATCGACCCATTTACCTACCGTTGGATCATGCAGGTCGAACTCGGAAGGCATAGTGGCCAGAAGGCCTCCGGTGATATCGTGCGCCAGGCGGGCGATTTCGTAGACATTGCGGGTAACATTCAGCTTCGTGACGTTGGCCATCAAGGGGTCCGCTTGGAAGGAGCCGGCCGGCTGGGCAAAGCCCTGGCAGGAGCAGGCGATCGAGCAGCAGTAGATAGTCTCTGCCAGGTGGATCATCTCCGCTAGCTTTTCCCTGACGTGCGATGCTTTGGCAGTGCCCTGCGCCTGTGCCAGCGCATAGACGGCGCCTACCAGGACATCCGCTAGGCCGCCTTTGCAGCCGCCGTAATTCTGCCTGTGGAAAGTGGCGAACCTTTCGACCAGCTCGCCGGCGTATTCCCATTCGCCGCACATAAAAACATGTTCATTCGGAACGAAAACTTTATCGAAGACGATGAGAGCCTCGCCTCCCACGCAGCCGTATTCGCAGTTGCCCTGGTCCATAGCGCAGTCACATTTGCGGGTATCGTTGGACTGACGGCCGAAGATATGCATCACACCGGGAGCGTCGATAGGCACGTAGAAGCAGACTGCGTAATCTTTATCTTCCGCTTTCATGGCTGTTGTCGGCATGACCAGGTGACCGTGCGAATTGACGGCGCCCGTTATATGGGCTTTAGCGCCGCTGACCACAATGCCGTCCTTCCTTTTCTCGACTACATGAACGTACATATCAGGGTCTTTCTGCTGGCTGGGGGAAAGGCTGCGATCGCCCTTGGGGTCGGTCATGGCGCCTGATGGCATGAGGTCCTTCGTCTGGATCATTTTAACGAAATTCTTAAAACGCTCATGGTAGCCGGTACCGAACTTCTTATCCATGTCATAGGTGACCGAGTAGGTAGCATTCATGCCGTCGAAACCCACACACCTCTGGAAACAGCTCCCTGTCTGCTGGCCGATGGCGCGCAGCATCTTGACCTTTTTTATGAGGTCATCGTGGTTCTGATGAATGTGGGTGAAACGGTTGATCTTCTCTCCGGTGAGGTGAGATTTGGCCGAGCATAATTCTTCAAACTCGGGCGCCAGTGCCATATCGTAGGTCAGAGCTGCCGCATTTATATGCGGTATGAACGCCGGGTGCTTGGTAATATCTTCGACTTTCTCGCCCATATAGTAGATTACGGGCTTTATTTTCTTAAGGCTTTCTTTATATTGGTTGCCGGTCATCTGTGCCATGTGAGATACCTCCAGTATTTTTAAAAATATGCAGCTTAAAGGATGCCGCCAGAGAAATAATTATACAACAAATAAGAGGCTGCTTATTAAAGGTGCCTCGAACGAAAGATGTTCGTATACCTTTCGTGCTCGATATGATGTTAAGAGAAAGGCGAACGTTAGCTCTTTTGCTTGCGTGCCAAGTCGACCAGCGCCTGGACCAGTTGTTTGACGATTTCCCGGGTGGGCTCGTCCGTCAGTTTGCCGTTATCATCGAACTTTTGAGCGGCAAAGGTAACGAAGACTTCCGGCTTGGTGACGGGCATTACATCGAGGTAGAGGAAAGTCTGCCGGAGGTGATACTGAGCCCTCGATCCTCCCAGCATACCATTAGATGCGCTCATGACGGCCACCGCTTTGCCCGGCCAGACGCTGTCCCCGTAAGGCCGGGAAGCGTAGTCTATGGCATTCTTGAGCACGCCCGGCACCGAGAAGTTATATTCAGGCGATACGATAAGGACAGCATCGGCAGCCCTTATCCTGCTTTTAAATTCCTTGACCCTCTCTGGTAGCGTTTTTTCCAGGTCCTGGTTGAAGGGCGGGATGCCTTCCAGGTCGAAGGTCTCCAGGGTAATCCCCTCAGGCAATAGCTCCCCGGCAGCCCGCAGCAGCGACCTGTTGTAAGATCCTTTCCTCAAGCTGCCCGCAAATCCGAGTATCCTTATGTCCTTGGCCATTTCATCCTCCTTCCTTTGCACTAATTTCCTTTTATTAATTCATAGATATTTAAGGGCCGAGTATAAGTTTATGTGCTGCAGCGGCGTCAATCTGTTGCCTGGTCCAGAGCATGCTATGGTATTGGATATTTAACCAGGGTTTGATCATATCGCTGTACCAGGGGCTGGCCGGATGGCCGCTTTGCCCCGTCAAGTTCATGCTGACGCTTTTAGAAAGATCGCCCATATCGATTATCATGCGCATTGAAGGACACTCGCGCACCGATAAGTTGCCGTTGTCGAAATCCCATCGGGTTGCATTCACCGCTTCGGCGCTGCCGGAGGCGGGGAAGGGCCCTTGGTTCACCAGGGATTCCAGCGGGGCGATCCCGCTGAGACCAAGAGGGACGCTCAAAAAAGTGGCGGTGTGAAGCTTTCCCCACTCCCAACTGCTGCGGTCGCTGCCTAACTCCTTCACGGTGGCGTCATAACCTTCCTTGAAACATTTGGCCAGCATGTCATCCCGTGTTTCAATTATATCTTTGGTCGAGGGATCGTCCCACCATTTGTCGTCCGGCTTCTGGAGCAGCAGACTGATCGCCCACATTTCCCGGTCATTCCCATGGACCTTAAAGCTATCGCCGATCTTGCTCTGGAACACATTCTCCACCAGTTTCATCCAGAATTCGGCATAGAGTGCTGCCTGCGGGCTATTCTCATCGAATGTATAGTCCCAATTAGTAAGCCAATCACGGGCGTCGGCAAGGGCCGGATCACTGAACTGGATATTTTTCAGATAAGGCATTATTTCAGCTACGCTGAGAAGTTCATTATCACCCTGGATTTTCTGGAAGCTCTGGATGGTGTTAGGAGCAAGCTGCGTAATTAACTGGTTTATCCTCTGAGAGCGGTATCCGTAATTCCATTCATAACCGAGGCAGTAGTTGAAACCGGGGCCCAATTGCCTTTGCAGGATATCGTAGTACTCCGGCGGGACCGGCGCCTGATTGGCCGTCACAATATAGCCGCGAGCGGGGTTGAAAATTCGTGGCAGCAAGTCGAAGGGTATGAATCCCTTCCATTCATATTGATCTGTCCAGCCAGGCATCGGCAAAAGGCCATTGTCATCGCTGGCCCTGATGGGGATCTTGCCAGGCATCTGGTATCCGATATTGCCTTGCCTGTCTGCATATATAATATTCTGCGATGGAGTGTCCCAGTACCTCAGCGCGTTGCGGAAGTCGTCCCAGTTTTTGGCTCTGTCCAGGCCTTGGACAGCCAGCATTAGTGTGCCGGGCTGCAAGGCTGTCCAGTGCAGGGCTAGAGGGTCTTTGTTATTTAAGCCGGCATTCTGTCCGGATTTCGGGTAAAGTTTATTCTCATTTATTATGGGGCCAAGGTGAGTTTCACGAACTTTAATGTGTAAAGGCGCTGAGCCATCGCCAAACTCGATTGCTTCATCGCGGACGGTCAGGTCGCGCCAGGCACCATTCCATTCATATTGCGACTGGTTATCGGGGTTGATTTTAATCTGGTAATGGTCATGTACATCAGGATAAACGTTGGTGACGCCCCAGGCTATATCATTGTTATGGCCGATAATCACTCCGGGAGCGGCCACAAAGGCAAAACCTGCAACATCGAACGGCTGGCCGGTGCCATCGTCGGCGCAGTGCAAACCGATTTCATACCAGATGGATGGCAGCTGAATGGCAAGATGAGGGTCGTTGGCTAGCAGGGGCTTGCCGCTCTGCGTCATATTGTCTGTCGCCACCCAATTGTTGCTGCCGATCCCGGAGCGGTCGTATAGCAGCAGGCTCAAATCGGTGGCAGGAGTGGGCTGGCTTTGCTCCGACGCAACGGTTTTAAAATTATCATAACCGTGGTCTATATGCAGCCGCTTTATTGAGGAGTTATCCATAGCCTGGACGTCTTCGGCCTGAAGAATTGTCGGCATGCTGCCATATCCCCATGGCGGAGTTTCCCATTCATCAGTCATCTCTTGGCCGAGAATGCCGTAAAGCTTGTTACGGGCTATTTCTTCGTCCTTGGCATATCCAAGGTCCCAGGCCATAAGCTTGGCATAAGCCAGGGTATCTAACGGGGTCCATGGTTCAATGTTGAACTTAATGCCTGTCAGGCCGAGTATACTGTAATTGACTGAAAGCTCCTGCGGGCTTCGTTTGGAGATATATGCATTGACACCCTCGGAAAAGGCATCGAGAATGGCACGTTGCGCCGGGGCATAACTCTGGTACTCCTGTTCAGCGACTCTATACCAGCCCATTGTCCGGAAGTAGATATCCAGCGGGAGGAGGCTGTTGTTTCTGCCGGTGATTTCTTCCATCCTGCCTCCGCAGATGTGACGGTACATTTCCATCTGCCACCAGCGGTCTTGCGCTTGTACACAGCCCTGTGCAAAGAGCAAATCGTGCATATTTTGGCTGTAGAGGTATGGTATGCCGTAAGAATCACGTATTACTTCCACGTTGGCCTGCAGTCCGTTGACCTTCAAAGTTCCGTCGATTTGCGGTATAGGCAGGTTGTTAATGTACTGCAAATAAATGAAGCCGCTGCCGGTAATGATTATGATAATAGCCATAATGGCGGTAAATACGGATAGAGCAGCTTTCCCCCTCTTTTCCCCTAAGGCTTTCTCCAGCGGCTGCTTCAAGCTCAATCTCCTTTCGGAGTATTATACACGGCAAAGAGATCTATCGGACTTCCCCCGGGGGATTTAATCCTCAGGTAAACGGACCTCTTCTGTATCTCGCTCAAATCACTGATAAAATTTGGCCACTTTTTCCAGTGGTTCCCTCTCGGTGCGGAACTGGTTGACGGGATCGTCCGGAGCCGGGTATCCGATAGGTATGCCCATAACCAGCAGCTTGGAATCGGGAAGGCCCAGTATCTTGCGTATGACTTCCGGATAAAGCACGGGCTGTATGGCAGGTATGCTGCCCAGGCCAAACTCGGTTGCCAGCAGCATGATGTCCTGTGCTATAAGGCCACAATCGAACAGGTTCCATACGTTGGTGGTATCCCCAGCCATGTAGAATGAGCGTTCGATCATGACATATATGCAACTGGGGGCGCCCCACAGGTTGAAGCCGCGCAGCCCCCATTCCATCCTCTTCTGCTTGTCTTCGCGGGCAACACCCAACTTGTCGAGCACGCCAGCCATCACGGCGCTACGCCGGCTGGCCCAGGGCTCGGGGTATTTCATGAGTATGGATATGTCCAGGGCGGGCAGCTTGCTTGAATTGTCTATAAAGGCTTTCTTTATCTCCTCTAGCTTAGCCCCGGATACGATAGCAAACTCCCACGGCTGGCTGTTGGATGCTGACGGCGAGCGCAGAGCCCCGGCAACGATGTTCTTAAGAATATCCCAGGGCACCGGGTCCGGTTTAAAACTGCGGATAGACCTGCGTTTGTTGATGGCTTCAGCTACGTCCATATTACCTGCTCCTCCTGCTGTTTCTTATAGGACTACTAACAATTAAAATAATAGCTCTAACCCGGTTTGCAGTAAAATCATTTGGGTAAACATGCCGGGTCAATGTAATATTAAGGGCAAGGCCATTTCTTTGTGAGGTGACGATATGGAGAAACTCAGGCTGGGCAAGACCAATTTGATGGTTACCAGGATCGGCTTCGGAGGAATCCCGATCCAAAGGCTCAATGAGGATGACGCCGTAGCTGTAGTTAAAAGATGCCTGGACCTGGGTATAAATTTCATCGATACAGCCAATGCCTACTCCACCAGCGAGGAACGCATCGGCAAGGCCATCGCCGGGAGGAGGGAGGGTCTGATACTGGCCACCAAGACGACATCGAGATCCGGCAAAGGAGTTAAGACGCATATTGAGCAGAGCCTCAAGCAGCTTGGCGTGGACTCGATCGACCTTTACCAGTTTCACAGCGTAAGCGACTTCGGGTCACTGGACATGGTGCTGGCCCCCGATGGCCCCATGGCGGTTGTGGAAGAGGTTAAAAATGCGGGCAAAATCAAGCATGTCGGCATAACCAGCCACCAGATCGACGTAGCTAAAAAAGCGGTGGCGACTGGCCGCTTCGAAACAATCATGTTCCCCTTTAACTTCGTCACCGACGAAGCGGAGCGGGAGCTGCTGCCCCTGACGCGTGAACACGACGTTGGTTTTATAGATATGAAGCCTCTGGCTGGCGGCATGATTACCAACGCCCGGATAGCCTTCAAATACCTTTTCCAGTTCCCGGATGTGGTGACAATTCCGGGAATAGAAAAACCACACGAGATCGATGAGATCGTCGGGATATTGAATGGGCGTTTGAAGATAACGGCAGCGGAAAAGAAGGAGATGCAGAAGCTGAAAGAGCAGCTCGGCACCCGGTTCTGCCACCGCTGCGACTACTGTCAACCCTGCAAGGAAGGCATCGCCATATCGACCGTCATGATCTATCCTAGCCTGGCGGCTCGACTGCCGTCAAACCAGCTCTTTTCGGGCTTCTGGTCGGCGGTCATGGACAAGTCCGCCCAATGCAGCCTGTGCGGCGAATGTGAGGAGCGATGTCCCTACCACCTCCCTATTCGGGATATGATCGCAGAGCACTATGAGCAGTACGAAAGAGACAGGACCAACTATCAGAAGTCCATGGCTTCGTAATAACTCATACGGTTGAAGGTGCCGGCCTGCGGGCAAAGATAACAGTGAGGATTCCTAGGATGGTCACCACGGACGTAAATCCCAGCACAGGCCAGGTCTCGGGCTGATCGAGCTGCATGATCAGCAGGACATCCATAATCATCATGCCAAAGAAAAAAGCTAGGTAACGCGGCCAGACCCTGCCTTCTTTCCCTGCCAGTGCCTCGATCAGCAGTATGATTACGAAAGGTATAAGCAGTGCGTCAAAGGCCTGCACATCCGCATCCGTTTCTGTGGTCCCGGCGGGCAGGCGGATAAGGTAATATATCAAGCCCAGAGACCCCAGCATGATATAAGAGAGGCAGGGCAGCCATTTCTTCAGCCGGCTGGCCTGCTGCACGGAAGGAGCGAACAGATCCTCCTTACGGTTTCTCTCCACAATGATGTCAATTACTATGAGGATCACCAAAATTGCGCTTACAGCCGCCGTGTCCGGATGCGACAGCCATTCCATAGAGATGGGGATGATTAAAATGGTTGCCAGAAAAGCCAGGACCCAGGACACGGTCCGACGGTTGAAAAAGGCCAGCCCCACCGCCAGGAAGGCCATGGATTCACCATAATTGTGTCCCCAGTGCGGGTTTTGCAAAAAAGATTGATACCAGGGAAAGAGCCACAGTCCCAACCATAAAAACCCCATGAGCAGCAGTGGCAAACCCCCATTTATATAAGTCCCATCGATAACCCTGGCCAGTTTATTCATGATTCTCCTTTGCCCCCTACATAAGACGGGTATTGCCGTCCTCAACAATTCTATAGCAAGGGGAGCGGCGCGTTAAATTTCGTAGAATATTCTTACCGGATGAAACGGAATGCTATACTATTCGTATACAGGGACTATCAGACAGCGGTTGAAAAAGTGACAAATTCCGTACTTATAATGTTGCGCTACCCGGTTGCCGGCAAGGCAAAGACGAGGCTGGCTGCAGCTATGGGGCCGGAGAAAGCCGCCGAATTTTATCGTATATGCGCCCGGCAGGTTTTGAGGGAAATGGGCAACCTCCCCGCTCAAGTCAGCAGGTATGTTTTTTTCACGGACAGTACGGACCAACAGGATGTGGAGGAGTGGGCAGGGCCCGGTTTCAATTTTAAAGCGCAGGCCGGGAAAGACCTGGGCGAGCGCCTCATCAATGCTTTCACCGAGGTTTTCTCGGAGGGAGTTGGGAAAGCGGTGATAATTGCCAGCGATGTGCCGGATATCTCCGCCGATATCATTAACCAGGCTTTGGAGGTCCTTGATTGCTGCGATATCGTGCTGGGACCCTCACATGATGGGGGTTACTATCTGCTGGGCATGAGCAAGCTGCACCGGGAGCTTTTCCAGGGCATCCCGTGGAGTTCTCCAGAGGTGATGGAGAGGACGCTGGCCAGGGCTGACGAGACAGGATTGACCGCCTGCCTATTGCCCACTCTCATCGACATCGACAACTTCGAGGATTTTAAAATGTGGCTGTCGCTATGCAGCAATAGGAACAAAGCTATGGCCGATTTCATTAGCTGCCTTAACCCATCCTGACGGGTTTATTGGGGACGGCGGCTATAATTATATAAGGCCATCATTTTGGAGGGGAAATATGAGCTATTATGAGCCCGAAGACCTCAAAAGGTTTTCTGAGATAGGCGATTTCAGAAAGGACCTGGCA
>JBEKVW010000066.1:0-11620 GCA_049513695.1 Dehalococcoidia bacterium | reverse complement strand
CAAGGAGAATGGCGGGAAAGGTATAGCTTTACAAGCTGACGTTGCCAGGGAAGCGGAGGCGATGAAAGTCATAGAATCCACAATTGCGGAATATGGCAGGTTGGATATCCTATTCAATAATGTCGGCATTGGGGCAGGCAGTTCCGGTCTCAAAGTAACCGAGACAGAGTGGGATTTAGTTATGGGTGTCAATCTTAAAAGTGTCTTATTCATGTGTAAGTATGCTGTGCCTGAGATGAGAAAAGTCGGCGGAGGAGCAATAGTTAACAACGCATCTATGGCAGCATTTTACGGGCACCCCATATTCGCATATTCAGCTTCCAAGGCAGGGGTTGTCGGTTTAACCAAATCGCTTGCTATCAGCCTGACCAAGGACAACATCAGGGTAAACTGCGTAGCCCCCGGTTTCATAGATACTCCGATGGTCGCGCCTGTAATGAATGAACGGCGCATAAAAAACATTGAACTTAGGGTGCCGATGAAACGTCACGGAAAGGCGGAGGAGATAGCCAATACAGTTTTATTTCTGGCATCTGACGATGCCTCATATATTACCGGGCAGACCATTTCTGTCGACGGTGGCATGTCTATCTATTGAAATGTAACAACGTATCCGCAAAATAACCAGCTGCTTCATAATAGCTCACACATAGTATAAACCTAACTTTTAGGCCGCCGCCTGAAAATGCCCATCAGCGCGATGGCCAGGGCCAGCAAACACCCCGCGGCTATGATGACGATGATTGCTGTGGAGAGCCCCGAAGACTGCTCCGCGGACGAGGCAGATTTAATGACTTGAAATCCGGTACTAAGGCCGCCGATGCTGATCTTATAGTTTCCAGCGTCACTTTCCGAAACTGTAAAGCTGACTGGCTGAGATTTGCCCGGCTCCAACGTTACTTCTTTTTGGATATTAGTCTTATCATTAATTGTAAGAACAACGTCACCTGTTGCCTCCGAGGCGCCAGTATTTATAACGCGCACTGACAGAGTTACGTTTTCACCAGGACCGACGGTCTCCGGCACGGCAGTCAGGTCAGAAAAGCCAAAGGCAGCCGAAGAGGATGCAGCTACCGTTGCTGTCGAAGCCGCAGCCTGCGCCGTTGTCTCCGATATACCCCTGATAGCGAAGATCGTGAAATGCGATACAGAAGCGGTGACTTCCTTGGCGACTGTATTCACGGTAGAGTCCAATTTGGTCCAGGTCGACCCGTTCCAATATGCGATATAAAGCGCGGGTTCGGTCAGTCCGGGTGGTAGAGGAGTCTCGTATTTCAACTTCATAGTTGCGGAGGGGGAAAAAGTTGCCCCGGCAGGACTAAAACTGTAAGACCGTATACTGACTGACCCGTCACTGGAAGGAGGCGGGTTCGTTTCATTACCAGCCCCTATAACGGACTGTCCCTGAAGGTTAAGCACGGTACCGATTGCCAGATTCAACCTGACGCGCCGGTCGATGCTGGAAATCTCTGCGGCTGTATTAAGGGCATTGCCGCTGATATTTAGTGTGTTGGTATTACCCAGGAAGTTGTACGTTACGGAAGCAGTTTGCGTACTTGCCTGTGAAGTAGCAGGCTGGGAGGAGTCGGTCCCTGGATTGACTTGAATTGAAGTGGTTAAAGTGAAGTAACTTGATGCGCTGTCATTAACCTGGACTGTAAAACTATAAACCTGAGGACTGGTTGGCACGCCCTTGATTACGCCTAACGTGCAATCCAGCGTTAATCCGGGCGGCAGGCTGCCTGAGGAAATTGACCAGGTATAGGGCAAAGCACCGCCTTGCGCATAAAACGCAAAAGAATATGGCCGTCCCACTGTGGCTAGCCCGGGGGTTTTGGGCGAGATGCCGCATGAGGCAGCAGTGCAAGAAGCGCAAGCGGCGCCGCCACAACTGGTTTGAGGCATTCGCGAAGCCGCACCGTAGCAGGTCAGGTTCAACTCAGTCGCTGCACCACCCCGAAATATAGCCATCTGCAGTGCCGGATGATCATTTACAGAGAAATTCACCGTTTGCCCGGGGCTTGCCGTTACCTCAAAAACAGGATTGTAACCATATCTGCCCTGTGAATCTGTGGTGGTTTGACCTGCCTTGGTAGCGCCTACCAGGGCAATTATGACATAGCCGGATGTCACCAGCTCATCGTTATTATACACAACCCCATAGAATTGCTGTGTCGTTGATGAGATATCTGCAGTTGTTGGGCTCGCCCCGGATAGCACCAGCAATATTGATGTTAACACAATAACCGCTGCACCAATCAGGCCCAGCTTCAGCCGGCGATTGTAAAAAACTGCCATATTTGATTTATTCTAGCACGCTCCCCTCTTAATAGTCCCGTTCTCCAACCTAAAATACTGAGACCCCAACATCAAATCTCATGCAACCCGGTAGTTGGATAAAACTTTGTTCAGTAAAAATCGTTATCATATATTGGAGATGGACATTTTCGAAGATTACTACGAGATACTTCAGGTACACCCCCTGGCGGAGCCGGAGGTGGTAGACGCGGCATATAGAAAATTGGCGCAGAAATACCACCCGGATGTCAACAAAAGCAATTCTGCCGCCGAAAAAATGCAAAAAATAAACAATGCCCATGATATCCTCAGAAATTCTTTCAGCAGAAAGGAGTACGATGCAAAATGGTCTCAGCACAGGCAATCTGTTCCGCATCAACAATCTGCCAACATAAAAGAACCTGTTTTGAAAGTCCTCCCGAAACATATTAGGTTCAAAAATCTGGGCAGCGATGAAATTAAGACTTCGCACTTTGACATAGACAATATTGGCGGCCCATACAGCGGTTATGAGGTAGGCGCGGATCAGCTTCCTGAATGGCTGGAAATTACAGGGATAGAAAAGCTGGGCAGCGAGCTGCTTCCCGTACGTGTTCATATAAAGGCGAGAGGTCAATTCTCCTATTCAAAATATGACTGTCTCATCCCGGTCAGGATTAAAAATACCAGGTCGCATTATACGGAAGGGGTCAAAGTACTGGTTGAGCTGGCCGTGAAGGGGCCGGCCCTGCAGGTAGAGGGCAGGTTTCTTGAATACCACGTGGCAACCGATATTATGCCTCTGCCACAATCCGTGAAACTCATCAACACCGGTACCGGACATATCGAAGGCGAACTGATTCCCAGGCAGAAATGGATAAAAGTGAGTCCGCGGCACGTTCGTTTCGAACATCAACTGGAGATTCAGATACAGATTGATACATCGAAGCTTGTAAATGATATGTTAGGGTATATAGATGTCAAAACGAATTGTTCAAACGATCTAATTACTGTCAGAGCGAGTTTGCCTACCCGTTGAGACAGGGCTTCGCTAGAGTAAGTTCAGCCTGGACTATAAACAGTGTAAGGTCAAAGTTGTATCATTGTTTACAGTTGTTCGAAGGAGAGCACCATGAATATCACGCGCTTTGCATGCTTAGCCTTATTACTGATCGGCTTCTCGCTGTTCATTCCCTCCTGTGCAGGTATCGTGACCAGCACCGCCCAGGCACCAACTGCCCCAACTGATTCGACTAACCCGGCTGATGGGTCACAGGCAAATATAAAGTTGCCCGAGCCAAGATTAAAGAGCGACGTGTCGCTGGAGGAAGCTTTGTCCAAACGGAGATCAATAAGGGCGTACGCCGATGCTCCCCTAACACTCAATGACATCTCCCAGCTTCTCTGGGCCGGACAGGGCATTACCGACAGCAGTGGCAAGCGCACGGCCCCCTCGGCGATGGCAAGCTATCCCTTAACGCTGTATCTGGTTGCCGGTAATGTGGAAGGGCTGGGCCCCGGCATCTACACTTATCAACCCGACGGCCATGAGCTGGCCAGGGTAAAAGATGGTGACTACCGGGAATCAATTGGTAATCAAAGTTCGATCCAGACGGCCCCCATAGACATCGTCATCGCTGCACATTACGATAAGCTCAAGACGTCCGGTGACACCGGCCAGAAGTGGGCGTATCTGGAAGGCGGACACGTTGCGCAGAACATATGCCTGGAGGCTACCGCCTTAAACCTGGGCACGGTTACGGTAGGAGGCATCACCGAAGACCAGGTAAAAAATGTCATTGGGTTGGCCGGCAATACCGGCGTTCTATATGTGTTGCCAGTAGGTAAGAAACCGTAAAGGCCACAGGCCTTAGCCCTGATACGAAGCGTAGTAATTATCAGTTGAAGCCTTTATTGCCAAAACGGTTATGGTGGGTAAAATCCTCCACGTTACGGCGCACTCTTAGATATTTAGCCGGTTTAGAAATGGGATAGCCCAAACGGCAGGCAAAGGCGATCTTTAGTTGTTTGGGAACATTAAGAATTCTCTTTACTTCTTTTTCCACCGGGTCTGCTCCGAGGACGCTCATTATGTGAAAATCGACACCCAGGGAATTGGCCATAAGCCACATGTTTTCCATAACACAACCGAGACTAATAATACCTAGGAAATCGCCCTCCGAAGCAGGCGCCCTTTTACGGGGGTCATAAAGCACAATCAGCAGGATAGGGCTTGTTGGATTAGACCTTTCCAAAGACGAAATAGCCTTTTTATCGGCTTTATTCAGCTTGAAGTCCGGTTTTCTCCAGGCCGGAGGAAACAAGTTGCCCAGAATACCGACCTTTTTTCTACGCAATTCCGCTTCGGAAAAAGATAGCTGCTTATAGTTTTCCCGGATAAAGGTTTCGGATACCGGACTTTTTATTTTTCCTATGGCTTCCAGAAGCTTTTTGTCGTCCACCACAACTATTTCAAAGTTCTGCATATTGTGAGCTGTGGGCGCCCAACGCCCCGCCTCCAAAATCTGTTGTAAGTCTTCCTTTGCTACCTGGCGTTTAGTGTCGAAGGAAATTCTTAATGACTTCCTTTTCCGGATAAGCTTCAAGATATCTTGCATAATAATCTCCTGATCGAAAAAATATGTTAATGAGTTTCTATTTCACGTCAGGCGCCCACTTTCAGAACGGCCCTGAAATGCACTTTTGATATCATCATTTTTTCATAAGCCAATGCAGCTTGTTCTAACGGAAAAATTTCAATTACAGGTAAGGCTCCTGAAATAACGCTAAAATTCAGGACTTCTTCCGATTTGTCTTTGGCTGGTCTCCCTGTCCATCCCCGTATCGAAAGTCTTCCCCCTAGCAACTGCCCCGGGTAAATCTGCATTGGTTCGCCCGGCGCGGCAACAACTATCAATTGGCCATCAAAACCAAGTCCATTTATAACCTCCGAAATAGCTTTACTGTTTGGAGCTGTAGCCAGAATAACCCGTGCTCCGCCAAGTTTTTGGAGTTCATCCGCCGGATTCAAAGACTCAGTGTCAATATACACATGTGCACCTAATTTATAAGCCAGCTCTTCCTTATCCTTACCGCGCGACAATGCTACGGTTTTAAAGCCGAGCTTTCTGGCAAACTGTATTCCCAGATGTCCCAGGCCTCCAATGCCCTGGATCGCTACTAGATCACCACCTCTGGCACTGCTGTTACGCAGGGCGGTGAAAGTAGTTCTGCCGGCACACAGCAGAGGTGCTGCTTCTAAAGAGTTAAGTTCATCAGGAATAATTGTCATCGCCTGCTGCGGTGCAACCATATATTCGGCATAGCCGCCGTCAAACGAAATTCCAGTGGTTAAGAAACTTGCACAGTTTCCAGGATCTCCCCTTTTACAAGCCTCACACTTAAGGCAAGGCCCTCCATACCATCCAACTCCTACCCGCCGGTCAATCTCCCAAAAAGAAACGTTATGACCTAATTTGTCAATTTTTCCAACGACTTCATGTCCCGGAACTCTGGGATAGTTAATGCCGGGAAAATGGCCCTCTTTTACTACGGCATCTCCATGGCAAATTCCGCAGGCCTGGACTTTGATGCGTACTTCGTTCTCCTTCGGTTCCGGGATTTCCTTTTTAATCAATTCGAAATCGGCTCCCGGCGCACTAATTTGAACAGCCCTCATTAACGACACGAGTAATTCACTCTCCTTTTCCTATTATTCTCCTATTCAAGTTACTGGGAAAGAGCAGACAAATCTACCTGCGGGGTGCGATGCAGCGACTGTCGCCCCATGCACCTGCGCAAATGCCGGAGCCGTTGCTTGCGGTCACGTTTTCGGATAGGATGCATGAGCACTTGCCCCAGGACTGATTGTACGGCAGGGTCCAGTTGTCAGAGCCGGCTGCAGCAGACGGAGTTACGTCAAACGCAACAATTACTATAAGAGATGCTACCACGGCCAGAAGTGAAATTCCGAATATTTTAAACATCTTCACGACTTTCTCTATTTCCGATATATATTTCAATATGCCTTAAATTTGCTTTCCTATATACGAGTATAGCGTCTAGTGTATTAAAAAGGTGCAAAATTGCGGTCGAAAAGATGGCAAATCTATGACAATGCGTTCTCAATATCCTTTAACAGAGGCTTATTGATGGAGAATATGCCATGTTTGTTTTTTAATTTGCCAATATCCTCGCTGTGACTCCTCTATGCCAGAGTAAATATGTCTATTCGGCTATCCCTTTGCACGTCGCAAGTCCAAAAAAGAACCGTTAGTCTAGCCAAAGTGAGACGGTTGGCAGCAGACTTCTTTGTAGCCACCCCTATAAGATTAATCCATTAACAATGGGCATATTTAGCGTGGTAATAGCATCGCTCAGCGGAGGTAAGACGCATGCGGATGCACAGTGAAAGGAAGCTGAAAAACGTCCTTAGTCCGGTTTCGGCCGAAGTACCCCGCGTCGAAGAACTGCAAGATGGGCTTTTGAAGCTGGAGGAGAAATACCGCACCATCCTGGATTTAACACCGTCCGGCGTTATGCTGATAGACCCTCTTACATACAGCATCGTCGATATTAACCAGACTGCAGCCGGGATCTTTGGTGAATCCAGGGACCGAATGATCGGCTCTGTATGCCGCAAATATCTTTGTCCGGCTGATATGGGCAAATGCCCCGTGACCGACCTGGGTATGACCATCGACAAAGCGGAACGAGTCTTACTCAGAAAAGATGGCACATCGATCCCAATCCTTATGACCGTAGTTTGTGTCAACCTGGAAGGCCGGGATTTGTTGCTTGAGACCTTCTCAGATATATCTGATCTGAAAAAGCTGCAGAGGGAACTGCTGGATTCCCAGGCGAAATATCGCGCCATCCTCGAGGAAATGGAGGAGGCATACTACGAAATTGATGCAAAAGGCAACGTGACTTTCATTAACGAGGCCACGGCCCGCATGTATAACTATACCAGGGAAGAAATGCTGGGCATGAACTATAAGAAGTTCACGCCCCGTGAGAACTGGTCCGAAACTGTAGCTGACTATGTCAGGGTATTTGTTACAGGTGTTCCTCAGCGGCGGCGCTCCGCCGTGGGCGTTAACAAGGATGGGACGATAGGCTACCGCGAAGACTCGATCTTTCCCATTAGGAACGATAAGGGCGAGATAATGGGGCTGCGCGGCATCTCCAATGACGTGACCCAGCGCAAGCGGGCAGAAGAGGAATTAAGAAAGGCGCAGGAGTTATACAACCTGGTAGCCGAACATACCACTGATGCTGTGTGGCTGATGGATAAAAACCTCAAGACCACGTACCAGAGCCCGTCAGGGCAAAAAATGCGCGGATTCACTCTCGAAGAAGTCGCAGAAATGCCGCTGGAAAAGCAGCTCAAGCCGGAATCACTCAAACTGGCGACTGCAGCGCTAGCTGCGGAGTTGCCCGGCGTAAGGGCTGACCCGGATCACAATCCAGTCATCACCCTGGAATTGGAATTTTACTGCAAGGACGGCGCCACAATCTGGACAGAAAGCAAATTCGGCATCATCAGGGACGCGAGTGGCAGCGTGGTATCCGTCGTGGGTGAGGCAAGGGACATCTCCGAGCGCAAGAAAGCAGAAACAGCCCTGCAAAAGAGTGAGGATACCTATCGTTTGCTGGCGGAACATATTAACGATGTTGTGTGGATGATGGGCCTGGACCTGAATGTTACCTGGTTAAGCCCGTCCAGCGAGAAAGTAAGGGGTTTCAGTCTGGAGGAAACAATTGCCCTGCCGCTGGACAGGCAGTTGACACCCGACTCGCTTGGAAAAGCAGTGAATTTGCTTGGGAAATGGATGCATATTGAGAAGGGAGGACGCACTCCGGAACCCGGCGGCACCATTTCAACGGAGCTGGAGTTCTACTGCAAAGACGGCCATACCGTCCTGCTCGACTGCACATTCCAGTTCATCAGGGACGAGCAGGGAAAGACGATTGGTATTCTTGCAGAGGGAAGGGATATAACGGCGCGCAGGACTGCCGAACAGGCCAGGGATGAAAGCGAAAAGAACTATCAGCTGCTGGCGGAAAATACCAGCGATGTCATAACCATTATGGATTTGGACTTCAATATAACATGGCTATCATCTTCCTGCGAAAAGCTGACCGGTTATACCCGCGAAGAGCAAAAATCTTTGCCCATCGATAAGCAGATGACTCCGGAATCCCTGGACAGGGCGTTGAACGAGTTCGCAGCCGAGTTAGAGATGGAAAAGTCGGGCACTGCGGCGCCCGACCGCCATCACGACATTGAGCTTGAGATTTACCACAAGGACGGGCATACCCTGTGGACCGAGAACAGGCTCCAGTTTATCAGGGACGGCCAGGGCAAAGCCGTCGGCATATTGATGCAGGGCAGGGATATAATTGCTCGCAAGCGGACTGAGATCTCTTTGCAGAAAACCCTGGAAGACTTAAAGCGCTTAAATGCTGAATTACAGCGAAGAAACAATCAATTATTTAAGGTACGAGAAATCGCACTCGGCACCAATAAAAGCAAAACCACTACCGATGTATTGAGCCTGGTTGCTGAAAGATCCCGGGAACTGCTTGGCGTCAGATTTGTATTAGCTTTGAAATATAACGAGACTAAAGACAAGTTAGTCCTCATGTATTATTCCAGAATAACAGAAAGTGACGCTATAGGTTCTTCGACTGCACTCGGCTTCAACCTGGCAGACTATCTGGGGAAAACATCTTCTGATGAAAAACTACAGTTTACATCCTCACAGTTTAAGATTGTTCGGGAGCTTGAAAAAAGTACCGCCCCGATTATTAAGGAAAAGTTATCTCAAATTGCGCAAGGTGCCTGGCCAAAGGACATATGCGATTCTATTCAACGCGTGCTAGGTATTAAAAGTTTCGTCTTTATGCCGGTGATATTTGATGACCAGAAATGGGGTACCCTAGTGTTCATTCTTGATGGGGAAATACCACTGGACATTTTGGAAATGGTTAGCGCACACTGCTCTAATGCTCTAAAAAACGTAATTGCTTATGAGGCTTTTTTCAATGCCTTTCACTCAAATCCCACTCCTTCGGCTATCACCTCCTTCATTGATGGAAAGTTTATTGAAATGAACGAGAGTTTTCTTAAACTTATTGATTATAGTCGTGAGAGTGTTTTGGGTCGTACTGCAAGAGAACTCCAATTGTGGCCACGTGAAGATGAACATGCAAGAATAGCGCCGCTAATACGAAAAGAACATAAAGTTAGCGACGCGGAGATCACATTCCGTAACAAGTCTGGTCACATACGCAGAGGAGTATTTTCTGCGAAGATAATAAGTATAAACAATCAGCTATGCAATCTCATGACAATTAACGATGTAACCGAGCGGAGGCAGATGGAGGACGAAATAAGATCGCATCGTGACCATCTAGCTGAATTAGAGATATCACTGCGCAAAGCGATAGTTGAAGCTAACACTGCTAACCAGGCAAAAAGTGAATTTCTTGCACGTATGAGTCATGAGATCAGGACACCGTTGCATGGGGTAACCGGTATACTTGATCTGCTAGCAGATGGCAAACTGGACCTACAACAGCAGGAATACTTGGCCTTAGCCAGATCATCGGCCGATTCACTTTTAAGTGTTATTAGTGGCATTCTGGATTTTTCCAAGATCGAAGCAGGCAAATTTGAGTTGGAGTCTGAAGAATTTGATTTGGAAGCTGTAGTCGAGGCATCTTTGAATACAGTGGCCGTGATTGCTCAAAAAAAAGGTTTGGAAATTATATATCAAATATCGCCTGACGTGCCAACTGTATTGTTGGGTGATGCCACCCACCTGCGACAGATACTGCTCAATTTGCTGGGCAATTCAGTGAAGTTTACCGAAAAGGGACAGATAATTATATCTATAGATAAAGAAATTGATGAGAAAGAGGAGGTAGTGCTTCGTTTTTCCGTTAAGGATACTGGAATCGGGATACTGAAAGAAAAACAGGGGTTGATTTTCGATGCCTTTTCTCAAGTCGATAGTTCGGTTGAACGGCGGCGGGGCGGCACTGGTCTCGGATTGACAATATCGCGGTCGCTGGTAGAAAAAATGGGAGGGCGAATTTGGGTGGAAGGTGACGTGGGGATCGGGAGTACCTTTCGGTTCACGATAAAATTTCCCAAAAAGAATGGTACCGAGCAGAAACAAGTTGTTACAGAGCATCCCTCTGCCAGTGTGTCCAGCACCGATAGTCCAAAACTAAACATATTGGTTGCAGAGGACAATGCTACTTCTCAGTTGATTGCGAAAAAGATGCTGGAGAACAGAGGGCACGTTGTATCTATAGCTGGAAACGGTGCCCATGCCTGCGAAAAGATCGCTAACAGTCATTTTGACATCATATTCATGGATGTGGAAATGCCTATAATGAACGGATTGGAAGCGACCAAAGTTATTCGTGGTAAGGAGAAAAAGTCCGGCCGGCATATCCCAATTGTCGCCATGACTGCTTACGCCACAAAAGAAGACAAGGAAAAATGCTTAATTGCTGGTATGGATGATTTTTTGGTCAAACCGGCTAAAAGCAAAGATATTTACGCAATAATCGACAAACTACTGCCTGAGGGAGGGAAGGTTACCGGGAATAGAGGTGAGGAAAAGAAACCCGCTGATAGTAAGACTGTTGACCTAGAAATAGCTTTGGAGGCAGTTGGAGATGATAAGGAACTGTTACGGGAGGCGCTCGGCATATTTATAGAGCAGGATTATCCAAAACAATTAAAACAATTAAAAGAGGGGATAGAGTCGCTGGACGCCCAGAAAATTAAAGCGGCTGCGCATTCTATAAAAGGTAATGCACGTACCTTCGGAGGAATGACACTGGGAGATCTTGCCCAACTCATTGAAGAAAAAGGAGCTAAAGGTGACTTGGAAGGGGCAAAAGGATTGGTCGAGAATCTGGAAGTCGAATTTAAACAATTTACGGAGTTCTTTTCATTATCGAAAATTTAGTTTGCATTGCCGATTTTCAGGACAGAAGGAGGTATCATAAAATAGAATTTCATATAAAACCAATTATATGAAGAGGAGTCTCCATGATGACAACTAATAGTAAAAGAATATTGGTAGTTGATGACAATCAATCACTGGTAAAGATCGCAGAACATCTCTTACAAAGAGAAGGTTATGAGGTTAGTACTGCGTTCGACGGGACGGAAGGAATACAAAAGGCACAAAGAGAAAAACCGGACCTCATACTCCTCGATATTAAAATGCCTGGGATTGATGGCTATGAAGTTTGCCGGCAACTGCAGTTGGATCCAAACACTGCAAATATCCCAGTTGTTTTCCTTAGTTCAAAA
>JBEKVW010000065.1:0-12158 GCA_049513695.1 Dehalococcoidia bacterium | reverse complement strand
GAAATACACAGAAATTGTATGCGGCTCGTATGTAAAGATGCTGTGGCTATCCAAGAATTATTGGCGGAATTACGCAACAAGTAATCCAACGATCTCCTCAAATGACCAAATATGGTCACTAATTCCCACTGCCATTGCCGGGGTTCTCGGATAAGGATTAGTCAGCGTCCTATGTGCTCATGCTTTGCGAATAAAAGTAGAGAGAGGCTTCTATCGACACTATGAGAAATATGATCTTTTAGACTTTCCTAACTATCTCGCCAGTCTCGAATATCTTAAATGTCTTGGGATCGATATAGTGAACATGCAATTCTTCGGAAGTAGTCCATCTTTTTAGACCTATTGTTTCCGCATCTGAATTCCTGTCTTGAATATACTCTTGGTATTCAATAATCGTGTATTCTTTGCCTTCATCAGTCTTGCCTGTGAAGCGATCTAGTTCAACCTCTCGTGGCATATAATATCTCCATAGTTTCAAGATACATAAGCGGTCAAGTATTGTCAAGAGATTATGAATTCAAAATGATGCACTACCCTCTAGCGTGTAAGATATCAATGGTACGCTAGCCGCCAATGGGCTACGATTCAGGCGCCTGTCGGACTTTGGGCTTTCAATGCGGCGATTTCTTTTTTAAAGCCCCATTTAATCGGAAGCTCCTCGCCGGCCCTGTTGACGGCCTCGCTGTCAAAAGGCGTCCGCGTTGACTGGTAGGCAAGCGCGAATTCGTGAGCGAGAGTGCCTGTAATGACAGGGCTAGGTAGGCCTTCACAATCCTTGGCGGAGATATGGATGATACCCCTGGCCGGGAATGGCAGGATGGGGAACCACCTGGCCGCCTTTATTTTGGCAAGCTTCAAGCTCTCCATGTCCAGGGCGCTCCACTCGGGGATGGACTGCACATTCATAACCGTCTTTTGCAGTCCTCTTTTCACGTTGTTGGGCAGCTTGTTCCATGTGTCCTGTGTAATCTTGTTAATTCGCGGTACAGCGATGTTAAACAGCGGCTGCCTGGAGTTCAATTCCGAAAGCAGGCTGAGCAGCAGGCCCAGCAGCAAGGGGAAGCCCAGTAAGAAGTATTTTTCCCAACCCTGCCCCATGCCGGCCAGCGTGTAGATTATCCACATGGCGTAAAGTATGAAAGTCCAGAAGATGGTATGAATACCTATCCTTTCCCTCACCGTCAGCTCGCGGTCGGGCACCAGCAGGAACGTGCCGATAGCGGCAAATGCCAGGCATGTAACGCCTATTATTCCATTCGTCAGTTGGATATCCATAAGTCACCTCTGTCCTATTATAGCAATAGCCTCGAACGTATCATATAGGTATTTAGTCATAGCCTAAAGCTCCGCAGCATTTGTCGCTAACAGCGTCAGCAATGGTTTTGTATTGGCAACCCAGGACCCGGATGACAAAGGAACACCGTCTATTATTTTTACCGCAGTCAAGCCTGCAGGCGCCGGCCGCCTATTAGACATCGGGCCCGTATGGTGGCAAAATAAATCCACGGAAGGAATATGCCGATCTATGAATACAGGGCGGTAGAACAAGGGTGCAGCTACTGCACCAGGGGCTTCGACACACTGCAAAAGATGTCGGATGCCCCTGTGACCCACTGCCCCAGGTGCGGTGCCGCCGTAAGGCGTGTGATATCGCGCTTCCGGGCCTGCACGGTGGAAACGGCGGAATCAGCCTCCCTGGAAAACAAGCTGCAGGACTACGAGTCCCAGGGCATGTGGAGCCACGCGGCCGAGCTGGCCGACAAGTCCGGGCTGCAGGAGCGGGCGATGGACGATTACAAGAAGGCCGGCTATAACTTTTAGCTCCCCTATATAGCGCACTCATTTTTTAGCAGTCACCCCTTGCCATTGATAATTTTTTGTGCTACCATATTTAGCAGTCTCGTAAAGAGATTGCTAATTTTATTAGGAGGTAAGAATGGCTGTAAAAATTCAACCCTTGGGCGACAGAGTGGTTGTAAAACCTCTTGAAAAAGAGGACATGACAAAGGGAGGTATCTATTTGCCGGATACTGCCAAAGAGAAACCTCAGGAAGGTAAAGTGCTGGCTGTCGGGCCGGGCAAGATGTCCGACGACGGCAAAAGGCTGCCGATGGATGTTGCCGTGGGCGACATCGTCATCTATGCCAAATACGGCGGAACCGAGATCAAGGAAGACGACGTGGAGCTGATCATTCTCAGGGAAGCCGACATCCTTGCCAAGAAGAAATAAACCGATTTGAATCGAAAAAACCAATTATTTTTAGGAGGAAAGAGGTTAAATGCCAAAACAGATTAAATACGGAGAGGATGCCCGCCGGTCTTTGAAAAACGGCATCGACGCCCTGACCAATGCCGTGAAGGTAACGCTGGGACCCCGCGGCCGCCCCGTGGCCCTGGATAAGAAATTCGGCCCGCCCAGCGTGATCAACGACGGCGTCACCATCGCCAAAGATATCGAGCTCCCCGATCCGTTCGAGAACATGGGGGCGCAACTGATCAAGGAAGCGTCCAGCAAAACCAATGATAAATGCGGTGACGGCACCACCACCGCCACGGTACTGGCCCAGGCCATAGTTACCGAGGGCTTCAAAAATATCGCTGCCGGCGCCGACGCTATGGCGCTTAAGTACGGCATCGAAAAGGCCGTCGAGGCCATGGTGGCAGAGCTCAAGAAGATGTCCACCCCCGTCACTACCAAAGAGCAGGTGGCTCAGGTTGCTACCATCTCCGCTGCCGACGAGCACATCGGCAACCTGATTGCCGAGGTCATGGACAAGGTAGGAAAAGACGGCGTTATCACCGTTGAAGAGTCCAAAGGCCTGCAGTTCGAGACGGATTTCGTTGAGGGCATGCAGTTCGACCGCGGCTACATTAGTCCCTATTTCGTAACCAACGCCGAGCAGATGAAAACGGAGCTGGAAGACCCCTATATCCTGATTACCGATAAGAAGATCTCGGCCATTTCCGATCTCCTGCCCGTGCTTGAAAAGGTATTGCAGGTATCCAAGAACCTGGTCATTGTTGCCGAGGATATCGATGGCGAGGCCCTGGCCACACTGGTGGTCAATAAGCTGAGGGGAACGCTCAACTGCCTGGCCGTCAAAGCCCCGGGCTTCGGCGACAGGCGCAAGGCCATGCTGGAAGATATCGCCATGCTGACCGGCGGCAAGGTCATCTCCGAGGAGATCGGCCGCAAGCTCGATTCCACCACAGTGGCCGACCTGGGCCGCGCCCGCAAGGTGGTCTCCGATAAGGACAATACCACCATCGTAGAGGGCAAAGGCTCGGACGAGGCCATCAAAGCCCGCATCAAGCAGATCAAGGCCCAGATCGAGGAGACGACCTCCGACTACGACAAAGAGAAGCTGCAGGAACGCCTGGCCAAGCTGGCCGGCGGTGTAGCTGTGATCAAAGTCGGCGCCGCCACCGAAGTGGAACTTAAAGAGAAGAAGCACCGCGTCGAGGACGCCCTCTCAGCCACCAGGGCAGCCGTCGAGGAAGGCATACTGCCCGGCGGCGGTGTGGCCGTTATCAACGCCAGCCCCGTGCTCGACAAATTAAAGGTCGAGGGCGACGAGAAGACCGGCATTGAGATCATCAAGAAGGCCGTGGAAGAGCCCCTGCGCTGGATCGCCATCAATGCCGGCCAGGAAGGCTCGGTGGTGGTTGATAAGGTGAGGCGCAGCAAGAAAGGCATAGGCTTTGATGCCCTCAACAACGATTATACCGATATGGTCACCAAAGGCATCATCGATCCTTTGAAGGTCACCAGGACCGCCCTGGAGAACGCTGCCAGCATCGCTTGCATGATCCTGACAACCGAAGCGTTGGTCTGCGATCTCCCCGAGAAGGAAAAGATGCCAGCCATGCCACCCATGCCTGAATACTAATTGACACAATCGAATTAAATAAAAAAGGCCGCTTTTACAAGCGGCCTTTTTTATTTATATCTATTTATTTTATACTCAGTTGATCGGCCAGGGCGCTTTCATTCTGGAAAGGCCCTACCACGGCTAGATTCAGCTTGTCCGTGACAAACAGGTCGCCGGCCACGCGTTTGACATCCTCCGCCGTGATATTTTCGATAATCTGAGTTACATCGTCCACGCTCATGATTTGGCCCATGAGCATTTCCTGGGCGCCGTACCAGCCTGCCACATTGCGGCTGTTCTCCATGCTCAGCAGCAGCCTGCCTTTGGCCATCTCCCTGGCTTTGTGCAACTCCATGTCTGAGACCCCGTCCCTGGTACTCGCCAGTTGCTCCAATATGGCCCCGGTAGCTTTCTCGGTCTGACCCGGGTCAATCCCAGCCTGAATGACGAAAATACCGGTCTCCAGGAAGTGTTCGACATAGCTGTGAATATCATAAGCCAGACCCAGCTTCTCCCTGATCTCGGTGAACAACCTGCTGCTCATACCTTCGCCCAGCATCATGCTCAGCAGGTCTATGGCAAACCTGTCCGGATGGAATAATGATACGCCCTCCACACCCAGCACCAGGTTGACCTGCTCGGTCTCGCGATATTCAATACGCACCCTGGGTTTCGTCTGCCGCGGGCTGCTGGAAAAGTATTCGGGTTTGATGCCCCGCTGCCAGCCCGCGGTTAAGCGTGCAATGATCTGCGCCGCCTGGTCAGGGTCGAAATCCCCGGCCAGGCTGACAAGCATGTTGTCCGGCGTATAATAGCCGCCCATAAAACCCAGCATCTGCTGCCGGTTGATGGCGGAGACCGTCTCCTTGCTGCCGGCCACATCCCTTCCCATGGGGCTGTCGGGCCACATGATTTCATCGAAGATCATGCCGACCCGCTGCTGGGGTGAATCCAGGCTCATATTTATCTCCTCGATGATCACCTGCCGCTCTTTATCGACATCCTCTTCACGGTACAGCGGGTTGCGCAACAGGTCCACAATCACATCCACAGCTGTTTCCAGATGCTGGCTGGCCAGTTTGCACCAGTATGAGGTAAGCTCGCGGTCGGTCCCGCCGTTCATGATACCACCCACGCCCTCAATGGCTTCGCTGATCTCACGCGAGGTCTGCCGCCGGGCCGTGCCCTTGAAGCACATATGCTCAATGAAATGCGAGATGCCCGCCTCGTCAGCCCTCTCATAACAACTTCCGGCCCTGACGAAAAACAGCACGGAAACGGAACGCGTATGCGGCATAGGACAGGTTACCATGCGAAGGCCGTTGTCAAGGGTGACTTTCTGATATTCAGGCATCATTTTTCACTTTCTACAGGGACTAATTTGAGCCTATATGCCCATCCGACTTCCGCCGATTCAACATTATAACAAATTCAAATCGCTTCAGATAAATGCTATAATTCACTTACAGATATAAATCAATCGTATATCTACTGAACTTCAAGAGGATACTGAAATGACTGACACGGGAACTTGGAAAGTAAAGACCGGCCTGGCCCAGATGCTGAAGGGCGGGGTTATCATGGATGTGGTAACGCCCGACCAGGCTAAAATAGCGGAAAACGCCGGGGCCTGCGCCGTAATGGCGCTGGAGCGTGTGCCGGCCGATATCCGCGCTGCGGGCGGCGTGGCACGCATGGCCGATCCTACGGTCATTACAGCTATCATGAAGGCAGTTACCATACCGGTGATGGCCAAGTGCCGCATAGGACACTTCGTTGAGGCCCAGGTGCTCGAAGCTCTGGGCGTGGACTTTATCGACGAGTCGGAGGTGCTGACACCGGCCGACGAGAGCCATCACGTGTGGAAGCATGATTTCAAAGTACCCTTCGTCTGCGGCTGCCGTGACCTGGGTGAAGCGCTGCGCCGCATCTCGGAAGGTGCGGCTATGATCCGCACCAAGGGCGAAGCCGGAACAGGCAATATCGTCGAGGCCGTGCGCCACATGCGCGCCGTCCAGTCGGCCATGCGCAGGGTCCATTCCATGTCAGAAGACGAGCTGCCGGCCGAGGCCAAGGCGCTGGGCGCCCCTCTGGAGCTGGTGATCGAAGTGCATAAAACGGGCAAGCTGCCCGTGGTCAATTTCGCGGCCGGTGGTATAGCTACGCCCGCCGATGCGGCCCTGATGATGCAGCTCGGCGCCGAGGGCGTATTCGTCGGATCGGGCATTTTCAAGTCCACCGATCCCGAAGCACGCGCCATCTCGATTGTAAAGGCGGTTACCCACTATAAAGATCCGGCCATTATCGCCGAGGTCTCCAAGGCCTTGGGCGCCGCCATGACCGGTCTGGATATCAAGGCTATCCCGGAAGACAGCCTGCTGGCCACCAGGGGATGGTAATATAAAATCGTGTTCTGAGCCTTATGAGGCTGTAGACACAGTTATATGATAGAAAGGCAGACCGCAGATTTTTCAATTTTTCTACAGCTTTGCGCATATCGCTGGTTTAACCACATTCATCCGCAGGCTTCACCAAGCTCGATAAAATCTACTGAAGGAGGTTATTATGCAGACAGTAAATATCGATGACATAGAATCGCTGCTGGCCGTTGTGCCACATAATATCTCCGACCAACTTATGAAGGAGCTTGAAAACGGCGACCTGTTGGAAATTGTAATGGACCTCGGCCGCCCGCCTGAGGCGCGCTTCCCCAACCGCGAGGTTTTCCTGGGCGACCACGAAATCACCGAGTCGGATATCGAGCACGTTGTCAAAAGGATCGGTAGCTTCAGCGGCGATAACCGCGCCGGACTGACGCGTACCCTGCACCGCATCTCCGCCATACGCAACAGGGAAGGCAAGATCGTGGGCCTGACCTGCCGTGTAGGCAGGGCGGTCATGGGAACGGCTAAAATAATCCAGGACCTGGTTGAAACGGGTAAAAACGTGCTGCTCATGGGGCCTCCCGGCATCGGCAAGACCACCATGCTGCGTGAGACCGCCCGGGTGCTGGCAGATGATCTGAAGAAACGCGTCATTGTAGTTGACACATCCAACGAGATCGCCGGAGACGGCGATATCCCGCATCCCGCCATCGGACATGCCCGGCGTATGCAGGTCCCAACTCCCACGTTACAGCACGCTGTGATGATAGAAGCGGTGGAGAACCACATGCCCGAGGTGATCATAATCGACGAAATCGGGACCAGCCTGGAAGCAGAGGCAGCCCGGACCATCGCCGAGCGTGGCGTGCAACTGGTCGGCACCGCACACGGCAACAGCCTCCAGAACCTGATGATGAACCCCACCCTCTCCGACCTGATCGGCGGCATTCAGACCGTCACGCTGGGCGACGAGGAAGCACGGCGCCGCCATACGCAGAAGTCCGTCCTGGAACGCAAGGCGCCGCCCACCTTCGATATCGTGGTGGAGATTCAGGAGCGCTACAAGGTGCTGGTGCATCCCGACGTGGCGGCGGCAGTGGACTCGGTTTTGCACGGCAGGGAGAGCCAGTCGGAGATACGCTGGATGGACCAGGAGGGTAACATAGTCAAAGAGCAGGGCGCCCCCATGAACGAATCGCACGGGAACAGCGAAGCAAAAAAGCAGAAGTTGCACGTCTATCTTTTTGGCATCAACCGCCCCATCCTGGAGCAGGC
Source organism: Dehalococcoidia bacterium (assembly GCA_049513695.1). GTDB lineage: Bacteria > Chloroflexota > Dehalococcoidia > GIF9 > UBA5629 > UBA1162. The sequence continues at coordinate 4,627 of JBEKVW010000065.1, read as the reverse complement.
GGCCCATGAGAAGGCGATGAATATCGATATAACCGACGACCTGAAGAAATCCAACCTTCTGATAACCACTAAAAACTATTTCCGTCGCAAACCTCAAAAGTTAAGGGACGCCGAGCTGCTGGGCATACCCATATACGCCATCCGGGGAAACAGCCTTCAGCAACTGCGCCATTGCCTGGATATGATCTATACGGGTCCGCGGGATCAGGTCGTGGACGCTGCCCTCGATGAGGCCATGAATGCCATCGAACAGGTGAAAAACGGCAGTAAGGAAGTTGAGTTAAGCCCGCAGAACGCCTTCATCCGGCGGCTGCAGCACCTGCTGGCGGAAAGGCATGACGTGGCATCCACGAGCACTGGCAAGGAACCGGCGCGCCACGTTAAAATAGTAAACAACTGAGACCGCGTTATATTTGTTATTAAGTTATGAGTCTTTATCCCGGCTTATTCATCACCTTCGAAGGGTGCGAAGGCTGCGGCAAGAGCACCCAGGCCCGGCTTCTTTACAATATCCTCAGGCAGCACGGCCTGCAGTGCATCCTGACGCACGAGCCGGGTGGAACGCCCCTGGGAAATAAAATCAGGGACGTACTGAAGGTAAAGCGCGATTTCCATATTGCAGCCGAAGCTGAATTATTCCTCTTTGCCGCCAGCCGCTTTCAACTGGTCTCAGATGTCATACGGCCTGCCCTCTCCTCCGGCAAGATAGTGATCTGCGACCGTTTTTCCGATTCGACTTTTGTTTACCAGGGATACGGCCGGGGTCTGGATTTGAAAATGATCGATGAGATTAACGAGCTGGCAACGGGCGGCTTAGGCCCGGATATAACGATTTTGCTCGATGCGCAGGCGGAGATCGGCCTGGGGCGCAAGCGCAACAGCGGGGAAGACCGCTTCGAAGCGGAAAATATTGCTTTTCACCACAAAATACGTAATGGCTACCTGCAATCGGCGCAACTCCAGCCTGAAAGATGGTGCATCATACAGGCCCTGCAACCTCCCGAGGAAATCAGCCGCCTGGTATGGGAAAGCCTGCTGCCCGCACTGCAAAAAAAATACCCGACTTTTACCTCACCAGATATAAAATAATTTTGTTCTGCCACCAGATTCATTAGCCCCGGGGTAATAATTGAAGAAAATTATGAAACGGGTTCAAGCCCAGCCAGACCGCAGCGAGGAACTGGCCCTTTTCGCGGCCGGATACCGCCGCGTGGCTGGCCTGGACGAGGCGGGGAGGGGAGCACTGGCCGGGCCCGTGGTGGCTGCGGTGGTGATTTTGCCCGAAGATGCCGATTATCATTGGCTGGCAATGGTCAGGGACAGCAAGCAGCTCCAAGAGAAAGTGCGTGAGAGCATCTTCGCACTCATGCAGGATTCAGGGCTGGAGTACAGCGCAGGCATAATTTCCCCGGAAATCATCGACAATATCAACATCTTAAATGCCACCAAAAAGGCAATGAAGCTGGCCATCGAGCGGCTGAAAAAACCCCCCGATTATCTTTTGACGGACGCCGTGCCGCTGCCCCGGCTGCGTATACCGCAAAAAGGCATAATCAAAGGCGACTGCTCCTGCATGGTAATCTCCTGTGCCTCGGTGGTGGCCAAGGTGACGCGCGATCGTATAATGATGAAGCTGGACGCCAAATATCCGCAATATAAATTTCGCGATCACAAGGGCTACGGCACCAGCGAACATTTGAAATGCTTGCAACGCTACGGCGCATGCAGTATCCACCGCATGACCTTTGCGCCGGTGCGGGACCTCGCCAGGATGATATGAATAAACAAGAGAGAGGCGAGGCCGGGGAGAAGCTGGCCCGTTCCGCCTTGAAAAGGAAGGGCTATCGCATAATTGAGCAGAACTACCGCTGCCTCTACGGCGAGATAGATATCATAGCCCGCCACAAAGACTCCCTGGTATTTATCGAGGTCCGCAGCAAGACAGGCGCATCTTTCGGGTCGCCGGAGGAATCGATTACCGGCAGTAAGAAACAGCGGCTGGTTTCCACGGCCCTGGACTATTTGAATGCCCATGGGAATCCCGATGAGAACTGGCGCTTCGACTTCGTGGCCGTCCGGTTCGAGGCCGGTCCGGGTAACCATGCAGACGTGGAAATCCTGCAAAATGTCATAAATTGACAAATTTTTGGTAAAAAACCGCTGTTAACGTCCGGCTGAAGTCTGTTATAATCTTGTCCGAAACAGCAGGCCCATTTCCAGTCCCTACCGATTTTACGCGGGGGAGGCATTTGACCAAGTTTGGAATTGCCTGGCGCTCACTAGGGGGCATCATTATCCTGGCCGCCATCTATCTGACCAGTCTGTATAATTATCTCCTCTCCCATACTGTTATAGAGCTTTGCAGCATCGTAGTATGCTTCAGTATATTTATCATAGCCTGGAATTCCCGCCGCTACACCGATAACCACTATTATACCTTCCTGGGCATCGCTTATCTCTACGTGGGCATACTGGAACTGATGCATACATTAACTTACGAGGGTATGCCGCTATTCCTCACTTATACTTCGGGTACGGACACACAGCTATGGGTCGCCGCCAGATATCTACAGAGCATAGCCCTGCTGATAGCCCCCATTTTTATTCAGCGCAGGTTCAGAGCAAGCTTTACGTTGTGGGGACTTGCTTTACTAACGGTCTTGATTTTGCTCACCATGTTTTTATGGAATATCTTCCCGGTGGCTTACATCTGGGGCGAGGGGCCTACCCTGTTTTACATCGTCAGCGAATTCGTGGTCTGCTCATTTTTCATTATGGCGGCCGGAATGCTCTGGCTTTCACGTAAAAAATTCGACCGCAATGTATTGCTTTACTTACTGCTTTCCATCGGGGTCAGCATTGTAGCCGAGCTATGCTTCATGTTTTATAAGGACCCCACCAGCCCGTCCAGCATACTGGGACACCTGTTTTACCTGATCTCCTTCCTGCTGATCTACCGTGCCATCGTCGTGGTGCACCTGTTAAAGCCCTATGACATCCTCTTTTATAACCTGGCGCAGAGCACCGGCCTGCTGAAAAAAGAGCGTGATAAATTGCAGAATATCCTGGACCTTGAGGAATCGATCCTTTTGGCCTTGGATGCCGAGCAAAAAGTCACGATGATAAACCGCAAAGGCAGGGAGATCCTGGGGGCATCAGAGACCGATATCCTGGGAAGGCCCTTTGACATGTTCCTCCCGCTCGACATACGACAAGCCGTTAAAAATGATTATGTCAATATAATGTCCGGCCAGGCCGAGCTGGAAAGATATCAGGAAAGGCCGGTGATGACCTCGGGTGGCGAGGAAAGAATCATCACCTGGCATAACGAGCTCCTCAGGGATGAAACAGGTAAGATCGTGGGCACCTTCAGCTCCGGCCAGGACATCACAGAGCGAAAAGAGGCCGAGGATCTCTTCCGTGCCATTTTCAGCCGTTCGCCCATCGGCATGTATATCGCCCAGGACGGCAAGTTCAGGCTGGTCAATCCCCAGTTCCGCAACTACCTGGGATTCGCCGAAAATGAGCTTATAGACCGGGAAGCTCTTTCACTGGTGTTACCCGAAGATGCGACCCGGGTCCGTCAGGAAGCCGTTAAGGCGCTCAAGTCGCCCAAAGACAGTTTCCAGACTTACGACTATCGCGTCAAGACCGCCAGTGGTAAACTCAAGTGGTTCATGGAATCGGTTTCCTCCATCCACTACGACGGAAGGCAGGCCACTCTGGGCACCATCGTCGATGTGTCGGAGCGCAAACAAAACGAAGACCTTTTCAGATCGCTCTCTCTAATAGATGACCTTACGGGCCTCTATAACAGGAGAGGTTTCCTCACCCTGGCCAACCAACAGTTAAAGCTGAGCTACCGCATGGATAAGGGCGTGACCCTGCTATTCGCCGATATAGACAAATTGAAATGGATCAACGATAACATGGGACACCTGGAGGGGGATGCTGCGCTAATCAACGCCTCCAAAATGCTCAAAGAGACCTTCCGTGAATCGGATATCGTGGGTCGCATAAGTGGCGATGAGTTCGCTGTCTTCATGGCAGGGGCAGACCAGGCATATTCCGAGGCGATCGTCAACCGCCTCGAGAAGAAACTGAAAGAGTACAACGTCCGTGAAAAGAAGCCCTATGAGCTTTCACTCAGCTTCGGGATAGCCTGCAGCCCATCCAGCGAGCCTTGCAATCTCAGCGACCTGCTGGATACCGCCGACAAATTCATGTATGAAAACAAGCGCGAGAACTGCCCACCCGATCAGTGAGCCGGTCCCCGCGCGCTCTTTTTATCGGCTATTCCCTAAAGTATATGTTCAGTAAAACCTTATACACCCAGCCTGAAAGGCGGATATTTATCCGTGGTCAGGATGATAGCATAGGCCGTCACCCTTAGACTCCATCTAAAGACATCCACCACAAAATTAAACATGCCCCTGGGATAAAGGCCGATAAAGAGTATGGCGAACCAGGCAATCAAGGTAACCACCAGAGCGGCCAGCCCCAGAAAGATCAGTACAAAGATGTGCGGGAAAGCCAGGAACCATTTTACCAGCGGCAGCCAGCGGTTCAGCTCGGTGGCCGCGTCGGGATAAGGCAACTCCAGATGAACGGACTGCTCCTCGTCCGT
>JBEKVW010000064.1:0-12296 GCA_049513695.1 Dehalococcoidia bacterium | reverse complement strand
GTCCTCTTTGGAAGCATTGATGACCACGTCGGCGCCCAGCTCCTGCGCCAGCTTGAGACGCTTCTCCGAAATGTCCGAGACTATCACTTTGGAGACCATGAGCTTCAATACCTGCATCACTGCCAGTCCGATAGTTCCCAGGCCGGTGACCACGGCCGTCTCAAACTTCTGCGGTCTGGCCTGCTTGACCCATTTATAGGCGCCGGTGACCGGATCGAGGAAAGAGGCCTCGGCATAGCTCAGGTTATCCGGGATTTTAAAAACGTTGGCCCCCAGGTTGGCATAAGGCACGTAGGCATACTCCGCATAGCCACCGTTACGGCTGTAGCCCATCAGCATATGGCGCTGGTTCTTAACGCACAACCACCACTGACCGGATTTGCACTTCTCGCATTCGCCGCACGGCCTGTGACCGCCGGTCGGACACCACTGGGGCTGTCCCCGCGTGCACCAGAAGCATTTGCCGCAGGCGCCTGAGACGTCAAACTGGCCGTACATCATGGGCGCCACCCGGTCGCCGACCTTGATACCTTTGACCTTTTTGCCTGTTTCAATCACCTCACCCGCCACCTCGTGGCCCATGACAAAGCCGGGACGGCTGAATATACCCTCTTTATAGGAATGAAGGTCGGAGCCGCAGATGCCGGCGGCCTTGACCTTAATTAAAATGTCCTCAGGTTCTATTTTGGGGTCTTCGATATTTTCAATCCTGAAATCTTTTGCTCCATAGAATACGGCGGCTTTCATAGGGACCTCCTTAAATATTCATAGAATTATACCACCCTCACCCTGCCCTCTCCCTCAAGTAGCCCCGTGCATAATGTTATGTCAGTACTCCCAAATCTGAAATGTCAGATGAAGTCTATACTACTAGTGGAGTATAATCATCTACAGGCACTTTGGGAGGTTGATAACGTGACTATCTGTATTGCGACTCTTTGTGAAAACGATAAAAAACTCGTAGCTGTCTCTGACCGCATGACCACAGCAGAATTTCTTAGTTTGGAATTTGAACATGCTAGGATGAAGATGGATGGAAATTTCTAATAAGATTTTATGGAAGATTATTTCCAATAACTTTTGTCTCTAAGGAAATCCTAAAAGAATAGCTTCATTTAGTTACTGAGTATCTATTAACATAATATTATGCACAACCCTACTCAAGGGAGAGGGTTACTAATTTATAAGAGGGGCTTTACAGCCTCTCTTCAACGCCCTCAACACGACTAACTGCGACTTCATTAGCCATGTCTTTTGCCGTTATGACCTTCAACACCTTCGACTAATCAAATCAAAACACAAATATATTTAGCTTTGAAGTTTGAACCTATTTAGAGCTTAGGATTTAGTATTTGGAATTTCCCCGAAGGGACTAGCTATATTCGCAGCCCTTGAGCAGGGCCGCCTTGTTCATCTCAAGCTGGTGCTTGTCTTTGGAGAGAATCTGGTTTAATACTTTGATAATGCTGGTGGTGGTTACCACCTGCGAGTTAGCTATGACGGCGCCCAGCGCCACCAGGTTGCCAACAGACTCATCGCCGACCTCCTTGGACGCCTCAACAGTTGGTACGTAGACCACTTTTATATCGCGGCGCGAGGTCTTGTTTTTAATCAAAGATTCGTTGACAACCAGCAAGCCGCCCGTCTTGACCGCCGGCTCGAGTATCTTCATGGCCGCCGGGTTCATGGCCACCGCGATATCGGGATGCGTGATGAATATGGAGCCTATCCTCTCGTCGGAGAGGTTAACGAAGCAGGTGCACATGCCGCCGCGCTTTTCGCCGCTGTAATACGGCAGCCAGGATACTTCTTTGCCCGAACGAAAGGCGGACTCCATGAGAAGCCTGCCGATGAAGAGCACACCCTGGCCCCCGAACCCGGATACGGTTATCTCCCAGCTCAACCCTTCACCTCTTTCTTGAGCGCCTCCACCTCCGGTATGCATTTGAACTCTCCCAGGGGAAACTGTGGAATCATGTTGTCAGCCATCCACTGCCGCGCCTTGACCGGCTCTACCTTCCAGTTGATGGGACACATAGACAGGACCTCTACAAAGGAAAGGCCCAGGCCTGCAAGCTGTGCCCGGAAGGCCAGCTCGATGGCTTTCTTGGCCTTCCTGACATTGGCCGGGTTGTGCAGGGATACCCTGGTTATATAAGAAGGGCCGTCCAGCGTTGCCAGCATCTCACTCATCCTTATGGGGTAGCCGGACTGCTCGACCGTACGTCCATGCGGGGTGGAAGCCGAATACATGCCGATCAGTGTCGTGGGGGCAAGCTGGCCGCCCGTCATGCCGTAGGTGGCGTTATTGGCAAAGATAACGGTGATCTTCTCGCCTCTGGCCGCAGCGTGCACGATCTCGGTCGTGCCGATGGACGCCAGGTCGCCGTCGCCCTGCAGTGTGAAGGGAACGAGCTCGGGCCGGCAGCGTTTGATGGCCGTGGCAACCGCCGGGGCGCGGCCATGGGCCGATTCAAGGCCGTCCACCTTGAAATAGGCATAGGCTGTAACCGTGCAGCCAATGGAAGCCACGCAGACCGCACGTTCCTGTAAATCCAGCTCGTCGAGGACCTCACCGATCAGGCGCTGGGTGATGCCGTGGCCGCAGCCGGGGCAAAAATGCGTCGGCCTGTCTTCCATGATCTCCGGCCTGCCGAAGATCATATCTTCAAATCCGTCCATGCTTGCTTTTCTCATATCAATTATCTTCTTATCTTCTATGCCAGCAAATCTATAGCTTCAAATATCTCGTCGGCCGTGAGCGGCACGCCGCCCCAGGAGTTGACCAGCTTGATCTCGTTGCGGTTGCCCACTGCGATGCGGACATCCTCGACCATCTGCCCTGCGCTCATCTCGGCCGCCACGAATTTACAGCCTCGCCCCGCCAGGTCCGCAAGCGGCTGATAGGGGAAAGGCAAAACTGTAATCGGCCTCAAAAGTCCGACCTTTATCTTATGCAGCCGTGCCTCCTGCATGGCGGTCATGGCCGAGCGGGCCACGCTGCCGTAGGCCACCAGCACGATATCGGCATCTTCCAGTTCGAGACCTTCGTAGCGGACCTCGTTGCGCTGCATCCTCTCGAATTTTTGCAGGATCAGCTTGATCCTGGCAGGATGGTCCATGGGGTTCATCTCGAAGGAGTTGATTATGTTCTTGGGCCTGCCGGCGGCGCCGGTGATGGCCCACTTCTTCTCGGGTAGTTTCTTGACACGCTCCCTGATCACGACCGACTCGACCACCTGTCCCAGGAAGCCGTCAGCCATAACCAAAACCGGGTTGCGGTACTTGTCGGCCAGCTCAAAGGCCAGCATAGTGTAGTCCAGCATATCCTGCACCGATGACGGCGCCAGCGTTATCAGGTAGTAATCGCCGTGCCCTCCGCCCCGCGTGCACTGCATGTAGTCGCCCTGCGCGCCGCCGATGTTGCCCAACCCGGGACCGGCGCGCATGATATTGGCAATAACCGCCGGTATCTCGGAACCGGCCATATAGGAGATGCCTTCCTGTTGAAGGCTGAAGCCGGGGCTGGAGGTGGAGGTCATGGAGCGGAAACCTGCTGCAGCGGCACCGTAAACCATATTGATAGCCGCCAGCTCGCTCTCGGTCTGAAGGAAAATCCTGTCTTCCTCGGGCATACGCCTGGCCATATGCTCGAGCAGGTCGTTCTGCGGTGTGATGGGATAGCCGAAATAGGCGCCGCATCCGGCGAGAATGGCGCCTTCAGCTATGGCAATGTTACCCCCCATGAGGGTTCTTTCAGGCAATAAACGGCTCCTCGATGATTAAACCGGTCAGGATGTTGTATCGTCGTCCGGACTGCTGCGGTGATATATGGTAATGGCAAGGTCGGGACACATGATGGCACAGGCCTTGCATCCTGTGCAAATGAACGCTTTTTCCGCAATCAGCTCGGCGTAATTGACCCCGAAGCGGTTGATTTCTTTAGATATCCCGATTATCTCCCTGGGACATACCGATATACAGTACAGGCAGGCTTTGCATTTATCTTTTTCGATGACTATGTAGTTTGTTTTCCGGCTCTCAGATATCAACAATTCATCTCACCTTCAATCTAATACAAAAAAAGCGCAATGCAAAAGTTATTTTACATGCAGATTGACAGCAAGTCAATAGGCGTAGTTTCGAACTTGCCTGTCAGCATATACGGGGACAGGCCGAATTCATTCGTTTCTGGCTACATAGCAGCCCGAGCAGACCACATATTGCTTGCCGTCCGAGCCGGTTACCAGCTTATAGTAGGCCGATTTGTAGAAAAGGCCTATCTGGCCCGGCATGGTGAAGACATAGTCCTCCCATCCAGTGCCGTTGGCCAGCGCCCCGGCGACAATGTTGTCCCGGAAAAGTCTGCCCGCCATATCCGGCACGCCTTTGAAATCGCGGCCGACCACAGCCGGGTTATCGGCATTGGCCACCTCGACCATCTGATTGTCGAAAACATAGACATAAAGGGCAGGGTTCTGCTTATCAAGGTAGGGGGGCTGCTGGGCATTTATCTTGGCGATGGCGCCCGGCGCATCGGCGATTATATCAGCGGCCGTATTATTGACCAGTTGTATGACCGTATCGCGCGAAACACTGCTGGGGGCATACTGCGGCAGAGCGTAGCTGGTGATTATCTTCTCGTAAACGCTCATGCCCCCGGAGCTATCCTCCTTCTTTAAATCATCGAGCGCCTTCTGCCAGGCCTGCACCGTGCTGTCGGGAACAGCTTTATTAAAGGCAATATAAAAGTCGTTCCTGACCGCGTATTTATCGGAGATGATCTCGGCCGGATTGACGCCGGCACGGTAAGCCACGAAGGGCATCCCCAGCGCAGGCCCCAGCCAGGCATCGACCTGGCCGTTCACCAGCTTCTGGATGCACTGCGTGTCGTTTTGACTAACATCCAGGTTGGTAAAACCCTGTCCCGCCAAATATACCTGGTTGGAGTCGTCCTGGTAGACGGCGATAGATTTCAGTTTTTTAGCGTCATCAAGCGAGTTGATAACCAGGTTGGAATCGCGCCTGGTATAAAAGTAGTTATCGTCGAAGCCAATGGGGCCGACCCATTTGAAGAGGCTTTCGCGGGAGGGCAAACGTGAGGTGGAGTAGAGCACGGCGTCAGGCGCCTGGAGCGCCAACTCATAGCCCTGCGCCCAGGGCAAGAGCTCCATGGATGCATCCGTGCCGGTGGCTTTCAATATCAGGTTTACGATCTCGGTGGACTGTCCCGTAATAACCCCTTTTTCATCGGTGAAATTAAAGGGCGGATTATCCTCGGTGATGATACGCAGCTTGGGCGCCGGGTTATTAACCATACAGCCCGAAAGCAATATCAGGACGGCCAGCGCCAGGCCAATTAGATTCTTCAACATCTTCGCCTCCCATCGGTTAGAGTTATTCCCTTGCGAATTATCGTACCATCTTCCCATATTTGAAGATTTGATATATTATATCTTAGATTGATTGACCAATTATGCAATAAGAACCATCCCCTTTTCCGCTGTTATAACCTGCCGGAATATACGGTCGGCCTAACAAAATATAACCGTATTAAGAGGATTTTGCAATGACAGTAAGAAAAAAGAAAACAGGCGTGCTAAAGCCGTCGGGCAGGGGCGCCAGGCTTAACCGCACGCAGAAGGGCAAGCAGATCGCGGCCATCAGGAAGAAGCAGATAACCGGGGCCGCTTACGAGGTCATTGCTGAAAAGGGATATTACAACTTCACTATGATGGATATCGCCAGGCGGGCCGGCGTATCCTCCGGCCTGATACACCATTACTTTAAAGATAAGGAGAACATGCTGGTGACGCTGCTCAGGGAGATGCAGCAAAACATCCGCACTTCCCTGGAAAAAACCATCGAGCACGTGCCCGAGCCAGCTAAAAAACTGGATATCTTCATGGACCAGGCCTTCGACCTGGTCATCAAGGAAAGGGAATACGTCTACGTTACCTACGATTTTATGACGCAGATCAAGTTCAATGAGCGCATGCAGCGCATTCTCAGCAAGCTGTACCGCGGCTATCGCGAAACGCTGGAATCCATCCTCAAGGAAGGCAAGCAGAAAAAGAAGTTCAAGGACGTGGATGAGCATTACCTGTCAACCGTCTTCATTGCGATATTGCTGGGGTTCGAACAACAGTATATCCTGGATAACTCCGCCTTCGACTACCGCGCCTATACCAAACACATCAAGGACTACATGTTTGCCCAGGTGCTGATCAAGAAATAAATCCGTCAGCGCCATTTTACAGCACCAAACCCGGTCGCCCGGGGGTCAGGCAACACCAGCTTCGACGCTCTTTACTTACCCGCCTGCGGAATGCTAATATATTGACGCCAATTTTCGGTCTAGCGTCCAGTCGATAAATCGGCTGCTTTTTCAATATAAATAGTCTTCAGGAGGTTCACTTTGGGCACATTCACAGGTAAGGTTATAATCGTCACCGGCGGCAGCTCAGGCATAGGCCGCGCCGCTGCTATTTTGTTCGGCCAGCAGGGAGGCAAGGTAGTGGTAGCCAACCGGCGTATTAAAGAGGGTGAGGAGACAGTGCAGATGATTAAAGACGCCGGCGGCGAGGGCATATTTGTGCAAACCGATGTGAGGGTTGCCGCCCAGGTGGAAAACATGGTCAAGAAAACGGTTGACACTTACGGGAGGCTGGATATAGCCTTCAACAACGCCGGCCTGGCCGGTGTCTTCCAGAACCTGACAGAGGAAACCGAAGAGATGTTTTATGCACAGATTGACACCAACCTGAAGGGTATCTGGCTGTGCATGAAGAATGAGATACCCGAGATGCTCAAACAGGGCCGCGGCGTGATCGTAAACAACGCTTCTATCACGGGCCTGAGGGCACTGAGGAAGCTCAATAGCTATACCGCCAGTAAGCATGGCGTGGTCGGCATCACCAACTCAGCCGCTAAGGAATACGCCCCCAAGGGTATACGCATCGTTGCCGTATGCCCCGGCTGGACCAAAACGCCCATGATAAAGGAGTTCACCGAGAACCCCGAGATTAAGAAGAAAACCGAAGCTACCGTCCCGCTGCGCAGGATGGCAGAACCGGAGGAAATAGCTGAACTGGTGATCTTCCTGGCATCGGATAAGGCATCCTATATCGCAGGCGGCGGCATCGCCATATCCGGCGGGCTGGATATTTAGCATTACCTGTTGCTAGGCCAGATTCGACGTGCAGTGCGGGCACCGGGATGCTTTCAAGGGTATAGTATTGATGCAGTAGGGGCAGTCTTTGGTCTTGAGCTCGGCCGTGGCGGCGGGCTTTACAACCCGGTTCTTGGCATGCTCAAATAGCCTGATTATCAGGAATATCACCAAAGCAACGATGAGAAAATTCAATAGGGTATTGAGAAATATCCCGTAATTAATGGTGGGTGCTGCGGCCGCTTTGGCGGCACTTAGCGAAGTGTAGCTTTGGCCGGACAGGTTTATATACAGGTCCTGGAAGCTTACCTTCCCAAGCAGAAGTCCGATGGGCGGCATTATTACATCGTTTACCAGGGATGTAACGATATTGCCGAAGGCAACACCGATAACGATGCCGATGGCCATGTCGACCACATTGCCCCGCATGATAAATTCCTTGAATTCATCAATCACTTTTTTCATAGTTGAACCTCCCTCTTTCAATATCTTAATATCGCCCGATGTCCTGAAAAGGCTAACCATTACAGAGCTCTTTCAAGCGCGTAAAGGTGGAAGATTGGTCCAGCCTGCCCTCTTCGAAGTCATTTTTTATGCGGTCCACCGCCTCTTTAATGCCCCTGGCTGCCAGGCCTTTATCATCCAGCGGGAACTCGGGGAACAGGAAGAACAGACGGGCAATATCGCCCTTGTCGCCGCAGATAAGCTCCTCCACCGGCTGCACCATCATGTCCTTTTCCTCCTTGCTGAGCGGCGCACGTGTGAATACATCATTACAGAAATGATAGCGGCATTCCCTGGGCCTGATCTCATAAATCGGGCAGGTGCTGAACTTCTCTGAGTAAAGCCCGCAATGTATGTTCTTGCAGCAGTAGCCGTCGCAGGGCGGGCAGACCGTCCCCGCTGTCTCGTTGAGTATCCTTACGATACGCGAGATCTGCCACCCGAACAGCTCTTCGAACTCATCGTCGGTCAGGAAGATTTTCTTGTAATCCATACGTACGGTTGAACCCATACAATTTTAACACAGCTGTTCGAGTCCCCGTATCCAAAATGTTATAAATATTAGATATTTCGGCCGCGTAATTTATGATAATTAAATATGTGCCCTGATACTATGGTTTTACCGGGGCGGATGATAGAGGGTGGTCATGTGGTTGGAAAATAAAAATAGGTCGAGTTTATGCGGGATATTTTTAGGGATTATTCATTTGCCCCGGGTTTTAAGACGAATTTTATGATCCTGCCGGACTTATCGGCAGCGTAAAAAACACGGTAGTCCCCTTACCTTCCTCAGATTCCAACCAGATGCGGCCGCCATGCGCCTCCACCAGCCGCTTACATACCACCAATCCGAGCCCGATACCCTTGGATGTATCGTATTTTCCCCTCTCAACACGCTGGAAGGGATTAAAAAGCCGAGCCTGTTCATAGCTGGAGATACCGATGCCAGAGTCCTTAATGCCCACCCTGATGAAGCCATCCTGCTTATCGGCGAAGAGTTCTATCGGCCCGCCTCCCGGAGAGTACTTAACGGCATTCTGTACCAGGTTGAAAATAACCCGTTCGATCCTGAGGGGGTCCGCCTCTATAACCGGAATGCCGCCATTAGATTTCAGTATGAACCGGTGACCGGGCTGTTTGCCGAACTTGCCGATCACCTTTTTCAACAGGTCAGAAATCACGACAGCATTGTGGGATATTTTAAGGCGGTCGGCCTGCGAACGTGACAGCTCCAGCAGATTATCCAGGATATGCGATAGCTCGTCCGATTCAATAGCAGCATCCTCAAGCAATTGCTTACGTTCATCCGGGGCCAATTTTTCGCTGTCCTGTGAAAGTGTGTCCAGCGCCCCCATAATAACCGTCAGTGGGGTGCGCATCTCATGTGATACCATGCCTATGAAATCATCCTTCACCTGGTCGAGTTTCTTGCGCCCAGTGACGTCCATACCGTAAAACCGGAAGCTGTTATTTTCGGTATCGCAGTATACGGTTTCGTCGTACCATAAATCGCCGACCTGTACTTCCCGAGTCAGAGCAGTAATTTCGTCTCCCGCTTTACTGATCATATCTTCCACACCGTCCAGAAAGGGGTGCCGGCTTCCCATAGTAGCCATATCCGGGAAAATGCGAAACGCAGCACTGTTCATATAACGTATATCGCCTTCCTTGCTCATCTCGACCACAGGCATGGGATTGCGCTCGGGGAAGGATGCCAGGTGGGCAAGCTCGGCCTCCATGGCCTTGCGCCCGGTAATATCGCGCAGAAATACGAAGAGACGCCCGCCATGTATATCGAAATAGTTGGCGCTGACTTCGATATCGACGGTCCGGCCGTCCTTGCACTTGTGTCTGGTCTCGAACCTCTCTGCTCCGGTTTCTACTAATCTCTGCATGCGCCGGGCTATATCCGTTTCCGTTTCCCTGGCCTCTACGTCCCGTATGCCCATTTTCAGCAGCTCATCGCGGCCGTAACCGATCAATTTGCAATAGGCGTTATTGACATCCAGGAAACGTCCCTGCGTATCCACCAGCCAGAAACCATCCATCGCCGTGCGGAGGATGGTTTCCCTTTCCATCTCCGCCTGCTTGCGCTCCGAGATGTCGGCAAATATGGCCAGGTAGCCGGTAAACTTTTTTTCTTTATCAAATAGTGGCACGGAATGGTTCATGGCCCAGATTACAGAGCCCTCTTTTCTCACCATCTTGAGATCATATTGTTCAACGATGCCCTTACGGCGCTGCTGCCGTCTAACCGCCATTAAAGGCAATTGTTCGCTGCTGACCAGATCCAGGAACTGTCGGCCGACCAATTCATCTATTGTGTAGCCAACCATCTCAGCCATGCGAGAATTAACAAAGGTTATCAGGCCGTCAGGGTCAGCCAGCAATATACCTTCGAAGGCGTTCTCAACGATGATCCGATAGCGCTCCCTTTCCCTTTCAATCGTCCATAGAGATTCCTCTATCCTCTGCTGCTGTTTTACAATTTGTTCTAGTAGCTTTCCCCTTACCAGCTCGGCCCGTTTACGTGAAGTTATATCACGGATCACCACCAGCGTTCCGATGACTTCATTACGCTTTCCCTTTAATATGGACAACGAAGTTTCCACATAAATGCTGTCGCCGTTACTCAGGATCTGGATGTTTTCCCCTTGCCAGAAGCCGGACTTCTCCATGGATTGTCTGGAATCGCTCTCATCGATGGGCTCTATCCATTCGATCCTGAAAAATTCCCGGCAGTCGCGGCCCAGGGCATCCTCAACCTTTACACCATACAGATTCTCGGCAGCATGGTTCCAGCAAAAAATTTTCTCATCCCCATCCACGCAAATGACAACGTCCTTTATCTGGGAAAGGATATCGATATCCATTTCCTTCTGTCTGCCAGCCGCCTTTAGCCCGCTCCCCCCTGTTTTAAAGCTGGTCTTAATAACCGGTCTCTTCCTCCCTCGGGCCTGGCTGCCGTCGGCTCCGGCAGTTATTTTCGGCTGTTTCTTCGGTTCACTCTTCATAGCTGATTTTTTAACCTGTTATTAACGGGACATTATCACTGCGGCAGCTCTCTATGGCCTGCATCACCTTTCCAGTATCCCCCAAATCCTTGAATACATAATCGGCCCCCCCGCTTTTAAGGTCGTCAACCGAATGAACGCCCGTGGCAACCGCGATGGAAAGGGCCTGGAGCTGCCTGGCGCATTCTATGTCCCTGAGGGCATCGCCGATAATCACCACATCTTTTCCTGAAAATTTCATACCCATTAGTTCCCCGGCTTTGCGAACGGCCAGCTTGGCCATATCCAAACGGGTTTTAGCTTCGGTTCCATATACTGCCAATCTGAAATATCTATCCAGCCCGGCTGCCGAAAGCACCGCTCTCGCAATTGCACGTGAGTCACCGGTATACAGGACGATCAAATGCCCGGCCTCCGTCAAATGCTGCAACAATTGCCGCACTCCCGGCAAAACGTATTTAGACAGATCAGGCGGCATCAGAGAAAAAAATATCCGTTCATATGAGGCCAGTAAATCACCCATATGGTCACGCACCGAACTGACGTCAATGCCGTTGACCCTGGCCAGTTCTGCGATATTGTCCGTCAGGCTTCGGCCCGAAAAATCTATACCGGTTAACCGCACATCTATATTGAATTCCTGCAGGAAGAGCCGCCGAACCGTTTCCGAGTGGCCCGGCAGGAAATCCACCAGCGTCTGGTCCAGGTCGAATATGATCAGCTTCATAGACAATCATCAAATACAATACTGACGGAGCTTTTTAAGCTCCGGCAGCTATTAAGGGAGGAACTCACAGTTAGAATAGTCATTTCTTATAAAGGTTGCCGCAGTCGGTGACCCTGACCATCAACACCGGCACGCAGACGCCATGTAAAATCCTGTCGGCCACACTCCCCCAGACCCAGCGGCTTAAGCCGGAGCGCCCATGCGTGGCCATTATAACGAGGTCGACTTGGCTTTTATCGACGAAGTCCGCGATGGTTTCAGCGGCGGGGCCGTTCATAATTTTCACCGACGTTTTAATACCCGAGACGGTTAGCTTGGCGGCTATTTTATTGAGGTACTTTTCTGCCTTTGCCTTTTCGTCTTTTTCCAGTTGTCCCAACTGCGGTATGGACAGGCCCGGCGTAGCCTCTCCATAGGGTATCCTGACGGGCTCGATGACGCGCAGCAATGTGATCTGCGGGTCCTGGCACCCTCTGGCAATGGTTTCTGCGTGCTCTACGGCCGTCTCGGCTAGCTCCGAACCATCCAGCGTAACCACTATATTTTTATACATGCTGTCATACCACGTATATCGGATGTTTTTTTAGCTAACCGCAACCTGTTTTTCGGACTGCCACAGCCCGTGTATATTGCAAAATGAGGAGGCGTAAATCGTTCCCGGCTTGCTGAGCTTTACGGAGAAGGCCGCCTCAGGGTGGGTATAAGCAGACCCGATGTTGGGCCCCTGCGTGGATTCTCCGTGCGCAGTGAATTCGAAATGTCCCAGCTGACAGGCAAAATTCTCGCCTTCCGCCAGGAAATATACGGAAATCCATCTGATATGGTGTTCGGTAGTATTGGGATGGGCAATCTCTTTGCCCACTGAGACTTTAATGGACAG
>JBEKVW010000063.1:0-12387 GCA_049513695.1 Dehalococcoidia bacterium | reverse complement strand
GGCCGCCAGGGTCTGGCGCGCCATGATGCGGAAGGTGGTATATTTCCCGCCAGTTATGGTTATCATGCCGTCCTCTTCCCACATTGAGTGCGCCCGCGACTCCTTGGAAGCCGAGTCAGCGCCGCCGCTCACGATGGGGCGCAGGCCGGCGAAAGAGGAAATAATATCCGCAGCAGTGATATTAAGGCCGGGGAAGAGGTAGGTGGCAGCTTCCAGCATGTAGGCCGTCTCCTCCTTGCTGCAGAAAGGCTCGCCGTATTTCATATCCAGAGCCGGGTCCTGGTCGACTTCGGTCGTTCCCAGGATGGTCGTTCCTTCCCAGGGGATTACGAAGACGGCGCGGCTATCGCGGGGATGCACCAGCGTAATGGCCCTGTCCAGCGGTAGCCTGGTGCGCGGCAGTATCAGGTGGCTTCCCCTCACGCGTCGCAGACGCGGCGTCCCGGCAATCTGCATACGTATCTGGTCAACCCATGGCCCGGCGGCATTCACCACCACTTTAGCCTTGATTTCCTGTGTCTTGCCTTCAGGCGAGGACATGTCCTTCAGCACGACTCCGCAGACCTTCTGATTGTTATCACGCAGCAGGCTTTGAACCCTGGCATAATTGATAGCGGTGCCTCCATCCCTCACAGCTTCCCTCAAGACGCGGATTACGATGCGAGAGTCATCCATGGCGGCATCGTAATACAGGTAGCCACCCAGCAAGCCCTCCTTATTTATATCGGGGCATTCTTCAATCATCCTGTTCCTACTGAACTTGCGGTGGTCCCACTTGGGTGCCAGCAGGTCGTAAATGGCTATAATTTCGCCCACCTGGAAAGTCCTGGTATGGTAGCGCACATAGTTGGGGAAGAAAAAGCCCAGCTTGGTGACCAGATGCGGGGCCTCTTTCATCAGGCGCTCCCTCTCCCTGACCGATTCCTGCGTGACCTTGTACTGCTTGTTGAGGATGTAGCGCAGACCGCCGTGGATCAGTTTGGACGAACGGCTGGATGTTCCGGAGGAGAAGTCACCGGCTTCTACCAGCAGTGCCCTCAGCCCCTGTGCCGTAGCATGGCGCAAAATCCCGGCCCCGGTTATGCCTCCGCCTATGATGATTAAGTCCCACTCTTGATCGATCCCCGACCAGACCTTCTCGCGCCATCCTTTTTGCCACATGATATCTCCTTTAAACCGGCTTAGCCGGTTGTTTAATCGGATGCACTGACCAACCGTATCAACCCAATTGTATATGATGAAAGGCCATTTGGAAATAATCGGATGCGGTGAGGAGGAACCTTTAGTCCCTCCGGGAAAACTACAACCTGCGAGAGGAAACTCTAAACCCTAAACTTTAAGGTAACTATCCCTTGACACCACGTGTTTTATATGGTATACTACGTTCAAGAGGGTAGAAAAATGAATACAAAACAAGCCAAATACACGATGAAACACTTTGACCAAGAGTTCCCAGATAACGATGCTTGCCTTGAGTGGCTCAAGAACTATCGCTTTCCAGATGGCATCGAGTGCCCGACGTGCAAGAAGATTACAAAGCACTACAAGATAGCCAAACGGCCTTGCTATAAGTGCGATCTCTGTGGGCATGAGATTTACCCGACCGCTGGGACTATCTTCCACAAGTCCGCTACTCCTCTTAGGACTTGGTTCGAGGCGATGTTCTGGATGGCAACTACCCGAAGTGGTCACTCTGGTAAAGAGCTTCAACGCAGGACGGGCGTAACCTATAAGACAGCATGGCGCATGTTCAAACAAATCCGCACACTTCTTGATGAAAACGAGGGTATGTTCAAGAATGAAGTGGAAATTGATGAAACTTACACCGGCGGCAAAAGGCGTGGTGTGATAACCAGGGTCGGCCAGCCGAAGGTTCTCACAAAGTCCCTGTGATAGGTATTGCACAACGCAACGGCAAGGTTAGTGTTAAAGCGGTTGCCAACGTCAAACGTTCCACAGTAATGCCCCTTATCACTAATAACGTCGAGCGCAAAACACTCATCTTTACAGACGAATATTCTGTTTACAACACCCTTGAAGATGCCGGATTCGGTCATGTGCGTTGTAATCATGCCCTTGGCGAGTATGTGGTTGGGAATGCCCATACTAACACCATCGAGGGCTTCTGGAGCCTTGTAAAGCGTGGAATAGGCGGTGTTTATCATGCTGTTAGTCCGAAGTATCTTCAGTCATATCTGAATGAATATCAATTTCGCTACAACCATCGTCTTGATTCTGCTCCAATGTTCCAGACTGTTCTAAATCAGATTCGCTAGGCTCGACAGATTGAGCCGCCTTCTTAACTAAGGCGTGGAATTGATCTCGCGTAATATCTCGTTTAACTACTTTCCTCATCTAAGCCACCTATATTGTTAGGGTTAGATACACTCTTCCCCCATAAGAGTTTGTAGTGTTCTAATAATGCGTCAAATAAATCATGATCTTGCTTTTTGTATATAACAAAATTACAGCAGTCCTTATTATTTCTGTAAGGAACAGCTGTTTCGACACGTATCCAAGATTCATCTGAGAACTGATCCTCATCGGCAGAAATTGGATCAGCTATAATCATGCCTTCTATAAAGCCATCAAAGAATCTTACTTCCACGCCTACCGATTGGGCCTCTATACGGCTTGCCTCGATTTGATTAGTTAAGACTGTCTCATCTCTTGCATCTATTGCAGTATGAGCTTTTATATATTTCCCACATGGATGAAAAAGTATCATCCGATTTACAGATGGTTGTCTTTTTACGGTATTTGGATCAAATATTCTCATCGACGTAGGACTAATGGCTGTCCACCATGAAGCCCAAACCTTCTTCATATCTTGTAATTCGGTTGGCAATGTACCTCGCTTGGCAATCATTTCATCTCTTGTATGATAGAATTCTATAACGTTGTCTTGTGGAATGGCCTTCTGCAAGTTATAAGTGACAACAGGTTTTAAGCCAACTGAAGTACTAAGTTGAGCTTCTCGTGGAGCGATAGTTAATCTTAATCTTGGGATCAACTTCAATTTATTCCAAATAAATAGGAATGGCTTATTTATATATACCCAAAATAGCCACACAAGTGCGCCAATAAAAATTGCACCGGCTAATATGAAAAGCCCATCAGCCAATACTGCTCTGGTCATCTTGCACCCCAGTATTTCGATAGTGTCGGATTGCATAGGGGCAATACTGACTGCAATAGCGACAATGGCAAGGATAGTGGGGAATATAAGGGCAAGAGCAACTTGGCCTTTACTACGCATGCTACTATTTTACCACATCTTGTATAGGTGGAACGTGGTATGAGGGGATACTTACCAACTTTAAATACTAAATAAACTCAAAATTTTAAAATTCACATAGCCAGGGTTTGGGCTTTGAATTTGTTTAGAGCTTGGAGTTTAATATTTAGAATTTAAATATTTATGCTGTTGGATTAAGCACCCTTCCTATGAACAGCACCGTCCCCGTCTGGATATCGCGGATGACGAAAATAAAGGGATGGTCGACTTTGACCTCGGTGGGCGAAAGGGGCATGGAGGTGGTGCGCATTATCACAGCGGTGGCGGCGGCTGCCTCGGTGCCCGACTCGTCGACCGAGACGAAGGCCTTGTGGATAACATCAGAGATGGAAAGATCGCGATTTCCGGTCATGCCCGAGAAATCGGCCTGGTCGGTGAAGGCCAGCGGCATCCCCATGGCCGACAGTGCCTGATTCAGGCTGAACGATGAATCGAATTTGAAGCGCGGCATGGTAAGCGCAACCTGTTTATTGGATAGACCCTGCAAAATGCCGTTGTATTTGTCGGCGGTCAGCGCGTTTTCAAACTGGGTGAAGGTGCCGCTGTCGGGAAGTAAGATCACCATCGATAGCTCGTGCCCATCGTAAGGCAATTCGACCACTCTGTATCCGCTGCCTTCCCCGTATCCCAGGCTCTCCGTCTGGCTCATCATGGGCATGGTCACGCTGCTGCCGTCGTTAAGATAGAATTTGCCATCCTGCGTGGCGCCCTTTTCGAAAGGACTGGCCCAGGCCGCGTTGAAATAGATGGCGTTGGTAAGCACCAGCCTGGTTAAAGTGTCGATGGCGCCGGCAGGTATCAAGTCCTGGATTTTGTCCTTGGTCTGGTCGGCCACCCATTTATTGATGGTCAGGCGGGAGGCGTCCGGCGCATTGCGGAAGTCCAGCAGCCTCATGCCGGCCCCGTAGTTCTGCGCCAGGAGGTCGAGGTACTGAGAGAGGAACTGGTAACCCTTCTGACCCCAGAGGGCGTTGACTATGTTGAGCTTGAAGCTTTTCCCTTCCTTATCTTTGGCGCCCTGTCCCCGGCTGGCCAACTGCTGGTCGAGGCCATCGAAAGTGGTATGCAGACTGTCCTGAGGCAGGATGAAATGCAGCGTATCCGCCATCTGCTGCGCCGTGGTCCCCTTTGCGCCGGCATAGGTCATGGCCAGCGCCATGGAGATGCTGTAGGGAGAGTAGAAAAGGTTGCCTTCGCCGCTCTTTAACACCTGGTAAAGCCCGACGGCGAATTTATTATTGCCGTCTACCAGAGCTGAAAGGTCGGCCTGATTCACCGTTGACACGGTCTCCCTCGGCTTGTCGGATGTCGCTACATCACCGGATGCAACGGGGGGCTGGCATGCGGGCAGCACTCCCAGCGAGATAATGCACAGGCCTAACACAGAAAGCAATTTCATTTTCATAACCCCTCTCCTGTGAGCTTCATTAACTATATAGATAACGGATGTGTAAATCAAAGGTTTAGCCGCTCTAATAACCACCGCCTTTCTCTCCTCGCCATCAATCTATCTTACACCTTCGTTGACGGGCATCTCAATAGTTTCATTTGCTATTTATCCTTTACTCCATGCGCTCACTATAATTAAATCAGGAGGCATGAAATGAGCGGGAAATTGAAGGTATCCGGCATTATAGTGATCTTGCTGGCCGTGGCCGCCCTGGCCATGAGCACGGCGTTCTTATTCGAGGGTTTCAGCAAGCAAATGTTCATCGAGAACTCTATGAGAGAGGAGAATGTAAAGCTGGGGGACCTCGGCATCACGGGGCCTAAAGCCGGTCGCCTGATCGATGACGCTGAGACCGCGCAAATAGCGGCAGACACCATCCGCGGGCACCGGCGTCTTATTGCATCTTCTTATGGCGCACTGCTAGGCGCCGGCAAATTCGACCCCACCAACCCCACCGACCTTAAATACGCCCAGGCCGTCAACCTCGAAAACTATCTCTATATGGGCGTGCTGGGACTGGGCGTGACCACCATTGCCGAGGCCATGGGCGGCTTCATGCTGATAGTGGCAGTGGCCCTGGGCATCATCGGATGCCTGCTGGTCAACATGTCTAAAAAACAGCTCCAGCCGTAAAAAAGGCCTGGTTCCCTATTTAGGCGGCGGCAGCTCCCGGATGGGTATCCTTGATCCAGATAGCTATGGTGAAGGATATCAACATCAATACCACCAGCATGACCAGCGGTATAGTAAACTGGCCGGTGGCGAGCTACCCGGTAGCTGCGCGCATTTGAATCGAGCTATTATAATACTTTTTGGGCGGAAAAATATATAATTAAACCCCGTAAATATAAGTTGATTTTGATAGCCACCTGATGGATTTACACTTAATTTTCATTGGCTTCATTATCCTCGTCGCCCTTGTTTTTGACTTCACCAACGGCATGCACGATGCCGCCAACTCCATCGCCACCATCGTCTCGACCCGTGTTCTGCCTCCCAGGTACGCTGTAGCCTGGGCCGCTTTTTTTAACTTCGTGGCCTTCCTGATTTTCGGCACTGCGGTAGCAGTGACCATCGGCAAGGGCATGATTAACGTGGCCTCGGTTAATGAAACGGTGATCCTGGCCGGGCTGATGGGCGCCATTTGCTGGAACTTGATCACCTGGTACCTGGGGCTGCCCAGCAGCTCATCTCACGCCCTGATCGGCGGCTACGCCGGTGCGGCGATTGTCAAAGCCGGCTTCGGCGTGATCATACCTGCCGGCTGGTCGCTGACCCTGATCTTCATTATCCTGGCACCCACCCTTGGATTTGTACTGGGCTATGTTTTCAAAGTAATTAGCTCATGGATGCTTTATAAACAGAGCCCCGGCACAGTAAACAAGTGGTCGCGTATCTTACAGCTTTTTTCAGCAGCCCTGTACAGCCTGGGCCACGGCGGCAATGATGCCCAGAAGACCATGGGCATTATAACCAGCCTGCTCTTCACTGGCGGGCTGATCAGCGCATT
Source organism: Dehalococcoidia bacterium (assembly GCA_049513695.1). Classification (GTDB taxonomy): domain Bacteria; phylum Chloroflexota; class Dehalococcoidia; order GIF9; family UBA5629; genus UBA1162. The sequence continues at coordinate 6,129 of JBEKVW010000063.1, read as the reverse complement.
CCTGGTGCCTCTCTGGGTAGTACTCATTGCACACGGCGCAATCGCCATAGGCACACTGACGGGCGGCTGGCGAATCGTCAAGACCATGGGACAGAAGATTACCCGGCTGAGGCCGATCGATGGTTTTTGCGCTGAAACGGGCAGCGCCATAACTATATTTTTGGCAACAGGCCTGGGTATACCGGTTAGCACGACCCACGTCATAACCGGGGCTGTATCCGGCGTGGGCACCGCCAACCGCTGGACAGCTGTTCACTGGAACGTCACCCTGCGCATTGTCTGGGCCTGGCTATTTACCATCCCCGGCGCCGCCATCATCGCCGGCATCATCTATTTCCTCATAAGCCTGGCCACATAGCGCCCAAACCGGCTGTAAGCTATAATCAGATGGATGACGGGAAAGAAATTAAAGCCCCCCTACATCAAGAAGCTCGATGAGCGCGGCGACCTGGCAGTCTGGCAGGTGGACGGCACCTATATCCGCGGCCATATCGATGAGGAGTTCACCAACTTCGGCCAGCATTACCGCTTCAAGTACATACCAGTGGACGAGCTGTGGATAGACCGTGAAGCCAAAGAGGACGAGACCCAGTTTTACATAGATCACCTGCTGGTCGAGCACCGGCTGATGGCCAAAGGCATATCCTACGATGACGCCATCACCAAAGCCGACGTGGCCGAGCAGGCCGAGCGCCGCAAAGCAGGCGACCTGGCGCGCTTTACGAAAAAAGGACAGAATCTGCCGGACGGCGCCAAGGTGCACGTTGAGCTATGGAAGAAGCTGGAGGATGGCGTAAGCGTCTGGATAGTGGACGGCCGCATGGTGCGCAGCGTCTTCGATATCGACTTCACCGAGGGCGGCCACGATCACGTTTACGAGTTTGTGCCGGAAAACGAGGTCTGGATCGATAACGATATTGAGGAGCAGGAGCGCGGCTATGTGCTGCTGCACGAGCTTCACGAGCGCAACCGCATGGCACAGGGGCTGACCTATTCAAAGGCGCATGCCGAGTCGAGCCGTCTGGAATACCACTGCCGCCACCACCCCGACCAGCTTCATGACTATCTCTCCGCCGAGGGATGGTCCTAAACGCCCATAGTCACATCAAATCCGCAGGTTGAAGACTAAAAAGGCGTAGGCCACGAAGAAGACCAGCCCCAGGCACAGTCCCCACCAGGGCATCTTCTGCCTGGCTATGAAGTACAGCAGTATCAGCGATATGATGGTGGTCGCCAGCACGCTTATATAGGCGTGCACGTCCAGCTCCCAGTGGGTGACCAGCAAAGCCAGCCCGGTATAGAAGGTGCAATAGAGGACCTTCTCTCCGACCAGCGATCCTATGCTGAAGGTGTCCTTGCCTCTGAAACTCCAGATGAGCGCGCTGGCCGTCTCAGGGATGGCGGCGGCGGCGGGTATGACTATCAATGCCACGCCCATAGTGCTGGCCCCGATGTTTTTTGCCAGCTGGTCAACCGACCCCACCAGTTGTTTGGAGCCGAAATACAGCACAGCGGTAGCCACTACCAGCTGTAGAACCGCCATGATAATCCCGTTGCGCGGTGCTTCGGGCAAAAGCCTGGCGAAATAGGGTATCTCCGCGTCTTCGATCAATTCTGCCATTCGCCTGCGGTGCATCAGCCAGATGTAAAAAACAAAGGCTGCCAGAAAAATCAGTCCGCAGAGGTGTTTTATGTTGGGATCGCTGAAGACTGCCGGCAGAAGGGCCAGGGGGAAGAGCACCAGGATAAATACATAAGGTATCATCAGGGTGCGGTCTATGACCATAGAAACGGTTTTGCGTTGCTTGAACCAGAATCCCAGCAATATCGAGATGCCCACCAGGCCGTACGACAGGCTGGAGGCCATGAAGGGCTGGCCAAAGATCGTGCCGATACCTATATCCTCGCCCGACTTGCCGGCATAGGCAAATACCGCCACCAGGAACACAATCATTTCCGGCAGCGACGTAAACAGCGGGGACAGGATGGCCGATACAAAGGAGCCACCCAAATGCAGCCGGTAACCTACATACTCGATGGCATTAACGAATATGAATGCCGATATCAGCACCAGCGCGCCGGATCCCAGCAACGAAACCTGTACGGGAATATTTTCCATTTTCTTTCTTATAAAGGCCGGGGAAAATCACAGCCCGGCACAGTTCAAGAATTATATCAGATCGAGACATGATTCGGGACGGCCGTATTAGGTATAATAGATACAGTGCAATCAATACGGAGGCAAGGGGAAAATGCAAAACATCGACAGCGATCTCAACAAAATGGTTCAGGACTTTTATAAAAAATATAAGAATACCGATGATAAGAAAGCTTCGCTCCGGCCGGAACCGGCCGAATGGTCTTTAAAGGAAATCATCGGCCACCTGATCAATTCCGCTTCAATCTACCACCAGCGCTTCGTCGGCCTGCAAACCGTAGACGAAATGGCCTTCCCTGAATACCAGAAACACTACCCGGAGTGGATCGGCATTGAAAAATTCAACGACCTGAGACTGGCCGACCTGCTACTGATGTGGAAGCAGTACAACATCCTGCTCGGGCACATCATCCGGACGGTCAACCGGGAGAAGCTGGGCAACTACCTGCTGGCGGGGGACAGGAAAAGGACGCTGGAGTCCCTTATTACCGATTACGTCAGGCACCTCAAAGAGCACCTCGTCCAGTTTGAACAAACGCTGGCAAAAGTTAGAAAATAGATTCGAGCTACTGATATGGGTAGCACCTGTCCTATGGCCGGTTAAGGAGGCAAAGTGATGACCAAAGATGACGATGCATTGGCTACTTTTAAAAGCCGCTTCAACTGTTCTCAGGCTGTCTTATCTTCTTTTTGTGAAGAGCTCGGGTTTGATATGCAGACGGCTCTCAAGGTTGCTGCCGGGTTCGGTGGCGGCATAGGCCGTAGCGGGCAAACATGCGGCGCGGTGACGGGCGCCATCATGGTCATCGGCCTTAAAAAGGGCATGTCCTTACCGGACCCCTTGAAGGCCAATGAGATAACTTATGGGCTGTCGGCTGAGTTTTTGAAAAGATTCCGGGAAAGCCATGGCTCGACCCTCTGCCATGATCTGCTGGGCTGCGACATCAGCAATAATGAGGCACTTATGGAAGCCCGTGAGAAAAGGCTCTTTCAGACCGTCTGCCCCAAGTTAGTCCAGGATGCCGTGCGGATGGTTGGAGACATGTTGCAATGACCGGGCCGTTACCCCGCGGCTGCTTTTATATCTTCCAGCCTGATTACATGATGTGCGTATAATGACCTGTTTGAAGCTGGATTTTGACAGCCTTTTATTTCTATGTTAACCTTTCTACTGATATGGAAAACTGCATAGCTTCTCAAAGCTTTTACGCCTATTACTGGTTTTTTACGCCCGGCGATTCGCTTGGGGGGCGGTGCAGTGCACCCGGTTCCAGATAAGTAGAAAGTAAAATAGTAAGTAAAGAGGAGCCCTCCAAGCGGAGGGCTCCTCTCTTTTTATGGTTTAAAAATATCAGGAGGTACTCGAGCAATGATGATCATGAAACACGACGCAACCGAAGAGGATATCAAACGTATCGTCAAGGAGATAAGGCACTACGGCCTGAAGGCCGATGTATCACGCGGCGTATTCCGCACAGTCATTGGACTGGTCGGAAACGAGACCAACGTGCCGTTTGACCACATAGCCATATTGCCGGGAGTTAAGGAGGTGATTAAAATCGACACCCCTTACAAGCTCATCAGCCGGGAGTACGGCCGCGCTACGGGCGATAACGGCGAGGCCCGCAAACCTGTGATGATAGGCAACATCCAGATAGGCAATGGCGAACCAATCATCATGGCCGGGCCCTGCGCCGTGGAGAATAAGAAGCAGTTGTTCATGATCGCCGAGGCTGTGAAGAAGGCCGGCGCCCACGTTTTAAGGGGCGGCATCTTCAAACCCCGCAGCTCAGTACACTCCTTCCAGGGATTGGGCGGCATCGACCGTAAGAGCGCTGAACAGGCTTTGAAATGGATGCGCGACGCAGGCAAGGAATTCGGAATGCCGGTGATCACCGAGGTCAGGGGTGAGGACCACGTAGACCTGGCCGCCGAATATGTCGACATCCTTCAGATAGGCTCGCGCAATATGTACAACCAGGATCTGCTGGCCAAGGCTGGCAGGAAGGACAAGCCCGTGCTGCTCAAAAGGCATTTCGGCGCCGGTATCGAGGAGTTCCTCTCCTTCGCCGAGTATATTGCGGCCGAGGGCAACAAGAACATCATCCTGTGCGAACGCGGCATCGTGCCGGTAGGCAAGGGCAGGGAGTTCACCAGGTACACGCTGGACCTGGGCGCCGTGCCTGCCATGAAAAAGGAGACCTATCTGCCGGTCATCGTCGATCCCAGCCACGCTACAGGCCGGCGCGACCTGGTATTCAACATGAGCTGTGCGGCCATCGCCGCCGGCGCGGACGGCCTGATGATCGAGACCCATTATAATCCGGCCGAGGCCATCGTAGACGGCCGTCAGACTATCACACCTCAGGAGCTACAGGATATAATAAAGGCCTGCCGGGAAATACATCAGCTGGTTGCAGGCAGGGCAGGCAGCCAGTAAGGTGGTTTTAGCAGGTTGAGGATAGTCAAGGTAAAGCTTGGCAGAAGAGGCTATGATATCAGCATTGGCCGGGAGCTGCTCGGGTATGTAGGGACGTGGCTTCGCGAAAAGCTGCCCTGCGATAAGGCCGTCATCATCACCAACCCCGTCATCGACAGGCTGTACGGAGATATCCTCAAGCAAAGCCTGGATAGGCAGGGATACAAGCCCCTGCTGTTGATGGTGCCCGAAGGCGAAGAGCAGAAATCCCTGGATACCGCCGCCAAGCTGTACGGAGGTATGCAGGCGGCGCACGCCGACCGTTCGACCCCTGTGCTGGCGCTGGGTGGAGGCGTGATCGGGGACCTGGCAGGATTCGTAGCCGCCACTTATATGCGCGGCCTCCCGCTGGTGCTGCTCCCCACCACCCTGCTGGCGCAGGTGGACAGCAGCATAGGCGGCAAGACCGCTGTCGATCACGGCCCCATTAAGAACAATATAGGCGTGTTTCATCAGCCGGCTTTTGTGGTAGCGGATACACTCACGCTTCCCAGCCTGCCGCCCATTGAGGTGAGCAACGGCCTGGCCGAGGTCATTAAGTACGCAGTTATCAGGGACAAAGCCTTCTTCAGCCTGATCGAAAGGAACCTGGATAACATCCGCTCCTTCGACAATTTGGTGCTGGAGGAGATTATCGTCAGGTCGGCGGCCATCAAGGCCGCTATCGTGGAAAAGGACGAGAAAGACGCCGGCCTGCGCAACATCCTCAACTTCGGCCATACCATCGGGCACGCCATCGAATCGGCCTCCGATTTCAGGATAAAGCACGGCCAGGCGGTCTCCATCGGCATGGTATCGGCCTCCGTGATCTCCAATAAGCTGGGGATATTCAAGGCCAAAGACCTGGCGCGGCTTAAAAAGCTGCTGCTGGCGGCAGGGCTGCCTGTCGCCGTCCCGCGCCTGGATATGGCCCGGATAATCAAGGCCATGGAGCATGACAAAAAGGTGCGCAACGGCAAGATACGTTTCATACTGCCCCGCTCAATCGGCAAGGTCTTCATCGCCGACGACGTGAGCTTTGCCCTGGCCATAGAAGTCCTGGAAAGGAATAATGAAGAGGGTTAAGATCTGCACGGTCATTACTGACCGGGACGTCCGGTCCATAAAGCGCGCTTCGGAGCCGGCTGACCTCTTAGAAGTCCGCATAGATATGATAGGGGCCGGCTGGCGGGAAATCGTACCCGCGCTGCATAAGCCCTGGATAGCCACCAACCGCAGCATAAAAGAGGGCGGGAAGTGGAGGCGGGATGAAAAAAGCAGGATCAGAGAGCTGCTATCGGCCATAGACCTGGGGGCCGCTATCATCGATATAGAGTTGAATGCCGAAGGGCTGAAAAATATTGTGCCGCAGATCAGGCCAAAGGCCGAATGCCTCATCTCTTATCACGATTGGAAAGGCACGCCGTCGGCTGCCAGGCTGGCCGCCATGGTAAGGCGTCAGATGGCGGCGGGCGCCGACATCTGCAAGGTCGTGACTACAGCCAGGACGATC
>JBEKVW010000062.1:0-12516 GCA_049513695.1 Dehalococcoidia bacterium | reverse complement strand
CAGGCTGGGCGAAGACCATCCGCTCTTCCGCAGCCAGTATGCCCTTCTTCCCATCCGCAGTGGGGGCGGGTTCCTGTCACGCTCGCAACTCGCTCAATTGCAGGGTGTGCATTCCAGGCTAAGGCGCAGACAGGCTAAAGATAAATCATACGTGGCTGGAATAGACCTGGCGGGGGAAGCCGAGGTCACAGAGGACCTCGAGCTCACCGTGGGGGGCCGGGATGCTACTGTGATTACTATAGCAGAGATCGGTTTTCCCGCCGGGGATGAGGCTGTTAAGGAACCTCTGATAAATATGGTGGAACATTATTGCTGGGTCGGTAAAAAGCATCCTGCTCTTTACCGCCAGATGGTGGATATACTTAAGAATACCTGGGGATGCAGCCGCATCGTGGTCGATGCGACCGGGGTGGGTGAGGCGGTGGCCTCCTTCCTTCGCAATGCGCTGGGGAACCGGGTTTCGCCCTTCAAGTTTTCGCAGGTCTCCAAGTCGACCCTGGGCTTCAATCTGCTGGCGGCCGTGAACTCCGGCCGGCTGAAGCTTTATGCGGGTGACGGGTCGGATGACTATCGAGAGCTGATGTTCGAGCTGGAGAGGGCCAGGGATGTATGCCGCCCCAACCAGACCATCAATTTCTATGTTGACCCGTCCGAGGGTCACGACGATTATCTAATGAGCCTGGCACTGTGCGTAGAGGCCGCTTCCAGGCTGGCTCCCAGGAAGGCGACAGGAATCTACAGGGAGTAAGCCCCAAATTTAGAGTTTAGCCAAATGCCGGTTTATAATGGGTGACTAATCAATGAGAATTAAATATGCAATGCATAGCTCTTGATGCCATGGGCGTTATTTATCGGGTGGAGCCGGCGGGCATCCCGTCGTAAACGGTTTTGCAGAGCTAAAGAAAGCGATCAATCAGTAATATCACTTAGGCAGCTCAAACTGCTATAAACAAGAAGGGAGCAACAGTTCTGTTGCTCCCTTCTTGTTATTCAATGATCCTTTCTAGATAAGGCTGGGCAGGCCTTTGGCGGCGTCTTCCATATCGCGCAGGCGGCCCGTAGTTTCCTTCAGACGGTCCTTCTGCGTCATGGCGAAAGCCGAGGCCCTGTCGTAGTAGTCCCTGATCTTCTGCACGAAAGCCAGCTGCGAGAAGAGAATGGTCACATCCACCGACCCTTTTTCCCTGGGGAAGTCACCGGCTCGTATGACCGCGTTCTCGGCAAGCTCACGCAGGTAATCGCCCAGGCCTTTGGCGATATCCATGCTCATCTCCCTGGAAGGAGCGGCCAAGAGATAAAGGGCGCGGCCCGAATCTTCGGGATTGATGGCGATGGAAAGCTCACTGACAGCAGCGTCCATGGCCTGCATGGCTCGCAGCGTCTCGCTGCCCTTTTCTCGGAAGTTGACCTTGGCCATCTCCCATGGGAAGCGGAAGCCGCGGGGTACATCGGTCTTGCCGGTACCGATAGCCGTCCAGCCGTCGATGGACTGCATGATATCACCGGCGTCCATGGTCTTGGCGCCCACGGACCGCTGGTGCGTGACCTCGCCGGCGCACATCAAATCGTAGAACGGGTCGACTATCTGGCGGTTGATCCTTGTAAGGTTCATGGCCAGACTGGCATCCTTGCGCACATAGCGCTGGTTGTCGGCCAGAAATACACCGTCTGCGATGGAGTGGATGGATTTCAAACAGGTGGCGGTGTTATATACGCTTCTCAGCTCGGCCACCTCCTCGTGTTCGAAGGGTAGCACACAGAGAGCATAAACGGGTTTGCCGATATAGCGTTCCTTGAGCATCTGGGCGATGATCGATATTGCACCCGAGCCGGTGCCGCCGGCGGTGCCGGCCACCAGCATGAAAGCATGTGTCTGGTAGAAAAGCGGTGATGTCCTGACGGCATCGATGACCTTGTCGCCGTCCTCCCTGGCCAGCTCGGCGCCCATCTCATTGACCTTGCCCACGCCGTGTCCCCAGGTCTTGCGGCCGCCGATCAGGATGCGGTGCATATAGTCGGAGCCTATATGAGATAATCCGGTCAGGTCAGTCTGGTCCGTGTTGACAGCAAAGGTACCCGTGATGATGGTGGTGCCCCTATCAGAGCGGGCACGCAGCCCCAGGCGGGCAAACTCGTCGGCTACGCGGGAGCCACACTGCCCCAGCCCGATAACCATTAATTTCATTCTTGTTTTACCTCGCTTTTTTATATTTAAAAATAGTAGTCAAGCTTAAATTTCAAACATATTATAGCCATCGCACTCATTTGTCAAGGTTTTATAGCTGCTGCGGGCTAGCCTATGCTCATCTGTTTTGAGGTAGGTCGCCGTATTCCTGAACTACACATCTAATGATTATAATATATCAGTGGCCGGGGGTGGCAATTCCCTCTTGCGACCATGGGTCTTATCTAACGCACGCTCAAAGCCGGGGCCAATGGCAGGTTGAGGAAGCTGGCATTGGGCATGATCAGGAAATTGCCTTCGATCGTGCGGTCACTCAAACCGAAGGATGTGCGGGCCATAAATACATCGTCCCGCTCCTGCAGGATCGAGGCCAGCGCTATATCCATTATAGCTCCCGCCATATCCATCATCACCGCCGGCGGAGAGGGATGCAGGGTAATCTGTAAATGGTCGGCCACGGCGTTGAGAAAGTAGGCGCTGGTCACATTGCCCATTTCTCCCAGTGCCGATTTCGACATCTCGTCCAGGCTTTTAGAGGTACCTATTTTCCTGCCCATCAGGAGGTCAAGGATTTTATAGGCGATTGACGGCTCATGCGCCATCAGAATGTGGCCGTTCGTAGCGCCGGTAAACGTCAGGTAGACACCTATCACGAGCTGGTCCGGGCCGCCGAACAGGGCCGGCATGGAACTGGCCGGCATACGGCGTACTTCAATATTATTTATGACTAAATCATGATGCACCATCCGGGATAGTCCCGTGATGGCATTGAGCATTCCTTTTTTGACGATCTCATCCCAGATTTTTTTATCTTCGGCAGCAAGGCTGGCCGTACTATCGTCCATTATTTTCCAAAATCAACTCACAATTTATTTACACGATGACGTAAGCCTTTAACGTGACAGGCCTTATAAAGTCTTGCAGAGCTTGCGCCGTGTGACAAGGCACGACGGGCTAACCTTGGTGAGCCAAGAGGGTCATCTGGTGCCGGCGCAACGGCATGGAAAGCTACGGCCGCCATTGGCTAATAAACTATAAGCTGCTTAGATTTGGGAAGCTCCCGGCTTATTGCTCGGAGGACCATCCGCCGCGCTTGCTGATAGACCGTATACGCCAGACCACTGCGGCTGCAATTGCCAGCACCGCTATAACTACGAAGACAAACCACGGTATCTCAAAGCCGGTGATAGACATAATTTGTGACTGGCTCCAGTCACCGATATTGCCGGCCAGGTCAATAGCCCTTACCCTCCAGTAATACTCCCCTGCTCCCGGTCTCTCACCGGCGGGCAACGAGTATTCGGGTTTATCAAGGTTTTCCTTGCGTATAACGGAACCGGAGAAGTCCGCTTTCTGGCTCATCTCGAGGGTATATGTAACTCCGCTGGGGTCTTCTACAGCCGACCATGTGAAGCCTATCGGTTTGCTCTCGAAAATGCTGAATTTAGCGCCTGCCTCCGGGGATATCGGGCTCGGCACCGGCGGAGGGTTTGACTCCATTGCAAAGGACGTTGAACCGCTGGCGTGCGAGCCGCCGCTTACCGTAACACTATGCGTACCGGCCCCGCTGGCTGGCGGCTCGAAAGTGATGCTGAAACCGCCTTTGACGTCCGTAGTCCCGCTGGCGGTGGTCTTGGTGGAATCATAAAAGACCGATAGCGGTTGGCTGGATCCGAACCCGCTGCCGCTGAGCACAGTATTCTCTCCCACTGCGCCGCTGCTGGGGTTGATAGTTACCTGCGGCGTAATTACCACTATATAGTCCGTTACATCGCCGGTATGAGTGGTATCTCCGAAGGAGTCCACCGTATGATCGCCATTGGTGGCGGAGGGCACCGTGAACTGTGAAGACCATGACCCATGAGCATCGGCTACAATGCCTGAAGCTACCTGCAGCCCATCGAAAGTAATCTGGATGTTTGCTTCATTCTCCTGGAAGCCTACCCCTTCTACAAAAAGCATGTCTCCCACATTGATAGGCTCGCCAAGCTTGCCTGTGGACTGCTCGACTTTTATGCCGGGAGAGACTGTGAATGAGAGGTTGGGCACTTCATCTATGCCGGTAGTTGCGCCCCGGGCATCAACTATGTGTGAACCTTTGGCTGAAGCTGGCACGGAGAAGGATGTTTGCCACGATCCCGTAAGATCGGCGGATATATTGGATTTGACCAGAACAGTATCGTATATAACAGCAATATTGGTTTCGGCGCTGCTGAAACCCAGCCCGGAGATGTTAACCACCCTGTCCACCCAGCCCGAACTGGGATTCAAGCTGATTGTCGGCGTAACCGTGAAGATTTGATTGCCGACCTCCTGGGCCGGTGTGGTGCTGCCGCTGGCGGTTATAGGGTGGTTCCCTTTGCTGCTGGCCGGTATTTTAAGTGTATATATCCAACTGCCGTTGCCATTGGCGGAGATGCCCGAAGCTACGGCGTTGCTATCGTAAAGTATCTGTATACCAGTCTCGCCGGCTCCAAAGCCGTGACCTTCAACGGAAACAGTGGACTCCACTGTGCCGCTCTTAGAAGAAAGCGAAATAGAGCCCATTGTAGAATATTCTTTTTGAAAGGTCTTGGTATTGACCTTGAGGGTTACAACATGCTTGCCCCTGGGTGATTCGGGCACTTTAAAATAAATCGGCTGACAGCTGCTGGTCCTAACGGTCCCCTGGGTGATAAGTAGATTGCCGTCTCCAAAATAGAGGAAGTAGTCTCCCTCCCCGTATTGACAAAAGGCCGGTATTTTAACATCAGAGCCGACTATCCCTTGCGTTGGTTCCAGCGTGAGGGAATCTGCAGCTGCGGGTACTGGCAGAATGAATGCGAATAGAAAAGAAAAAACAAGTAAAGTTGCCAGGGCCTTTACTTTCATCTAACGTACCTCCAGGTTAATTTGCGCTTATGATAACACAATTCAGCTAAAAGGCAACATAAGGCGTGACAGACGAAACAAATTCGCTCTTAAGCAAACCCTAAACTCAAAGCTCTAAATCCTAAACGAATTCAAAACTCTAAATTTAAAAGCTTTAAGCTTCGTATTTTGAGCTTTGAACTTATTTAGAGTTTAGCGCTTAGTATTTAGAATTTCTCCTATACGTCCTTGGCTGTCAATGTAGCCAGGAACTCAGCATTGGTCTGTGTCTTGGCCAGCCGGTCGATGACACGTTCGGAAGCATCGGTGGGGTTGTTGGAGTCTTCTGCAATCATGCTGACCATACGGCGGAGCAGCCAGACTTTTGCGACGGTGGCTTCGCCCAGCAGCAGTTCCTCGCGGCGGGTTCCACTGCGCATAATATCGATAGCCGGAAAGATGCGTTTCTCGGCCATCCTGCGGTCCAGATGCAATTCCATATTGCCGGTGCCTTTGAATTCCTCGTAAATGAGGTCGTCCATGCGGCTGCCTGTGTCCACCAGGCAGGTTGCCAGGATGGTAAGGCTGCCGCCTTCCTCGATGTTCCTGGCGGCGCCGAAGAACCGCTTGGGCGGATAAAGCGCCACCGAATCGATACCGCCGGAAAGCGTGCGGCCGCTGGGTGGCATGGCCAGATTGTAAGAGCGTGTCAGGCGTGTGATGCCGTCCAGCAGGATGACGACATCTTTACCGATTTCGGCCAGCCGTTTGGCCCTCTCCAGCGCCAGCTCGGCAACCCGGGTGTGATTTTCCACCGGCTCGTCGAAAGTGGCGGACACGACCTCACCTTTCACCGATCTCTTCATGTCGGTGACTTCTTCAGGGCGCTCGCCGATGAGACATACCATGAGGTGGACATCGGGGTACTGGGCTGTAATAGCGTTAGCAATGTTCTTAAGCAAAAGCGTCTTGCCCGCTTTAGGTGGTGATACGATCAAACCACGCTGACCACGCCCTATGGGGGCCACCAGGTTGATCAGGCGGGCCGAAAGGTTCTTGGGGTTGCCCTCGAGGTCGAACATCTTGTCAGGGAAGGTAGGTGTCAGTTGTCCGAAGTGGGCACGACCTTTGGATTGGTCTGCATCCAGCCCGTTTACAGTCTCAACGCGCAGCAGGCTGCAGTATTTCTCGCCCTCCTTGGGCGGCCTGGCCTGCCCGCTCACTGTATCGCCGTTGCGTAAGCCGAACCTCCTGATCTGCGAGTTGGAGATATAAACATCGTTGGGGCCGGGCAGCAGGCTTTCCTGTCTTAAAAAGCCGTAGCCCTCATCCATAATCTCCAGTATACCTCCCAAGCCCATATAAAAACCGGGCTGCGGTTCGGGCGGCGTCACAAAATTGGCAAGCTTGGTTATGAGATCTTCCCTGCTCAGGTCAGCAAAGTTCTCTAGACCCTGCGATTTTGCAAGGGCCATAAGCTCTTCAGTGGTTTTCGCTTCAAGTTCCGTTAAATTCATCATGGCAACACCTCAAATCAAGTAATTACAGGTTATATAAGTTATACGAACGGGGTTTCTGAATATCCCCGCAGGAATAGTATTGAACTTTCATATGTTTTTAACGTTTCCCATGACCTTACACCAGTCGTCGAGGAACTGTGCACAGCCGGCTTCGGTAAGCGGATGTTTGGCCATCTGCAGCAGCACTGCATAGGGTACCGTGGCTATGTGTGAGCCGGCTCTGGCTGCAGCCAGGCAATGCTGGGGGTGACGTATGCTGGCGGCGATAACTTCCGTTTTGATATCGGGATACTGGCGGTAGACCTGTACGATGTCTTCTACCAGCGACATACCATTCTCGCCGATATCATCCAGCCTGCCCACAAAGGGGCTGACATAGGCTGCGCCCGCCAGCGCTGCCAGCAGTGCCTGGTTAACCGAGAAACACAGGGTATAATTTACTTTTATGCCTTCTTTGGCCAGGATGTGTGTGACCTCGGTACCTTCCAACCCGGCAGGTATTTTCACCACTACGTTAGAGGCCCATTTGGCTATCTCCCTGGCCTCGGAGACCATCCCGGAGACATCCTGGCTGATGACCTCTGTGGAGACAGGGCCGGGGATGATCGAGCATATCTCCTGCACCAGCTTTTTATAATTGACCTTGCCTTCTTTGGAAACGAGGCTGGGATTGGTGGTTACACCGCTTACAACGCCCAGTCTGGCTCCGTGTTTGATATGCTCCACATTGGCGGTATCAAGAAAGAGACGCATATACTTCTCCCAACATTTTTATCCTAAATCTAGACGGGGCCGCTCATATATCATGATATGGGTAGTGTGACCTGCATACCCTCGACCAGGGTGTCCTTGGCGGCGCCAATGAAACTAACAAATAACGGGTGGGGACGGTCAGGGCGTGACCGGAATTCGGGGTGGAACTGGCAGCCTACCATCCACGGGTGGTCCTTAAGCTCGGATATCTCTACCAGCTTGCCGTCCGGCGACAGGCCGCTGAAGATAACACCCTTTTTCTCAAAAACATCACGGAAATCATTGTTGAATTCGTAACGGTGACGGTGTCGTTCGTATACAATCGCCTGGTTGTAGGCTTCAGCCGCCTTAGTGCCCGGCACGAGATGGCAGGGGTAAGAACCGAGCCTCATAGTGCCACCCTTGCAATCTATGGCGCGCTGTTCCGGCATGAGGTCGATGACAGGGCAGGGCGAATCACAGTCGAACTCTGTGGAATTTGCGCGTTTATTGCCCAGCGCGTACCTGCCGAACTCGATCATCATCACCTGCATACCCAGGCAGAGGCCGAGGTAAGGTATATTGTTATGTCTGGCAAATGAGGCTGAAGTTATCATGCCCTCGATACCCCGGTTCCCGAAGCCGCCCGGTACGATAATTCCGTGCACCGAGCTGAGCAGGTTTTCATTTATACCTTTTTCCAGGTCTTCCGACTGTACCCAGATAATGTTTACGTTGCGGTCGTGATAAAGGGCAGCGTGGCAGAGTGACTCGCGTACCGAATAGTAGGCGTCTTCCAGTTCAACGTATTTTCCGACCAGTGCGATATTAATTGACTCCTTGGGCATCTTCATGCGCGCCACCATCTGCCGCCATTCGAGCAGGTCGGCTTTGGTGGCATTCAGGCGGAGCCTACTGATAATAAAATTGCTCATTCCGAACTCTTCCAGTATCAGCGGTACCTCGTAAATGGTCTCGGCCGTCACCATGGGTATTACGGCTTCCTTATCTACGTCGCAGAAGAGCGATATCTTATCCTTCAACGCCTGAGAAATGGGGTAATCGGAGCGGCAGAGGATTACATCCGGCTGAATGCCTATGCGCCTCAGCTCGTTTACGCTATGCTGAGTAGGCTTGGTCTTTAGCTCCTTGGTAGTAGCTATATACGGCAAGTAGGTCACGTGAATATACAGGGCATTATCCCTGCCCAGATCATTGCGCATTTCACGAATGGCCTCCAGGAAGGGCTGGCTTTCGATGTCTCCCACGGTCCCGCCCACCTCCACAATCACCACCTGCGCCTTGGAGATCTGTGCTACTTCACGGATTCGGCGTTTGATCTCGTTGGTAACGTGAGGTATCACCTGAATAGTGCCGCCCAGGTAGTCCCCCCTCCTTTCACCGGCTATGACCGCCGAATATATCTGGCCTGATGTTACGTTGGATGCGGAGGTGAGGTTAACATCGATAAATCGCTCGTAGTGGCCCAGGTCAAGGTCGGTCTCAGCACCGTCTGTGGTGACGAAAACCTCACCGTGCTGGTAAGGCGACATGGTGCCCGGATCTACGTTGAGGTAGGGATCAAGCTTTTGTACCGATACCGATACGTCACGACTTTTGAGGATGCGGCCGATGGATGCTACGGCAATGCCCTTGCCGACTGAGCTCACCACGCCGCCGGTCACGAATATATATTTAGCCATAAAAATACGAGACAGCTATAGAGGGGTATTTAATCTGATCCACCACGTTATATCTGTGCATTAGTAAATTTCTTTCCACTTAACCCTATAAAAAAGCGCTTACGCTTATATTGAAAGCTATTAAGTTAAGCCGGGATAAAGTATTCTGCGGGAAGTTTGAATTCAAAGGGAAAGTCTATTGAACCTTAAGTTAATTATAGTGATACGAATTTAAACCTGTCAAGTCGGATGCACATAACGGGTTTGCCTGTATTTGGGAAAAGTAGTAATGTGGAAATAAGTGCATGAGTAGATCAAAGCTGAATAATAAGAAAAAGCAGGAGCCGGTTAAGGACCAGGAACACTATCGCCAGCTGATGGACCATATCAGCAGTGGAGTTGTCGTATATGAGGCTGTACGCGCTGGAGAGGACTTTATCATTAAAGATATTAACCGCGCGGCCGAAAAAATTGAGAAAATCAGCAAAGATGCTGTGATGGGTAAGAGCGTTTTAGAGGTCTTTCCTGGCATCAGGGAGTTCGGCCTTTTCGACGTCTTTCAAAGGGTGTGGCAAACGGGGAAATCTGAACGCCATGCGATATCCCTGTATCGTGATGAGAGGGTTAGCGGCTGGAAGGAGAACTATGTATACAAATCGCCTGCCGGTGACGTAGTTGCCGTTTATGACGATATCACCGTCAGCAAAGGATTGCAGGAGAAGCTTCGGGCCAGCGAAGAGGCCAAACAGTTGGCTGATTTGAAATATCGGGCCATGCTGGACGAAATGAACGAGTCTTATTTCGAGCTTGATCCGTCCGGCAATTTTACCTTCTTTAATGACTCTCTGTGCCGCTATCTGGGGTATGCGAGGGAAGAGCTGCAGGGGATGAACTATAAAACTTATACTCCTAAAGAGGAATGGCATGATGTAGTTCAAACCTCAGTGGATGCCTTTACTACGGGCAAACCTACCGTTTCGCGCTTGCTCACCAATATAAGAAAAGACGGCCAAAGGATATACGTGGAACATTCGATTTTCCCCCTCAAGAATGAAGAAGGACAGATTATCGGTCTGCGCGGTCTGGGGCGTGATGTCACGGAGCGCGTGGTGGCCGAGAATCAGATAGTCAGATCCAAAAACCTGCTTCAATCGGTGCTTGATGCCGACCCTGACTGGATATATGTCATGGACGACCAGCACCGGTTTCTGCTGGTCAACAGGGCTTTTTCTACAGCACTCGGTTTTGAGCCTCAGAACATGATAGGTAAAATCGATACCGAGTTCTTCCCGAAGGAATTGTGCCTTGGCAATCCGGCCAAAGGGATAAAGGGGTTTCATGCTGAAGATGATGATGTTCTCAGGGGACGGGAAGTGCGAAGGTCAGGTGACGTTCTAAAGTGGAAAAACGGAACGTCCCATATTTATGATACGCTTAAAGTCCCCCTGCGCGATCATTCAGGGGCTATATACAGCGTGCTGGTCTACGGGCATGATGTCACCGAACAGCGAAGGTATGAGAAAGAGCTGAAAGGCAGCTATGATAATTTGCAGAAGGCCTTCGTCGGGGCCGTGGATGCGCTGGCGGCCACATCCGAGAAACGGGACCCCTATACCGCCGGCCATCAGCGGCGTGTAAGCCAGCTAGCTGTGGCCATAGCGATTAAAATGAGGCTTCCCATCATGCAGGTCGAGGGCGTCAAGGTAGCCGCCCTTATACATGACATCGGGAAAATCGGTGTCCCCTCGGATATACTCAGCAAGCCGGGACGATTGTCAAATGTAGAGTACTCCATTGTGAGGACTCATTCGGAGGTAGCTTTCGATATTCTGCAATCCATCGATTTCCCTTGGCCGATCGCTACAATAGTGCTGCAGCACCATGAGAGAATGAATGGCACAGGTTATCCTCACGGTATTCCGGGCGAGCGCATTACCATAGAGGCCAGGATCATAGCGGTGGCCGACGTGGTTGAAGCTATGGCCTCGCACCGTCCCTACAGGCCCTCCGCTGGAATCGAGGCTGCGCTGAAGGAAATTACTGATAATAAAGGCGTCCTCTATGATATATCCGCAGTGGAAGCCTGTCTCGAGCTATTTCAGGAGGGCTTCCACTTCGCCTGACGCCCCGGCGTTTTATTGGGCGGTATCAAATACGCCGGACGGGCTGTACTGGAAGATTTTAACGGCAGGCAGCAGGGTGGGTGATCCCGAGCTGGCCTTTTGTGTAGACTGGTAAACCAGCTTATATTCTTTCAATTGCTCCAGTGGTACCGGGCTGACGATAGGATCGGTCCCTACGATCCTGTATTGTCCCTCTTTTTGGCTCGAGATAAAGGCTTCGGCATCGCTATAGCTCCTAAAATTGTTCAATCCCAGTATCTCTTTGAAAGTTTGGCCGTCGGGAAGCTGCCGATCTTGATATGTCATGACTGTCGTATATTGCGGGGTGACAGCCAGGCCGTCGAAATCATATAGCCTGACAATCATAGTCCTGTAAAATTCAGGATAAAAGACCAGCTTTGCAATGTATTTTTCTCCCTGTTTCTGCCAACAAAGCTCGTAGAAATCGGTTTCCTTTTTCCCGGTGAGGTCAGTCAATGCATAAAACTTATCGTTTGGGGAGGCCAGCCTGTTTTCCGTAATAACATATTTTGCGCCCCATCCGTTCATAATGCCGTCAGCGGAAGCACTATCCTGAGCTGAAAAGTACGCGAACTCACCCCTGGTGCCGGTCGCGCCCGGGTTAGAAACCGGTATGCGGTGGCCGATTTGCATGACCCAATAGCCGTAATCAGCCCATACTCCTATACCGTATGCGGTCGATGGGTATTGATAGGATTTTCCCTGTTCAGGGGTATTGTAATATGAGTAATAGTTATTGGAGTTGCCCAACGGCTCAGGAGAATTGTTCCTCAGCCATTGCAATGCTTCCATCCAGGCATCGCTGGGTGTATGTGTGGCGTCTGTGGCCTGTGCAAATGCAATTGAGGTTCCCGGGACCAGAAGAATCGCTGCCGCGATCAGTACGCTTACGGTGGCGATCATGCTTCTCTTGGATACAATTTTGGCGGCTGCGGCTGCTTTTTTGGCTTTCTTACCCGATTTTTCCTGCGTGGCAGGTATTTTGTCGGCATCGAAAATCCTAATGATATAACCTGCTAGAAATGCTGTTAAAACCGCCAGGCATATGGAAAAGTAATAAGAGAAACGCACCATGGCAAAAGCTGCCAGCATCATTATGATACTCCAGACTGCCACAAAGATATACTCGGGTCGCCCTTTGCGTATAGATGTATAAATCATTAATGCCAGCCCGGCCAATCCCGAATAGAGCATAAGTGCCCACTCGTTCCAGGCAGATTCAAGGGTGAAAAATCCGGCAGGGAAAAACATGGATTTCGATTCTCCTACGGTGTTCTGATCCATCCGCCAGGTAAAAACTGTCAGCAAATCCGATTTCACGGTTTCAAATAGTTGAGGGAACAGCAAATAAACCACAAGGCCGGTGGCTGCCATCAGAACCACAACCAAAACCAGATAATAGA
>JBEKVW010000061.1:0-12575 GCA_049513695.1 Dehalococcoidia bacterium | reverse complement strand
AGGAAAGGGTTCCTTTCTGCTGATGCTGCCGGCAAGATGATGGATGCGGAGGCGATCGACCTGATCTTCTCCTCCGGCATGTCTACCGCCGAAAAAACTACGGAAGTATCCGGCAGAGGTGTAGGACTGGATATAGTCCGCAATAATGTCGAGCGCCTCAACGGTAGCGTGACGCTGGACACCCATTTAAATAAGGGAACAACCTTCACCATAAAATTGCCTCTGACGGTTGCCGTATTCCAGGGTCTGGTTGTAACTACGGCCGGCTCGACCTTCATAGTGCCACTGGTATCGGTTATGGAGACCATAAAAATCAACAAGGCTAATATCAGAACAATTCAAACCAGGGAGGTCATGCTCCTGAGAGACAGCATCGTCCCGCTCATGAGAATGAACAAGGTACTCGACATGGACGATGCAGTCACTGAAAAAGATGACCCATACGTGCTGGTTGTCAAAGCGGGAGAAAAGGTTGCGGGTATCGTGGTGGATGAACTGAAAGAGCAAATGGAGTTTGTGATAAAGCCCCTCGGCAAATATCTCGGTGAATTGAAAGGGATTGCCGGGGCCACCATCCTGGGCAATGGTGAGGTGGCTTTAATTTTTGATATACCTACATTGATCAGGATGTATGCCCAGCAGGGACGCAGTTCCAACAGTCGATTTAACCGTGAACGCGTGATTCGAAATGTGACTTCAGGAGGTCAAAAATAAATATGGAAGATAAGCAAGTCTTGGAAAATACAGAACTCGCCGTCTGGGACGGTTTAGTTAAAAAAGGCATGACTAATGCCATTCACGGTCTCTCACAGATGGTAGGTCGGGATTTTCAAATTAATTCAATCGGTATCCGCAAGATCCCTGCCAAGGAAATGCCCAACGTGCTCGGCGGACCAGAGCGCATGGTTATCGGCGTATATATTACCTTTTCAGGAGCCAGCAATGGCCACATCCTCCTGGCCCATCAGCCTGAATTTGCGTATAGCATCCTGGACCTGATTATGGGCGACCCCCCCGGGACCTGCAAAAGCCTGGATGAAATGACACAATCAGCTCTGGGCGAAATGGGCAACATAACCGGCACTTTTTTCTTGAATGCAGTGGCCGATTCCCTGGGTATCCTGCTTGAACCGTCCCCGCCGGTGGTCCTGCTTGAAATGGCCGGAGCTATCCTGGATATCGCTCTTGCGGAGATACTGGCAGAACGTGACGATGTCTTTATTGCCGAGACATCTTTCGGCGTCAGCGACCAGACTATACAGGGCACATTTTTAATCATGCCCAACGCCAGCTTTATGAAATTGCCTCTTATCACCGCTGCCGGAGGCGTCAATTGACACTCAGTTCAGTAAAAAATGAGGAGATGGTAGTTGTGGGTCTGGGAGAAATGCAGGTCTCCAATGATCCAAACATGGTCCTCGCCTGCCTGGGATTGGGTTCATGCATAGGTATAAGCGCCTATGATCCCGTAGCACGGGTTGGCGCCATGGTGCATGTAGTTTTGCCCCATGGCAATAATATGGATTGTGGAAAATCCCCCACCAAGTATGCCAATACGGCCTTACCGGCTATGGTAGCTCAAATGGAACGCAAGGGCGCTGTGAAAAGCAGGATCGTAATTAAAATCGCGGGAGGGGCTAAAATTATCCATACTGTTCCCGTGGGAAGCATATTGGATATAGGCTACCGCAATATTACGGCCGTTAAAAGCGCCGTCGCCGAAAATAAACTTGCCATTAAGGCCGAGGATATAAGAGGTACACTGGGACGTTCAATGTGGTTGAACATTGATACCGGTGTTACAAGGCTGAGGACTACGGCCAGCCCTGTAGGTGAACTATGAAAAAACTTATTTATATGCGCACACGCGCCATTGTTAACCAACCAGGTAGTTAAGGAGGAAACAGGATGATTCAGGCAAGGGGAAAAAAAGGAAACGGGAATGCAGGCCGTTCACTGACGGGATCGCTCTTCGGGCACGGCAGGTCTAAAATTGCGCAGCCGAAGAAAAACGGCAAAGCAGCTAAAAGTATTTATGATTTCAATTTCATAGATCTTTTGCCTGTGCCGGTCGTATTTTTCGACAAGGAATTCACAATACAATTTATTAATAACCCCGGGGCGGAAATCCTGACAGGCGCCAGGGAATCCTGCCTGGGGCAAAAGTGCTACGACCTGTTCAAATTCAAATTCTGCAATACTCCTAACTGCCAGGCATGCAAGGCCTTTGCTGACGGCAATACCTGCAGCAGTGAAGTCGTGGTCAAAGCTCCTAAAGGCGATATGTTCTTCCGCTGCTATACAGTACCGGTTAAAGATGACGCAGGTGAAATTATCGGCGCCATAGAATATTTCATTGATGCTACCAGGGAACTGAGCTTTGGCCTTGAGATGGGTAATGTATACGGCAACATCGCCCTGGGGAAACCCGATGTGAGGGCGGACTATAAACAATTTGATGGAGTGCTCCGCCGCCATGCTAAAGGCACCAATGTCCTGCTGGACTCGTTGCTCGGTCTCATCATGGGGCAGAATGAGTACTTTGTGAAGTTCTCGCGAGGAGAAAAACTGGAACGCTGGCATGAACAGAAAGAAGCCCAGCACGGAATCTGGAAGGATATGTTTAACACCTTCAACGAATTTATTGATTCTATTAATAACTTTATGGAGGAGATGGAAGGGCTGACCAAAGCTTCGGCGGAGGGCAAGCTCGAGAATCGGGGCGATGCCAGCAAATTCAAAGGCTCCTGGGCTGAGATGGTAAACGGCATTAATTTGGTACTTGATTCGATAATAGAGCCCCTGGACGAGGTTTTTCGCGTCTTGCATCTTGAGTCGCAAAATGATCTGACCACCAAGGTTGCTGGCGATTATAAGGGCGATCTCGCGAGGCTAAAGGATGCCGTCAATGAGTCCGTTAGCGGCAGGATCGAAGTAATGAAAACACTGAAGAAGGTTTCGAACGACCTTGCCGGTGCCAGCGCTCAGCTTAAACAGTCGGCTGAACAATCACGTGAGGCCACGGAGCAGATTGCGGGTTCCAGCCAGCAGGTGGCCAGGGGTGCATCCGATCAGGCGACATCCATGCAGCAAACATTATCTGCCGTCGAGAAACTGGTTTCAGCTATCAGCCAGATAGCCAAGGGCGCACAGGAACAGGCTGAGATGATCGAGAAAAATGTCCAGGTGGTAAACCAGGTTTCCCAGGCCATCAGCCAGGTTTCCGCCAGCGCCAGGCAGACTACCACCAGCTCTAAAGACACTTCGGGAGCGGCCCAGAAAGGCGCAGATATGGTACAGAATACCATTAAAGGTATGGAAAATATCATGAAGACCATTGATAGCGCCTCGGAAAAAGTCAGCGGCCTGGGTGATCGTTCCAGGGAGATAGGTAAGATCGTTGCCACCATCAACGATATTGCTGACCAGACTAACCTGCTGGCCCTCAACGCCGCCATCGAAGCAGCTAGGGCGGGGGAGCAGGGCAGGGGTTTTGCAGTAGTAGCCGACGAGGTTAGGAAGCTGGCTGAAAGGGCATCGGCTTCCACCAAGGAAATTGAAGAGCTCATCAATAACATACAAAAAGGCGTACAGGATACCATCAGTGCCATGACCAAAGGCACTGAGGAAGTCGCCAGCGGATATGAGCTGGCTACCAGAGCCGGATGTTCCCTTGATGAGATATTGACAAAATCCAAAGAGATGGGAAAAGAGGTCGAGCAAATATCTTCTGCCACCCAACAGCTATCTAACATGAGCACCGAGATGGTCAAGCTCAGCGATAATATAAGCGCCATCGCGGAAGAGAACACGGCCATTACCGAGAGCATGGACGAAACAGTCAAACAAGTGTCCAAATCCGTGGAGGAAGTTGCCAGCGTATCGGAGCAAAACAGCGCCTCAACGGAGGAGGTATCAGCGGCGGCCGAGGAGATCAGCGCTCAGTCACATGAAGTAGTGGCGTCCAGTACTGCGCTGCAAACCATGTCCGGCCAATTCAAGGAGCTTCTATCTTCTTATAAGCTGCCGGAAGGCAACTGAATGGAGTGAATAAAAAAGAAAGTCAAAGAGATTATAAAAAAAATTTTTATAAGGTGGGCGAAATGATCAGCTTAGACAAACGGAAAAAGAATAACGGGTCCGGCAATGGCAACGGTAGTGGAAGCCATAGTGCGGTGCTGGAAAAAGACAAAAGGAAGTCGTTGTTTCGCAGGAACGGCAAGCAGAAAGAGCCATCCTACGATTACATGGATATCCTGCCTGCGCCAGTCATGGTTATCGATAGAGAATACACCATCAAGTATGCCAACGCGGCCGGCGCTGAAGCCCTGGGCCGTAGCAAGGAGGACTGCATCGGCCAGAAATGCCATGACCTTTTTAAATTCCCGCTCTGCAATACTCCCAAGTGCCAGGCCTGCAAGGTATATGCTGATGGCAATACGTACAGTAGCGAAGTAGTGATCAAGACGCCAAAAGGTGATAAGTTCTACCGTTGCTACACCATCCCCGTCAAAGATGAAGGCGGCAATCTCACCGGCGCCATGGAATATTTTATCGATGCTACCAGGGAGCTGACACTTGCCCTTGAGATGGGTAGTGTATACGGAGGTATCTCACTGGGCAAAATCGACGGAAGGGTAGACGCCAACAAATTCGACGGCGTCTTAAGGAAAGTGGCCAAGGGAACGAACATGTGCCTGGATGGGCTGCTAACTGTTCATTTAACACATCATGATTACTTTGTAAGGATAGCTAATGGCGAGAAGAACCTTCCACGCTGGGAGACGCGTGAAGAAGCGAAGCATGGCATCTGGAAAGAGCAGTTTACAGTATTTAATGAATTTATCGATTCTATCAACGGGTTGGTGAATGAAGTTGACTCCCTGATTAAGGCAGCAACCGAAGGCCGGCTGGATATCCGTGGCGACAGCTCGAAATTCAAAGGAGCATGGGCCGATATCATTAACGGTATCAACTATGTTCTTGATACGGTGGTAACGCCGCTTAACGAAGTATTTGCTGTCATGGATGATCAGGCCCGGATGGATTTGACGTCCAAGGTAAAGGGAGACTACAAGGGTGAACTTGCCAAATTGAAAGAGGTTGTGAATAAGTCTGGAGATGGCCGAATAGGCGTGGTCCTTATGATGAAACGGATTTCCAGTGCGCTTATAGAAGCAGGCGAACAACTAAGTCAGGCCACAGGGCAAGCTGACCAGGCGACAAATCAGATATCCAGCGCCAGCCAGCAGGTGGCCAACGGCGCCAGTGAGCAGGTAACCTCGATGCAGGACACCATGAAAGCCCTTGACCAGTTGGTCAGGGCCATCGACCAGATCGCCAAGGGCGCGCAGGAACAGGCCGCTATGATAGAGAAAAATGTTCAAATAGTGAGCCAGGTATCCAGTGCCATAACACAGGTCTCCTCCAACACCGTAGATGCAACCAGCAGCGCCAGGTCGGCAACGGAAACTGCTCATAAAGGCGCGGAGATGGTGCAGAAAACCATAAAAGGCATGGAGGAAATCAAGAGCACTATTGAAGCTGCATCGGAAAAGGTCAGCGGTCTGGGCACGCGCTCACGGGAAATCGGCAAGATCGTTGCCACTATCAATGATATAGCCGATCAGACAAACCTGCTGGCGCTCAATGCGGCAATTGAGGCGGCCAGGGCCGGCGAACAGGGCAGGGGCTTTGCCGTCGTGGCCGATGAAGTGAGAAAGCTGGCTGAAAGGGCCTCCTCTTCGACCGAAGAGATAGCCGAGCTTATAAATGGCATCCAGACCGGCGTTTCCCAGACGATAACAGCCATGGAGAAGGGAACCGAACAGATCGCCGGAGGTTACGAACTGGCTACCAGTGCCGGTCAATCCCTGGAAGAAATTTTAAAGCAATCACGCTATATGGACGATCAGGTGGAACAGATATCCGCCGCTGCCGAGCAGCTGACTGCCATGAGCGCCGAGATGGTGAAATTAAGCGACAATATCAGCGCCATTGTCGAGGAAAATACGGCGGCTACCGAGCAGATGTCTGTCACAGCCAAAACCGTATCCAAATCGATTGAAGAAGTGGCCGGTGTGGCCGAAGAAAACAGCGCCGCCACCGAGCAGGTCTCGGCAGCCGCCCATGAGGTCGACTCGCAGATTCAGCACGTTGTGCAGTCCGGCAATAATCTTACCAAGGTTGCTGATGAGTTCAAACAGATAGTAGCCAAGTATAAATTAAGCGAGGAACAACAATAGCTTATTGGCTCAACAAAAATAAACCTTTACCACTTGTGGAAATAAGGCATGATTGTGAAAATTTATAAACAGGAGAATAGATTCGACAACCGCCCGGGCGGAAGCCCGTGGTTAAGTCCTAACGAACACATTGAAGGAGGTAAATCTTGGCGAAGATACTGGTAGTAGACGACGCGGCGTTTATGCGCATGAGATGTACGAAGCTGCTTGCCGACAACGGATTTGAGGTTGCCGAAGCGGCGGATGGTGCAGAAGCCATTGAAAAGTATAAGGAAAACAAACCCGATGGTGTACTGCTGGACATCACGATGCCGAACATGGACGGTCTGTCTACATTGAAAGAGCTGATGAAAATGGACCCCGGGGCCAGGGTTGCCATGGTGACGGCTATGGGACAGCAGTCCATGGTAATGGAGGCGCTCAAGACGGGCGCCAAAGATTTCGTAGTCAAGCCTTTTGATGCAGACCGCGTCCTGGCGGCTGTAAAAAAAATGATCAGTTAAGAGAATGGCTGCCTTAGGGCGGAGAGGGAACTGAAACATGATAGATACTGATAAACGTGTCAGGGTATTGATTGTCGACGATTCGGCTTTTGCCAGAATTATGATTGCCAAACATCTGGCTGACGACACGCAAATAGAAATTGCGGGTACGGCCCGTGATGGCCTTGACGCAATCGAGAAAATCAAGGTGCTAAAGCCGGATGTTGTCACGCTCGACGTGGAAATGCCCAAGCTGGATGGCGTAACTGCGCTGCAACGTATAATGGCCGAATATCCCACTCCAGTGGTCATGTTGAGCAACCTGACCGCCGAAGGGGCCGATGTTACTGTCAGAGCACTCGAAATCGGAGCAGTGGACTTCTTCCTGAAACCATCGCTGATTAACCCGGCGGGCTCGCTGGAATCGGATGTGGAACTGGTTCAGAAAATCAAGCAGGCGTCTAAGATCGACATGGCTAAAGTTACTTCTAGGCTTCAGAGAATAGTTGCAGACCTTCAGAGGAGCAAGAAAAAATTACCGGCTAACAACCCCTCCGGGCAGGGAAAGTTGAATAGGGTAGTAATCATCGGTAGCTCGACGGGTGGCCCCCGTGCACTATACGAGGTCGTTCCCAATTTACCGGCCGATTTACCGGCGGCAGTATTGATAGTACAGCATATGCCGCCCAAATTTACGAAATCTATAGCCGAAAGGCTTGATGAAATAAGCCAAATTCATGTGAAGGAAGCGGAGGTGGGAGACAGGGTTTCACAGGGACAGGCCCTGCTTGCGCCGGGCGGATTTCACATGGTGATGAAAGCGAACGGCCAGATAAGCCTTAACCAGGATAAGCCGCGCTGCGGGCTGCGCCCTGCTGTGGATGTGACTATGGAATCAGCTTCCAAAGCATATGGATCGCGTTGCCTGGGAGTTATATTGACCGGGATGGGGTCCGACGGCACCGATGGCGCCGCAATGATAAAGGCAGGAGGTGGGATGATCCTGTCCGAGGACGAATCAACCTGCGTGGTCTATGGCATGCCGAGGAGCGTGGTTGAGGCCGGGCTGGTGGATAAAGTTGTGCCTTTAAACAGGATAGTCTACGAAATAACCGAGGCTTGCCGCAAACCCAGTGAATCTATGGTGAGAATTTAAATTATGACTGATCAGGAATATTTATTTCTCAAAAAGAAAGTTCTGACTATAACCGGCATCGATCTGGAAAGCTACAAAAGCCAGCAAATGCGCCGGCGGCTGTCCGCCTTTATTGAGAATACTAATGAAAAAGATGTTGTCCATTACTGTCGTACCATAGAGCAGGACGAAGCCAGTTTGAAAAAACTATGCGATTTTATCACCATAAACGTGACCGAATTTTGCCGCGATGCCACTGTATTCCAGGAACTTGAGAACAATATATTGCCGGTGTTATTGGGAAAAAAGGACTACGTCAACATATGGAGCGCAGGATGTTCCAATGGAGCCGAAGTATACTCCATTGCCATGCTGCTGTGCGAGAATCGTAAAAAAGTGAATTACAGGATACTGGGGACGGATATGGATGAACTCAGCCTGGCAAGGGCGGCGGCGGGAGGGCCATACAGGGATGATCTGATAAAAAATGTCCCCAAACATCTGGTCTCCAAGTATTTCACGCTGGATAACGGTGATTACTGGGTGAAGAAAGAAATCAGAGAGAAAGCGCATTTCAAACGTCACAATCTGCTGGCAGATAAATTCGAGACCGGTTTTGACCTGATCGCCTGCCGCAACGTGACTATTTATTTTACCGAGGAAGCTAAGGAAAAGCTCAATCAGAGGTTTTTTGAGTCATTAAGGGAGGATGGCGTACTTTTTGTGGGTGCCACCGAATTTATGATCGACGCCACCAAATTAGGGTTCGGTAAATTCGGGTCGTGCTTTTATCAGAAGAAAAACTCCGCGTCTTTGGCGAAAGTTTAAATTGAGAATACTTATGGAAGGTAAAAAATGAGAAGGATTTCTGCTAAATACGCTAAACCAACTATGTTCCTGGGCCGGGCATTATATGACTGCTTCGGCAAACTGCTCTTAAAGGAGGGGACCAAGCTCTCATCCGCACAGGTGGAAAACCTGGGGGAACTGGGAGTGGGTGAGCTCTTTATTATGGATAAACGGGTGGATGATGTAGTGGCCTGGCCGCTGATAACGCCCGAACTGGAAGGCTCTCTTGCCGGATCTTTAAGGCAGGTACTGCATAAAGCTCAACATATTATCGGTACAGGCAAGGCACAGATGATAGACCTTTCAGCAATCCGGCAGGGTGTTTTTGAGATGGTGCAGCAGCTGTTCCCGGCGGCTATGGGTGAACCGGTAGTAGTTGGTTGCCATTCTATGAAAGACTATGATTTCGTGCATCCCGTAAAGGTAACCAGCCTTTCTTTGCTGATGGGCAAGGCTGCCGGAATGGGGCAGACCGAGCTTATAAATCTAGGCATGGCTACCCTTCTGCAGAACATCGGCTATGCCGCCTTGCCGGAGGGACTGGTTGATAAAGAGGGGCCCCTGGACGAAGCCGAAACGCAGACGATACAGAAGCACCCTTCCTACGGTGCTGAGATAGTAAAACGCTATGGGCAGGCTTCTCAAGAGACGGCCCTGATAATCCAGCAACACCATGAACGCTGGAATGGCAGCGGCTACCCCCAGAGGTTAAGGGGCAGAAGTATCTGTCACGGGGCCCGCATACTGGGCATCACCGACAGCATCGTTGCGCTCGTATCCAAAAGGCCGCATCGCGGCTGCATATTGCCCAAGGAGGCGCAGGAATTTGTTAACGCCTTTTCAGGTGATTTCAGCGATGCAGATTTCCTCAGACCTCATCAGGCCATGGAATTCATCGTGGCCTATAGTGGCGAGCTATTCGACCCCGATCTGGTCAAGATTTTCACCCAGCAATTACCTACTTATCCTTCGGGCATCATGGTTAAGCTTAATACGGGCGAGGTTGGCATTGTTTCTAGCGCCAACTGCGGCTATTTTTCAAGGCCCAAGGTCCGCATTTGCTACGATAGTAACCTGAGGGAACTGGACAAGACTTACGATTATAACCTGGCCGATGCCGAGCATCAGAGAAAACTGATCGTGCAGGTGATGGAGTATTGAAGCTGACTGAAATTAGCACTGGAAGGTATTAAATAAATGCAGCGTATATCGGCAATTTATGCCAGGCCGGGCATGGAGTTGGCGTCCCCGATCTGTGACAATTGGGGCGATATCGTTTTGCAGAAGGGGACGGTGCTCGACGTCCGTGATATTGCCCAAATTGATGATATAGGCGTGGGCGAGCTATTTATCATCAATGGTAAAACCGAAGATATCCAGCCTGCTTCTTTTGTGCCCCCACAGTTGGAAGGAGCAATATCCAAATCGTTGCGCAGAGCATTGATTGAATGCCGGACGATGTTGACGGGCAGGAACCAGCAGCCCATTGACCTGGTGCTGATGAACAACCTGATGGATGAGCTGATGGAATCACTCCTTTCTGAAAAGAAGGGCGACGCTTCCATAGCCGGATGTTTTTCCTTGCGTGATTATAATTATGTGCACCCGGTGAAGGTTGCGGCTCTTTCTATGCTGATAGGTAAGGCCAGCGGCATGAGTAAACGTGAGGTAAAACAGGTAGGGATGGCCTCCCTTTTTCAGAACGTAGGTTATGTGCTTTTGCCTCAGGGCATCCTGGAGAAACCGGGGTATTTGAATAATGCGGAGATGAAAGCGGTGCAGAGGCACCCGGTGTATGGGTCGCAGATCATGGCCCGATATACCGAGATCGGGCCGGAAACCGCCAATATCATATTGCAGCATCACGAAAGATGGAATGGCAGCGGATACCCGTTCGGTTTAAGAGGTACGGAAATATGCCTCCCGGCGCGGATACTCGGAATAACCGATGTAGGCTTTGCGCTTGCTTCGAAGCGGCCCCACCGCGAGGAATTCCTCCCCGCTTTTGCCATTGAGCACAGCATTGTATCTTCGCAGGATGCCATAGAATATATTTTTGCTTACAGCAGCGAGCTATTCGATCCTGATCTGGTCAGGGTATTTGCTAAAACAGTACCGGTTTACCCGACAGGCGCAATGGTGAAACTTAATGACGGTCGAATGGGCATAGTAAGCAAATCCAATCCTGAATGTCTAAAAAGGCCTATTATCCGCATCATTAGCACGGCATCCAAAGAGCCGGTGGAAGAGATACCCGACATATGCACGGGCTGCGAGCTGGAATGTAATGAAAGGCCTGGCCATAAGGATATTAAACGTGATATCGACCTGACGAAAGATAGTAAAAAGAATATATTGATTAGCGAATTAAACGAGTATTAGTTGAATGACAGGAACTTAAAATAGAAGGTGTGCCATGGACGATACGAGTAAAATGCTGACGCAGGATGAAATCGATTCAATGGTGACCAAGAGCGTTGCCAATAAGCCGGCGTCAGTCCATAGAGTCGCAGCCAGTACCACAGCGGAAGTCAAACCGAAACCCGCTGCGCCGCCGGTGCAAAACGTCCAGAAAGTGAGTGCGGCGCCGAGCCCCAGGAACGTGGAAGAGCCGACTCTGGGTGGCGGCCACAGCCACGGTCACGATGAATGTATAGCAGCCGGTGATATTAACGCATTGCAGGAAAGGATGGCTGAGATCGTAAATCGCATTGCCAAGCTTGAAATAATGATTAGCAAGCTTGATAACAGTAGTAATAATCCTTCAGCCCAGGTCAACCCGGCTGCCTTTAAAGCTGCCGTACAGCAGATTCAGAATGTTAGCAGCCAGGTGGAAGTAATTTCAGAGGGTTTGAGGGGGACAGCCGGCTATAACATCAGTAAGATCTTCAAGTGCGGCTCATGTGGTTCCGTTGGGGTTGTCGCTATGAAGGTCAAGTGTACTAAATGTGGTCAGGAAAACTGGTGGGGCTGGTGGCCGAAGAAGAAATAGTATAAATTATAAGTATATATTAAAGAGGTATACCGGGGATTAATCTTAAAGGATTGAAATGTATAAAGAGAGCATTCTGCTGGTTGATGACGATCGTACGACAGCAGGAGCGGTTAAAAACGCATTAACCAACAGCGGTTTCACAGTAATTAAATCTGAGTCCTGTTCAGAAGCCCTTTCCATTATCCAGCGAAAAAACATTGACGTACTGATCTTCAATCTGGCCATTCAGGAGGACAACGCCCTGGAAGTTTTACACAAGGCTCGTTTTCTCAGCCCTGAAATCGGCGTAATAGTGATGACCCAGAACGATTCGCCCGATATTCTTATAAAGGCTTTCCAGGCGGGTGCACAGGCCATCCTGGAAAAACCCGTGGATGAAAAGAACCTGAAGAAAGTGGTTGAAGAGGTGTTGCAGCACAGCCGGCTGGCCAAAGAGAATATGCGGTTAAAAACATTATTACCTTTATTTGAGCTGAATAAATCTCTGGTATCGGAACTGGATGCTGATAAGATATTCCCCAGGATTGTTAACCTGGTATGCATTGAGACAAGGGCCGACCGGGTGTCACTGATGCTGCTGGATGAGTTCACCCAGCAGTTGACCATCAGGGCGGCCATCGGCCTGCCCGGTGAATTGATCGGCAAGGGCGAAGATATCTCGGATGACAGCATAGCCTGGTCCGTTGTAGAGACAGGCCGTGCCATCCTGCTCAACGGTGAAGCCAAGCAGCTTAAATTCAGCGGCAATCCTGAGATCGTTTCTTCACTCTGCGTGCCCTTATTGTTAAAGAAAAAGGTAATCGGTGTTATCAACTGCAGCAAGATCACCTCACGCAACCCGTTTACGGATGGTGACCTGGAGCTTTTGT
>JBEKVW010000060.1:0-13247 GCA_049513695.1 Dehalococcoidia bacterium | reverse complement strand
CGTTGCGGCGGATATTGTGGTCATTATCTTACTGGTAGTGGCGGGCATACTGCTGATGAAAGGCAGGAGACTGGGAATAGTTTTATCCCTGGCAGCCGCCGGCGCGCTTATCTATCTGGGCCTGGTGGATATCGCCTACAATTTTCAGAATGGCGTTTATCTGGCATCAAGCGTCGATCTGGTGGTAAATGCTGCTATCAACCTGTGGTGCGTCGGGTTCGGCATTGCGATCATAATAATCAGCAAAAATTTCGATTATTAGCGATTTCAGGGTCTTTTATTCGTATCTATAGTTGCAACAGGGTTGCATGTCAGTTTAGATAGGCTTTTAAATCTGAGTGTATCCATGTTGCATAACCACAAAAATTAGACCGCCCGGCAGGAGGTTGCCGACAAAAGTCAGTCTATGCTGTCCTTGGTGCTGGGTATGCTGTCAGAGATGCGCGGATCGATGCGCGTGGCCGTATCCAGTGCCCGCGCCAGCGCCTTGAAGAGCGATTCAGCTTTATGGTGATCGTTATTGCCACGCAAAACCTGCGCGTGAATGTTGATCCTTGCTTCGGAAGCAAAGGACACGAAAAAGTGGTTGATTAGGTCGGAGTGCATCTCGCTGATAAATGCTTCTTTGATCGAGTCCTCGATTACCGCCTGACCGCGGCCGC
This sequence comes from Dehalococcoidia bacterium, assembly GCA_049513695.1. GTDB lineage: Bacteria > Chloroflexota > Dehalococcoidia > GIF9 > UBA5629 > UBA1162. The sequence continues at coordinate 12,585 of JBEKVW010000060.1, read as the reverse complement.
TGATATCCAGGGCCACCATGGCCAGGGCGTCATCCATCGGCACGATGGCATGGGCCATCCTCTGGATACCCTGTTTATCGCCCAGCGCCTGGCTGAACGCTCTGCCCAGCGTGATGGCTACATCTTCCACTACATGATGCTGGTCTGAGCCGTTGGCTGAAATCTTAAGGTCGAAAATGCCATGCTGCGCCAGCTGGCACAGCATATGGTCGAAGAAACGGATCCCCGTAGTAATCTCGTATTTGCTGCCGCCGTCGATATTGATTTCTATCTTTATCGATGTCTCCTTGGTGCGGCGTGTCACCGTGGCTTTTCGTTCGGCCATTTTTAACCTCTTATATCTGAATTCAAGGCAAAGGGTATCATATATCCCTCAGTGCGGCAATGACCCTGGGTGTATCTTTCGGCTTGCCCACGCTGATGCGGATGTAATCTTTTAATTCGGGCGTTTCAAAATAGCGTATGAAGATGCCCTTTTTCTGCAGGCCCAGGTAAACGCCTTTGGCGCTGCGCTCCTTCACGGCGCACAGTATAAAATTGGCCTGGGACGGGTAGGGTTTCAGCCACTTGATCTTAATTAGACCCTGATAGAGCCGCTCCCGCTCTTTGACCATGGCCTTTACGGTGCTTTGAAGGTAATCGACATCCTTCAATGATTCGAGAACAGCAACATGTGCCGCCAGGTTGATATTATACGGTTGTTTTATCTTGAGCAGATACGGGACTAAATTGGTTGGGAAGATGCCGTAGCCTGCGCGCAAGCCTGCGATGCCCGCCCATTTGCTGAAGGTGCGAAGCACTATCAGGTTGGCATAACGCGGCACCATTTTTATCAGTGATTTGCCGCTGAATTCAACATAGGCCTCGTCCACAACTACGATCAGGTTGAGGGCCAACAGCTCTTTAATTTCAGTTTGGTCTGCCTGGTTGCCCGTCGGATTATTGGGCGAAGCGAGGAAAATCAGCTTGGTTTTTTTATCCGCCGCCTTCTTAATTGCCGGTATATCGAGCGAGAAATCTTTTCTGCGCCGAACCTTTACGACGCTGCCCCCGGCGATCTCAGTACAAAACGGGTACATGCCGAACGTCGGCGGGCAGTTGATGACCCCGTCCGCCGGCTGGATAAACAGGCGTAAGACGATATCTATCAGGTCGTCGCTGCCGGCGCCCGCCACGATAGATCCGGCTTTCAGGCCGGTATATTTGGCCAGCGCTTTGCGTACCTCACGCTGGTCGGGGTCAGGATAGCGGTTGTACTCCCTGTATTTGGCCAGGGCTTTCTGGACGCGAGGCGAGCATCCGTAGGGGTTTTCATTGCCGTCCAGCTTGAGGGTCTGTTGGGCAGACACTTCCGATCGCTGCGTCAGCACCTCGGCCGGGTCCACCGGTGTATAGGCCCCCATGGCCTTCAGGCTGGAGCGTATCATATTTTCGACGTCTTTCCTATTTAGCATCTTTTTTCTTCTTATTTAATCTGATCTTGATGGCATTGGCGTGTCCCGTCAAGCCCTCGTTTTCAGCCAGCAGCAAGGCCGGCGGTCCCAGCTTTTCAAATTCAGTATCATTCAGTGCTATAACGCTGCTGATCTTGAGGAAATCCTGCACGACCAGGGGCGAACTGAAACGGGCGCTGCCGCCGGTGGGCAGGGCATGGCTGGGTCCCGCCACATAGTCACCCAGGACAACCGGAGAATACTGACCGGCGCAGATACAACCAGCATTCTTGAGCCGGCGCAGGTATTTCGCCGGGTTTTTAACCATCAGCGATAAATGCTCCGGGGCGTACAGGTTGGCAAGCTCGACCGCCTCGCCCAGGGTTTTCACTATCACTACCTTGCCGTTGGCGTTAAGGGCCGTGGCGGCAATGGCGCTGCGTTTCAATTTCGCCAGCTGTTTCTTGATCTCGGCCTCCACCTTGGTTGCCAGCAATTCCGAGTTGGTGATGAACACGGAGCTGGCCATGGAGTCATGTTCCGACTGCGCTATCAAATCGGCCGCGCAGAACGAGGCGTCAGCCGAACTGTCGGCTATCACCACAACCTCGCTCGGGCCCTGAAGCGCGTCGATATCCACCACTCCATATACAAGTTTTTTGGCCGTCATAACATATATATTGCCCGGGCCGCATATCTTGTCCACACGTGGAACGGACCTGGTGCCGAAAGCCAGTGCGGCCACCGCCTGTGCGCCCCCTATTTTGAAAATCCTATCAACGCCGGCCATATCGGCTGCCGCCAGCGTGTTGGCAGGCACTTTGCCGTCTTTGCCGCAGGGAGTTACCATGATGATCTCACGCACTCCCGCCACCCGGGCGGGTATGGCCGTCATCAACACGGTCGAGGGGTAGGCTGCTGTGCCGCCAGGCACGTAGATACCCACGCGGTCTAGTGGAAGCACCTGTTGTCCAAGGCCGTCCTTGAAGAAACCCTGGCCGTATCTCTGCATGCAGGACTTGTGGAATTTAGTTATGCGGTCGGCTGCAAAGCCCAGAGCGTTTAAGAGATAAGGATCAACGCCCTCCAATCTGGCAGTTGCCCTCTCCCGGGCGGTCACTTCCAGCGATTTCAACTTTGCTCCGTCGAAGCGCAGCGTATATGCCAGGAGCGCTTTGTCGCCCTCCTTCTGCACCTTCTCGATGATCTCTTTAACGGAGGCTTCAATTTTACTGTCTTCCGCGGACACACCGTAGGGAAGTGAGCGCTCCAGCAGCTTCCTGGCCTGTTCAAAACCTTTGATTGTTTTCATCTCTTTTCCGCGGCCTCCCGCAAGATCTTTACCAGCCTGGCTATTTTAGCCTTCTTGCCAGGCTGGGCAAGGCTTTGCTTGTTGCCGATAAGGCAGGCTGTCGACTCGAAAAGCGTATCTATTATTTTAAGCTTGTGCTTGGCAAGCGTTTGCCCGGTCTCGGTATTCTCAATAAGCATATCGGCATCCTCGGGCAGATAGACCTCCGTGGCTCCCCAGGTGGGTATAACACGGTAGCGCCCCACGTGCTTGTCACGCAGGTATTTATCCGCTATGTTGACATATTCGGTAGCTATGCGCAAAGGTGTCATTTTACCCCTTTCAATTATCCTCTTAAGGTCCTCCATGGAATCGGCAGGCACATTTTCGCAGACAACTGCTACGACCCTGACCCAGCCGAAGCCAAGGTTCGCCAGCTCCGCGACCGGGCTCGAGGGAAATTGATAGAGGTGGTCGAGCAGCCAGTCACGCCCGGTTATGGCCAGGTCGAAATTGCCGTTGGCTACCTGCTGCGGCATATCCTGTGGACGTATAACTTTAAAGTTTACCCCGTCGAGGTCGCTGGAAGGCCTGCGGCGCAGGCTGTCTCTGGAATAGCCTTCCATCTTGATTCCCGTTTTTTCTAGGAAAGCGGCTGTGTGTACCTGCTGGTGGCCGTCGGCCAGGGCCAGCCAGATGTTACCGTTTTTGACTCTAACCCCAATATCGTTGCGTATAGCCGGCTTAGCGGCTTCCCGCTGTTGTCGGAGCTTTCCCTTCATTTTAAAGCCCGAAGTCAGGCGCGCTAGCAGGTCGCTGAAGTTTCCTTTCTGCAGGCTGTCGCTGTTGGCTATTATGCAGGCATTGCTGTCGCACAGCTTGCTTACAGGCGTGAGGTTTAGTGATCGCAGGGCATTTTCATCGCCGGCGCGCAGGACAGCCAGCTCGGCATTTTCCGGCGGATAAGCTTCGGCTGAGCCCCACAGCGGGTAAATACGGAACTTTTTAAGCCTCATTTTATAGGCAGCGGCTTCGGCCAGTGCGGGATACTCGGTTACAATGCGCCACATAACCCCGCTTTTTGACAGGTCTCGGCGTGAGATTCTGGAGGCGGCCGAAGCGGCCAGGAAGATGCCCGATTCCTCAAAGCCCAGGTCGGCTATTTTAAAAACCCGGCTGGCGGGGTATCTGGCCTGAAGTTCCTGCAGCCAGTCGGTAGTGCAAATGCCGAAATCATAGTTTCCGATGGCTACCTGAACCGGGATATCCCTTTCATTAAGCATCTTGGCGGAAAGCGACGGCATGGTTTGGGAAGACATGCGGTAAATGCGAGTCTTCGAGTTGTAGTCGTCAAATCCCAAACCGACCTCTTCAAGGAGTTCGGCAGTGCCGGCCAGCATCCCGCCTTTCGGCAGGGCCAGCCTGGTTATAGCTCCGGCTCTATTTGCCAACTTTGCCGAAGCCCCCGATGATATTGATGACATCATTTGCCGATTTGACCTTCTTTTGAACGTTTTTGCCCTGGTCCTGGATAATGAAGGCCCCCGATTTGTCCTGAACAGTAACCTTCCAGCGGGCCGCCGTCTGGCTGCCGCAGAAGGCGAATTCAGCTACCAGCCCGGCACGGCGCAGGGCGCCCGCCAGTTCAAATGACGCCTTTATCGCCGCAGGTGTTTCATCTTTTGCCCGGATGACAACGGTCTTATCGGCTTTCTGCCGGGACCAGGGCTTTACAAGTTGCACAAGCTCATCGAGAAAGAAGGCAAACCCGCAGGCAGGGGTCTTTTTGCCTCCCACCAGGCCGACCAGGTTGTCATACCTTCCGCCGCTGCAAATCTTCTTATTGCCTGAAATTATCTTAAAGCACAGGCCGGTATAGTATTCAAACCCCTTTATGGATGTGAAATCGATTGAGTAGCTATAGCCCAAATTATCCAGCAGTCCGCTGACGGAAGCGAACTTATCTATCTCATTTTTCAGGTTGCGTGAAATAGAAGGCAGGGATTTAAGGTTGGCCAGAAAACTGCTGGACTTGCCCTTCAGCTTCATCAAAGTGGCTACGGCCGCTGCAATATCTTTGTTGCCGCTTTTAACTCCGGCCAGGGCCTGCCAGTTGCCGTCCAGGATCTCGTCCAGCAGGGCTTCCTTGGCCTCAGCGCTCAGCTTCAGCTCCTCTATAAGGGCTTTAAGTATGCCGGCGTGCGACAGCTTCAGCTCAACCCGGGATATACCCAGCGATTTAACTATCTCCATGGCCAGGGCGATGATCTCAGCGTCGGAAGTTGGATTCGAATCGCCCAATAATTCCACCCCGCACTGCCATTTTTCCCTGTTCTCCTTGCCCGTTTCCTCAAAGGCGAAGATATTGGTGATATAGCAGAGGCGGCTGATCTTCTGGCCGGCCATATTTTCGTTATAGAGACGCACAGCGGGGATGGTGCCGTCGGGACGCAGCACTACACGCTCTCCGCCCCAGCCGTCCCAATCCAGGAATGAATAGACGCGACCGAGCATAGCCGGCGTGAGGGTGCCCGCCTGGGTGAACAGGTGTATGTATTCCAGGGTAGGGGTCTTGATCTCGCGGTAGCCCCAGTTAAGGCATGAGTTGAGGAAGGCCTCTTCCACCTGGCGGAACTTTTCCATATCCTGGGGGAGAAGATCGCGTGCCCCTTTACATTTTTGTGTTTCCATCTTGATTTAAATCCCCTTAGAGCCGGATTATTCTACACTAATAGTAACATAGCTACAATTACACTACGAAAAAAGCGCATGCCCGCTATGGGCTGCCGCTTTTCTGTTATACAATATAGGAGCAATGTCCAAACGGGTCTTCAGGTTTTTTTACATCGGCATTTTCCTGCTTGGTCTGGCTCTTTCGGTAAGCGGAGGTAGTGCCCATGCCGACGGGGGTGATGTCCGCGTCCTCACCGTCAAAGGCACTGTTGTGCCGGTGGTAGCAGACTATATCAACAGGGGCATAAGCGGAGCTGAGGACAGCGGCAGCACCGCCTGCATTATAGAGCTGGATACACCCGGGGGCCTGCTTGAATCGACTCAAACTATTGTTACGCGCATCCTCAATGCCCGAGTACCGGTCGTGGTTTACGTAGCTCCCCAGGGAGCCTGGGCTGCATCGGCGGGCACCTTTATAACCTTATCCGCTCATGTCACAGCCATGGCGCCTGCCACCAGCATCGGCGCAGCACACCCCGTAAGCGCCCAGGGACAAAATCTATCGGATGTCGAGGAGCAGAAAGCTACGGAATATACATCCGCCTGGATTAAGAGCATAGCGGAGAAGCGCGGGCGCGATCCGTCCCTCATGGAAGTGACGGTGCGGGAGAGCAAGTCTTATACAGCCAGCGAAGCCGTGGATCTGAAGCTGGTGGACTTTACAGCCGATGATCTTCAAAGCCTGCTAAAACAGATAGACGGCAGGCAGGTTACCCTATCAGACGGGCGGCAGGTTACTATAAATACCAGCGGCGCCGCATTAACTTACGACGATATGACGGGGCTGGAAAAATTCCTGCTCATGATAAGCAATCCTAATTTAGCTTATATATTATTGACGCTGGCCTCTATCGGTTTGATTACAGAGATTTCCAATCCCGGACTGATCTTCCCTGGGGTGGTGGGGGGACTTTGCCTATTTTTGGCCTTTTATTCCCTGGGCGTATTGAATGCCTACTGGGCGGGGGTGCTGCTTATCATCCTGGCCTTCGGACTGTTTACAACTGAGATTTTTGTACATGCCTATGGTATACTGACTTCGGGTGGAATCATCTGTCTCATATTCGGCTCGCTGATTCTTTTCAGCGGAAGCGACGTTTCCATGGAATTTAATACAGGACTTATTGCTGTGGTTGCCATAGTTATGGCTATATTTGTCGGCCTTCTGGTCTGGGCGGCTATAAGGGGCCAGAGGCGGAAGGTGACCACCGGCCATGAAGGGATGATCGGGCAGACCGCAATCGTGAAAACGCCACTGGCACCCAAAGGCATGGTGTTGGTAGAAGGTGAGCTATGGACGGCGGAATTGGACAGCGGGACCGCCAAGCCGGGAGAAGAGTTAGTCATTCAAAAGGTGGATAACCTTAAGCTATACGTGAGTAAAAAGATATGAGAGGTGAAACATGGTAGTGATTATAGTTCTGGCGATTTTCCTTTTTATCATAATCCTGGCAGCGGTCAGAATTGTCAATGAGTACGAGAGGGGTGTGGTCTTCCGCCTGGGCAGATATGTGGGCGTCAGGGGTCCGGGCCTCATCCTGCTTATCCCGTTCATAGAGCGCATGGTGAAAGTGGAACTGCGTGTGGTGACCATGGACGTGCCGCAGCAGGAATGTATCACCATGGATACGGTTACCGTCAAAGTGGACGCAGTAGTTTATTTCCGCGTTATGAAGCCGGAATCGGCGATACTGAATGTCGAGCAATATATACGGGCCACGTCGCTGCTCTGCCAGACTACCCTGCGCAACGTGGTAGGCCAGAGCACCCTTGAAGACTTGCTGGGCCACAGGGATAAGGTAAATGAGAAACTGCAGGTGCTTATCGATGAAGGCACCGAGCCCTGGGGTATCAAGGTGAGCATGGTAGAAGTAAGGGATGTCCAGCTTCCTGAGACAATGCAGAGAGCTATGGCTGCACAGGCGGAGGCGGAGAGGGAACGCCGGGCCAAGATCGTCCATGCCGACGGTGAAGCCCAGGCGGCCGAAAAGCTGTCCGAAGCCGCTAAAATTATGTCGTTATACCCGGCGGCCATGCAGTTGCGCTACCTGCAGACCCTGGTTACAATTTCAACTGAGAAAACCAATACTATAGTATTCCCTCTGCCCATGGATCTTATCATGCCCATGCTGGACAGAGCGCACGGAGACCAGAAAAAATAGTCTTGGGTAAGGTATTTCGAATATTGAAGGCGGGTTATTAGCAACCCGCCTTTTTTAATGTTTTTGATCTCTCACGTGGGTTACATCTCCGGCTGTTATCTCCTGAACTGAACCGTCGTCGAGGCGCAACAGCAGGTTGCCGGAGCCGTTCACGTCGAGTGCTGTGCCTTCGATTGTCCGGCTGCCAAGGCTTACCCTGACGCGTTTGCCCAGTGTCTCCATATGGCAGGCCCACTCCCTGATAACGGCGTCCTCCTCTCCAATTTTTGCATACAGCTTTTCAAGCTCGGTATAAAGCTGCAGCGCAACCTCTTCCACAGGCACGTCTTTCCCTGTCTCCATTGAAAGGCTGGTGGCTATATCGGTTATTTCCTGAAAGGCGTAGGTGTCGAAATTGACGTTTATGCCAATGCCGATCACCATATATCTAAGGTCGGCCTCGCTGAAGCCGTTTTCGATCAATATGCCGCAGACTTTTTTCCCGCCTATAAGAACGTCGTTGGGCCATTTAATATCCGCTTTAAGGCCCATATTGTGGAGGGCATGGATAACTGCCAGGGAGGTGATTGCGGGTATCAGCCGTATTTTTTTTACGGGAGGACGCAGGACGATCGAAGTCGCCAGCCCTCCCACAGGGGACAGCCAGGACCTGCCCAGCCTGCCGCGGCCGACATTTTGTTTTCCGGCTATGACGGCGGTCCCTTCCGGAGCATGCTTTTCCGCCAGGTCCCTGGCGATATCCATGGTGGACCCGATAACCTCGAAATAATGAAGCCTCTTGCCAATGTAGTGCGTTTTGAGATTTTGCCTTAAATAGGCAGCTATATTTACCATTGTCCTTCTTACTATAACTATAATATAACAGACGTATTTAAACCGTGTATAATTTATTATTGCCGTCAGGGCAATCGGATAAAGGACGCTTTAAATGAATGATAACGATATTGAAAACAAGGCAGAACGGATAGCCGAGTTGATTGTCAATGCCCGGCGCACCATCGTTTTTACAGGTGCGGGCATCAGCACCGAGTCGGGGATACCCGATTTCAGGGGAAAGGATGGCATCTGGACCAAGGTCGACCCTGAGGACTTTACCATACAGAGGTTCGTGGCCAAACCGGAAGTCAGGAAGATGCACTGGAAGACAGTGGCCGCAGGTGGCATGGTCAAGGATGCCAAACCAAATGCTGCACACTACGCAATTGCCGAGTTGGAGAAGCTGGGCAAGCTGGATTGTGTTGTAACACAAAATATCGATAATCTTCACCAGGTAGCGGGGAACAGTCCCGAGATTGTTTTTGAGCTGCACGGCAACGTACAGTACGTGCGATGTCTGAACTGTCATAAGCGGTTTCCTATGGCCGAGATTATTGCTCGCCTGGATACAGAAGAAATACCCGAGTGTGAGTTCTGCAAAGGCATGTTGAAGCCCGACGCCGTCTTTTTCGGCGAAGCTCTACCCGAGATCGTATTGCACGAGGCCGCCAAACGGGCCAATCAGTGCGACCTTTGCATTGTGATAGGCTCTACACTTGTCGTTTATCCCGCCGCCTATATACCGCTGTATGCACGCGACGCCGGGGCCGGGATAGTGATAATTAATATAGGCGCCACCCCTATGGATTCGACCGCAGCCGTTCATATAGAAGCTAAAGCAGGCGAGACCATGACCAGGGTAATGCATCATGTCAGGGCGAAGATGGGAAAATAAATCTATTGACAAGCTTTAAATACAATGTTAGATTGTGATTAACATGTTGTTAGAGGAGGCACAGATTTGAAATACGTGGCTATAGCCATGCTGATTCTTGCAGCATTATTTGTGGGATGCGCCAGGCCGGTTGTTGATACGAAAATCCCTCCTGTGGCCATTATCGATTCTGTTTCCCCTTCTCAGGTATATGACGGGGATATTGTAAAATTCACGGGACACGGCATTTCAACGACCGGGCAGATTATAGGTTACAACTGGCGGTCAAGCATCAACGGCGATATAAGCAAGCAGGCCACATTTGACATATCTACCCTGTCCGCCGGTGCTCATACAGTATGGTTTAGCGTTCAGGATAACTACGGCAACTGGTCAAAGGAAATCGGGACCGATGTTATAGTGTTGGCCCGGGGTGGGCCTGCCACGATGTCAATCAAAGTTTTCACAACCTCCCCATCCACGATTACCGAAGGAGATTGGTCTACTTTAAGCTGGGACGTTTCCGGTGATGGCACCGTCAGGATTGATCCTGACGTAGGCAATGTTGCCTATAGTGGCAGCAGGTCCGTTCAACCCCTGCAGAATACCACGTACACTCTATATGCCACCAACGACGCAGGTATAACCACGGCTGCCACCCAGGTAAATGTTACCCCCATTCCGCTTCAAAAAGTGTTGCTGTACTCCGTACCTTCTGAAGGCGGCACAATAGGGATAAACAGCGGGGCAGTCAACTACGGCCAGGTGCTGGTAGGTGAGGACAGAAACCAGGCGCAGATGCAGGGGTTCCTCAGCTTTGATATCTCGTCGATACCATATAATGCTATCGTTAAATCGGTACAGCTCGACCTTTCCAGGTCGTTAATATATAACTATCCCTTCCCCTGGCAGGGCGACCTTTTTATATATAACCTCAAATACGGCCTTACAGTCAATGAGCTGAACCAGTTGACCTTTGTTCCTGCGGGCTATATCTTCCGCTGGGGCACCAATTCCCAGATTACGCAAATGCCTGCTGCGCCCTTTACTTCGGTAGATTTTGTCAGCGGGGTTCAGAGGCAAATCGATTCTCAGAACAGCCGGTTTCAGGTGCGCATGCAGTTCGAAAAATATTATCACTACAATTACTGGAATCTATCCAGCACTACCAACCAGAAACTGAGCCAGCCCAGCGGAGATGCCGGCAATTTTATTGATATAAGTGCAGGCAACCCCACTTTGATAGTAGGCTACGTACTGCCCTAATAGCGCCGGTCCCGGTATGCCGTCTAAACCAATCCGACCTTTTCCCGTTATTCATAATTGAGGTATGGTTCAGGGACAAGATCGCGGACCAACCTGGATGAAATCGTAATGAAATGGAGCTAATACTATGCATAAGATAATTTTCGTATTGCTGGCAATTTGTATCACAATGACCGGCTGTATTATCGTCTATACGGATAAGCCGGTACAGAACGATAACAAGACCGTGGATGAACCGGGCGGCAATTACGGCGGGGCAGATTACAGCCAGGATTTACCCTCTCAATCGCAACCGGAGCAAACAGCGACCCTGAATGTGGTCTCAAGTGAAAGCGGTTCGCTGGTCAAGAGTACCGTCACCTATATGAAATCTAACTTGGCCTGCGCCGGCGACACGGATGCCAATTTTGCCAGCAGGGCCTTCCTCAGTTTTGATATAACATCATTGCCCAGATCGGCGGTAGTCAGCCAAGCCATCCTGGAGCTAAGCAACTACACGGTTATCGGGTCCCCAACTTACAGCAAATCCAACTGGGGCAATATGGGGGCATTAGAGTTCTATCAAGTGCAATACGGCTCATCCGGGGATATCGGGAGGGTTGATTACGAATCAACTGTCCCTCTGGTAAGCTCCGTTAAACTTACGAATCTTGCGGGTACGCTTCTCACGATAGATGTAACGCAAGATAACGGCGGTAATAACGTTATCCAGCAGTTGCTGACCAAAGGGGCGGCCAGGTGCCAGTTCAGGTCTCAGTTCTTTACCTCGACCAACTGGGATTCTAAAGCCGACCTGATATGCCTGGACGGCATGGTATTGAAAATCAAATACACTGTACCGAAATAGCGGCTGTCAGGGGGACTTGATCTCTTCCAACTCGAACCGGAACTTCTCAATGACGGGATTAGCCAGAAGTTTGATGCACATATCCTGTACCTGGCTGCTGGCCTTTTGCATATTGTTTCCTTCAACTTTGATTTCCAGGTATTTACCTGCCCGTACTTCCTGAACTGCTTCGAAGCCCAGTGTATGAAGCGCGCCCTTGATGGTCAGGCCCTGTGGATCGTTTACCGTCGGTTTTAGCGTTACATATACTTTAGCTAAAAACATTTTTGAGCTTCCTCCCTGTCAGGAGCATATAAGCATCCCGGTAACGCTCTGCGGTTGCTTCAACGATATCCGACGGCAGCTCCGGCGCGGGCTTCTTCATATTCCAACGCGATGCAATCAGCCAGTCACGTACAAATTGTTTATCATAGCTTGGCTGCGAATATCCGGGCCTGTATTCACTGGCATCCCAGAACCGGCTGGAATCAGGGGTAAGCATTTCGTCGATCAGAATTAGATCGCGGTCGTGATAGCCGAATTCGAACTTGGTATCGGCAATGATGATATCTCGTTGGATGGCATAATTGCGGGCAAATGTGTAAAGCAGTATGCTCTTTTCTTCTAAAGCACGCGCAGTCTCACTCCCAACGAGGTTGTCCAGGGCCTTCTGGCTCAAGGGTTGATCATGGCCGGCTTCGGCTTTGGTAGTGGGCGTAAAAATGGGTTCCGGCAGCTCCTGGCTTTCTTTTAGTTTGGCCGGCGCTTTCTTTTTACTGATCGTTCCCGATTTTTTATATTCGGTCCATGCCGAGCCGCTGATATAACCGCGCACCACGCACTCTACAGGTATCCGTTCGGCTTTTAAGGTTACCATGGAGCGGCCGAAAAGATAATCGGGCAGCGGCCTTTTGCCCGGCGCATATTTCAGCAGGGCTCTGCGGCTTTCCACAGATTCGATCATGTGGTTTGGCGTCAAATGGAAAGTTTTAGCGAACCAGAAAGCGGATATCTGGTTTAGCACGATGCCCTTATCCGGTATGCCGGTGGGCAGCACGACATCGAAGGCCGATATCCGGTCGGTGGCGACGATAAGTAGCTTATCACCGACCTGGTAAGTATCCCTCACCTTGCCCTTGCCGAACAGCGGCAGATTTAAAGAAGTTTCAAGTACAATAGCCAAT
>JBEKVW010000059.1:0-13543 GCA_049513695.1 Dehalococcoidia bacterium | reverse complement strand
TTCGACGAAATCTAGGTAGCCGGGGTTGTGCCTGGCCACATCCTGCCAGTCGAAACGGAAATGCCGCTTGATGCCGTCCATTTTCTCAAGCTCGATATTGGACAGTTTGGTCTGCTCAAGCAGCGTGCCGTCGTCCCAGGTAGTGCCGTAGTGTACCGTTGTGGCATTGGTGGATGAGGCCATGGGACGGAACTCCTTGGTATATTTATCTTTGTTCACATCCTGCGACTCGTCGATCTCCAACAGGATATCCGCCGTATGGCCCACCACGGAAGACGACTCCTCAGCCGAAAGAAATATCTGACGTGCGGCGCCCAACCTGATGATATAGCCCATCTCGGTGGTCCAAAGACCATCGAAGCCGAAATCGTCCAGCCTCTGCTTAAGCCGCATCATGGATATGACGGTCTGGGGCTTGAAAGTGGGCGAGCATTTCACTGCGCTCCCACCCCCGGCCATAAACATGGTGAGCAGCAGGACCTCGATATGTGCGGAAAGCTCGTTTTTTCCGCCCTGACGGGCTATTTCTACAGAAAAAGTAAGCCCGCGGCTATTCTCTATACTGTCCAGCACCGCACGTGCTATTACGAGCTGATAGGGCCGTAAATGCATGATTTATTAAAAGTAGAACAGTCCGCCTGGAATTTTGAATTTAGTGTTTGAGTTTAGTGCTTCCCTGGAGGGGATTATTTGATGAAAGCTTTCACGCCCAGGGGAATGGCCAACTCGGTCAGGACCCTGGTAATGGCTTCCTTGAGGCATTTTTTCTGTTCTTTGGAGATGCTGTAGCGGATCTTGACCAGGTTGGCGATGGTATTGGCCGTCTTAAGGTGCAGCTCGCACTTCTCCGGCTCATCCCTGATCAGGTCACGAAGCTTGAGTCGCAACACGGCGATCTCCTGGTCGAGGCCGTCCACACCGACTGCCTCCTCCAGCATCAGCCCGGCGGTCTCATCCAGGGCGGGACCGTAGAACCCGCGCTTTACTTCCTTTCCTTCTCGCTTTCTTACCATGTTTTTTCACCTTGACCAGCCCGTATACGATGGCATAGGCTGCGGCATCATACATCTGACGTTCAAGCGCAAACTTCAACAGCTCCACCATGATAGATTAATATTAGTACACATGTTCTAGTTTACACAATGGAAACGTGTCGTGTTTACCGTTTATAACAGGGACCGGCGTCACTGTATAAACCACCTTCATCATGTTTGCATATCACTCCTGCATGATTTATATTATGTTTCTATGTCCATGAAGGTCTCCGTAGTGGTGGTAAACTACAACGGCCTGCAATATCTTGATGCCTGTCTGACGTCCATCTTGAAGCAGGACTTTAGCGACTTCGAAGTAATATTCGTCGATAACGCATCCACTGACGGCAGCCTTGAGTATGCACGCCGTCATTTTCCCGGCCTGGTCTATATTTCCAATCAGGTTAATCTGGGCTACGCCGGCGGCATCAACAGCGGCCTGGCCGTGGCTAAAGGCGAGTATATTGCCCCAGTTAATATGGATACGGAGGTGATGCCCGGCTGGCTGGCGGCTATGGTGGATTTCATAGATGCACGGCCGCAGGTGGGAGCGGTCTGCCCCAAGGTCCTGATAATGGACCAGCGCGATAAGGTCAACTGCAGTGGCCTGAATATCCACGTGTCGGGGCTGGGCTTTTGCCGCATGCTACACAGCACGGATGTCCCCGGTGAACCCCCCTTCAAAGTCAGCGGCATCAGCGGATGTTCCTTCCTCATCAAAAAGGACCTTTTCAACCGTATGGGCGGTGCGCCCGGATATTGCTTCATGTACAATGATGATGTGATAATCTCATGGTTACTGACCATGCTGGGCTATGAAATGTATTGCCTGCCTCAGTCTGTCATCTATCACCGCTACAGGCTAAACATGACGCCGGACAAGTTTTTCCACCTGGAAAAAAACCGCATTTATCTTGTGTTCTCCACGCTGAAATGGTATACACTGCTGCTGATTTCACCTCTCCTTCTGCTGATCGAGGCCATGGTGCTAGCTTACTGCTTCATTAAGGGATGGCCCTACCCGCGCTCCAAGCTTGGCGCGTACGAGGCCGCCTTCAAGGAGCGCAAATACATCGGTCAATTGAGGAAGTCTTATCAATCCCTGCGCCGCGTATCGGACTTTACCCTGCTGCGCAGTCTGACCTGGAACCTGGAATGGGGCCAGCTTTTCGGCATAGTACGCTTCCGCTTCAGGGGTCTGCGCCATGACTAAATGGGCTGGCCCGGTTGCATCGGACGCCGATCTCCCCGGCATTAGCATCATCATCGTAAATTATAACGGCAGGCAATTCCTTCCCGTATGTCTGGGATCCCTCGAAGCGCTAGATTATCCCCGTGAAAAGCTGGAAATCATCCTGGTTGATAACGCTTCCTCGGACGATTCTTTGCATTTCGTGACAGGAGAGTTCCCGCAGGTAAACGTAATTACACTGGATAAGAATTACGGCTTCTGCAGGCCCAATAACCGGGGGGCCGAGGAGGCCTCTGGTGAATACCTGGTATTCCTCAACAACGATACCGAGGTCAGCCGCTACTGGCTCAAAGAGCTGGTCGGGCCAGCGTTGGCCGATAAAGACGTCGTCTCTTGCGCCTGTAAAATGCTCTACTACGACCGCAGGGACACTATCAATACGGCCGGCGGCAAGATCACCATCATCGGCGGTGGGTTTTATCGCGGCTACGGCGATAAAGATGGCTCGGTTTATGATCAGCCCGGCTACACGGGCTTCGGCTCCGGCGCAGGGGTGCTGGTCAGGAAGAATTTTTTCCTGGAGGCCGGGGGTTTCGACGAGGACTATTTCGCCGCCTGTGAGGAGCACGACCTGGGCTGGAGGGCCTGGCTTTACGGCTATAAGGTTGCCTATGTGCCCTCAGCCATTATGTACCACAGGGAGAGCGGCACCTTCGGCAGCCGCAGCAATGCCGACCCCACCAAGGTATACCTGAGTACGCGCAACCGTCTGTATAACATGGTGAAAAATCTGGACGGCTGGAACCTTATCCGCAGCAAGTTGATCGGCGCCTGCTTCAATTTTTACCGCCTGTCCGCTTACCTGGTCAACGGCAACTACCGGGCTGCGGGGGCTATCTGCCGGGCCTATTTCGATTTCGCACTGAACCTAGGTAAAATGCTGCCTAAACGGCGTGCCGTACAAAAAAAACGACAGCGCAGCGATGCCGAGCTCTACAAGCTGGGCGTCATCGCCACCTTTAAAGGGAGCCTGGCCGAGGAAAAGCGGCTGCGCCGCCTGGCAGGTAAGCAGTTCTTTTCTGCAGGAAAGCAGCCATGACGCAGGTGGACGCCAACATTATCATCGTTACCAAGAACGGGGGCGACAACTTCCCCCGACTGCTAGATCGCATCTATTCACAGCAGTACAGCGGCAGCTACGATGTCACAGTAATCGATTCCGGCTCCACCGACGGCACTCTGGAGGCGGCCCGCAAATACCCGCTTAAACTGGTGGAGATCAAGTCGGAGGAATTCCACCACAGCAAGACGCGCAACCTTGGGGCTGATATGGCGGAAGGCCGTTACCTGGTCTATATAACGCAGGATGCCCTTCCCATAAACAACGGCTGGCTCCAGAAGCTAATAGGCAATTTCACAGACCCTCAGGTTGCCATGGTGGTGGGCAGGCAGATACCGTGGGAGAATACCAAGCCGCCGGAGAAGTTTTTCTACTACTATAATTTTCCTGAGTTCAGGTTAGTGGTAAAATCAGGGGCTGCTGATTACTATCATGACAACGTTTTTATATCAGATGTTAATTCGGCCTATCGTAAGGACATCTTGCTCAAATACAAATTTAAAGAGGATATTGTGATGGCCGAGGACAAGGAGATTGCCATACGACTTTTGGCAGACGGGTACATTATAATCTATGAGCCTGATGCGCCGGCATATCACGCGCATAACTATGGGATTAAAGGAGCATTTGAGAAATCGCTTGATTACGGGCTTTCCCTTAAGCAGGGCGTATCCCGGCTGTCGGGGACTAAAAAGAGTTTGTTTGGACGCATGGCGGATTATCTGTGGACCGAATTGCGATTTCTAAAAGAAAACCGCTGCTGGAAATGGTTGCCGTACTCAGTATTATATGAAGGGGTAAAGTATGCCGGGCTATTCCTGGGGAAGACAGGATTAATGCTGGGCCCCTCTGCGAGGAGGTTTAAGCAGGGCAATGGTTGAAATCTGGAGATACCGCGAGCTTATCAGAAACCTGACGGTCGTTGAGTTGAAGAACAGGTACCAGAATACGGGACTGGGCTTTCTCTGGTCACTGCTCAGCCCGTTGTTGCTAGCCCTTGTGCTTTACTTTGTCTTCCGCTACCTTTACTCGCAGGAGCCAAATTTTGCCGCATACCTGCTGGTTGGGCTGATGTCTTGGCGCTTCTTTGCCATTAGTACCACGGCAGCCGTATATGCAGTGGTGGGCAAAGGCAGCCTGGTAACCAAAGTATATATACCGCGTATGATACTCGTGCTCAGCAATACACTATCCAACCTGATCAGTTCGCTGTTCGAGCTTGTCATCATCATACCCATTCTGTTCTCCGTTTCCGGCAGCCTTCCTGCAACCATCCTGCTGTTCCCGCTGGTCTTCCTCATATATTTCTGGTTTGTTTATGGGGCAAGCCTCTTTTTAGCCGCGCTGTATGTATATTTCCGAGATGTCAACCAGATCTGGGAGGTTCTGGTCACTATCCTCTTTTTCCTCTCACCAATTTTCTACCCCATGAGCACCATAAAAGGCGCTATGCCTGTTTATTTACTCAATCCAATCACTGAGTTTATAATTATTAACCGCAACCTGATGATATACGGTCAAATTCCAACCCTGTACAGTCTTTCCATTGTATGCATAGCTTCAATAGCTTCTTTTTTAATTGGCTCATTCATATTTAACCGGCTGCAGCGCCGTTTCGCCGAGGAGATGTGATGAGCGCTATAGTTGTCAAAAATATATCCAAACGGTTTAAAATACCGCATAGCAAAAGGACCACGCTTTTTCAGAACGCTATCGGCCTGGTTAAACGGCAGATGACTTATGAGGAATTCTGGGCATTGAGAGACGTTAACTTCGAGTTGCAGCGGGGTGAGACCTTCGGCATTATTGGCAGGAACGGCTCGGGTAAATCCACACTGCTGGGGATACTGGCAAGGGTGCTTTATCCGGATGGCGGCTTGGTGACAATTGATGGAAAGGTTGCATCGTTCCTGGAGCTTGGAGTGGGTTTCCAGCCGGAACTCACGGCTGCCGAAAACATCTATATTTACTCATCCATACTGGGCATGAACCGGAGAGAAACCGGTAGGATATATGATGAAATACTTGAATTCGCCGAATTAAAACGGTTTGAGGATATGAAATTAAAAAGTTTTTCATCCGGCATGTACCTGCGGCTGGCCTTTTCCACGGCCGTACACACCGACCCGGATATCATGCTGGTGGATGAAGTGCTTTCTGTGGGCGACGAAGCCTTCAAGAAAAAATGCATGCTTAAGATAAGGGATTTTAGAGAGCAAGGGAAGACCATTGTCTTCGTATCGCATGCCCTTGAAGTGGTTAAGGCAATCTGCACGCGGACCATGCTGCTGGAAGGTGGAAAAATCATATCGGTTGGTGAAAATGAAAGGGTAATCAATCAGTACCTATCGCTGATGGGCCAGTGATTTCCTGGTCAATAGACCGATGCCTCACCACCTTTGAACACGGGCTGCAGTCAATCATAGTATGGGCGATATAAGGTAAAATCAATTTCATGAGAATACTTATTCTTCCCTGCAACGACGGAAATACTTATCAGCCTCCATTAGTATTTGAATTAACTAAGCTGGGTGTTTCCATAGATGAATATAATGATTTAATTAATCTATTCCCAATATACAGAAGTTGGAGAGGAGGAAAAAGGAAGCCTGACATCGTAAATCTACATTGGATTCAGTTTTATCTACTATCGTATACCGCTCTAAGGACAATAGTAAAATCAGTTTTATTTCTACTCGATTTGGCATACGCTAAATTAAAAAATATCAGAATTGTGTGGACCATACACAATGCGGTAAGTCATGAATCAAACTATCCGGGGTTAGAGTTATTTTTCAACAATCTAATTTGTTTGTTCTGCGATGAATATATTGTTCAAAGTCAATCGATCAAAAATGAGATATCTCTAAAATATAGGACAATAATAAATAAATCAAAAATTAAAGTTATTCCACGCGGAAATTATATCGATTTATACCAGAATACAATAGCTAAAATTGAGGCACGAAGGTATTTAAACCTGGGGTTGAAAGATATAGTTTTTATTTCATTTGGGAAGATACGCCCATATAAAGGCATAGACCAATTGATCGATGCTTGGGAACTATTTCAGGCTGAAATGAACCGGGATGATATAAAGCTCATAATTGTGGGGCATCCTCATAATGACCATGTGGAGAAAGAGATATTACGTAAATGCACACACAGTAAAAATGTAATCCCTATTTTGAGATATATTAATGATGAGGAAATCCAAATTTATATGAATGCAGCTGATATATGTTTGTTTACGTTTACTGCTATCTTAGGCAGTGCAAGTGTTGTAGCGGCGATGTCTTATAAGAAAGCTGTCATAGCGCCAAATATGGGTGGCATCCCGGATCTTATTGATGAAAATGGCGGCCTGATTTACCGCGCCAATGACAGAAATGATTTATTGCAGGCGTTAAAGAAGTCTATCCGGCTAGATTATGAGAAGATGGGCGAGCACAATTACGAGATTATTAAGAATAATACATGGCAGAAAACTGCCATTAAGCAATATGAAATATTTAGTAAATTGATAAATTAATAAGGCAAAATTTAATGAGAGATAGTAAATATCAGGATGATTACAATTTAGATAAAGTCGACCTGATATCACCTGCCGGGAACAAAATTCAAATGCGTGGCGTACCTCGGCTTAAATACCGTTATTTTGGTCGTCCCTACGAAGATTTCTCAGTAATGCTCTTAATGAAATCCTTAAGTAGCAGTGCTCTATTTATTGATGTTGGGGCGCATTACGGCTATTACACATTGATGGCAGGTGTTACTTATCCAGATTGTCGTATTCTCTCATTTGAGCCTGTCGCTGAAAACTTCAAGATCCTAAAAGAAAATATAAAACTCAATAATTTAACCAACGTTGAAGCATATAACCTTGCAATTTCAGATCAATCTGGAGTAAAAGAATTTTATATAACTGATTCCTGTTCAGAGTGCGGGTTACATGGCCATCCTGCTGCGGAGGAGATTAAGAAGATAGAAGTAAAAACTGAGAATTTGGAACCTTTTCTCAATGATGTTGGAGATCAAGATGTAATCATTAAAATAGATACGGAAGGGCACGATATATACGTATTAGAGGGAATGGAATCTTTCCTGAAAAACCACCATAATATTAAACTCCTCATCGAGTTTAATCCGAAATGCATAGTTAATGCAGGCTACCAGCCTGCCGATCTGCTAAATAAAGTATTAAGCTTGGATTTTGATATTTATTTCATTCTGGATGATAAAAAAATCTATTACAAATTCGATCCCGCCAATATCGATAAATGGCAGGCATATATGCTCGGATATGAGAAAAGCTACCTGAATATTTTATGCATAAAAAAATCCAAGTCTCTGAACGTGTGCTTTTTCTCTCATTCAGCAAGCTTGCTAGGAGCTGAAAGAAGCCTGCTGGAGCTAACCAGAGAATTGATAGAGGACCATGGTGTGCTGGTCACGGTTGTTATGCCATATGAAGGGCCCTTGCATGAGGCGCTGCTGGATACCGGCGCGGCGGTTATAATGTCCGACTACTCATGGTGGTGTGACTGGGACAATATAGAGTTGGATATGGATACGATAAAAGAGAGGCTCACTCGAAGCTTTTTAAATGTACTTCATTTATCTGAAGAAAAACTAAGCAAAGTAAACCCTGATATCATCATGACAAATACCATAGTGATCCCCTGGGGGGCGGTAGCGGCAACAGTTCTGGGCAGGCCTCATGTTTGGTTCGCCCGGGAATTCGGCGAATTGGATTACAACTTCAAATTTTTTGTGCCGTTCAGTGACGTGCTAGACATCATTACCGAGTCATCGAACATAATATGCACCACTTCGAAAGCGGTGAGGAGCATATTATTCGCCGAATTCGATAAAAAGAACATATTTCCTATATATGCGCATTTCGATATCTCCTCAGAATCCATCCAATCGGCCGGAGTCAATTACTATTCCAGGGCCGGAGCAATAAGGCTTATCATAGCCGGCTCAGTAATTGAATCTAAGGGACAAAAAGATGCGATAATGGCGGTCGGCGAATTGGTCCGCAGGGGAAGGGATGCCGAGCTCCTTATAATAGGCCCGACCAATGATAATGATTTAAACATACTGAACGATATAATTAAGACCCAAAATTTGCATAACTATGTAAAAATACTCGGCTGGCAGGAAAAAGCCTACCCTGTCATGAATCAGTCAGATGTAGTCCTGGTATGCTCGAGGTTCGAGGCATTCGGCAGAGTCACAGCCGAAGCAATGCTGCTGAAAAAGCCGGTTATAGGGACGAATATCGGCGGGACGGCAGAGCTAATAAAGGACGGCTACAACGGTTTTCTGTACGAACCCGGCAACTACGTACAGCTTGCGGAGCGGATTGAGTATTTCATCAAAAATAGGGAAAAGATAAAAGAGCTTGGAGAAAAGGGATATGCATTTGCGAAGAAGACTTTCTCAAGAGATAAATTCGGCGGCGAGATGTACCGTAAATTCAGCGGGCTAAAAGAGAATGACAACAAATTAAATACGGGATACAGCCGTTTTTTAAACCGCATTATTCTACATTCCATTGTTAATCTCGAGACGGTTATTGAGGAAAAGAACAGGCAGAATGCTGAAAGTGCAGATATTTTAATTACGAAAGAGTCTCAAATACAGCAATTAGAAAATAGTATACAGGCCAAAGATGACCTGATCAACGAGCTCGAACAGGCTGTCACAGCAAGAGATGCACATGTCAGTGAGCTCGAACAGGCTGTCACAACAAGAGATGCACATGTCAGTGAGCTCGAACAGGCTGTCACAGCAAGAGATGCGCATATCATCCAACTGGAAAATGCGGTCTGGAAACGCGATTTGAAGATTAATGAAATATATTGTTCATTTTCTTGGAGAATCACAGCTCCATTGAGATTTTTTTACCGAGGAATATCAGGGTTTTTGGGCATAAATAAAAGATGGCCGCTGTCAGTAGTACGGCCATTATTCAAAGAAGTTCTTCAGCGTCCCAGCATTATGTTTCCGCTTTGCAGGCGGGTTATATTAATTCTCAGACAGGGCGGCATAAAAAAGCTTATCAGCAAGTTAAGAAACCTTGATGCTCAATACAATATTTCAAGCCAAACTGCACTGGTCAGGCCGCAGATACCCGCAGGTCCAGAAAACCAGGACCCTGACTGGCGGAACTATGAAATATTATCCGATATTATTAAGAAGAATAATTCAGCGAGGATATCATCTCTTAAGATTCCATCTCCTGCTCTAATAAATATTAAAAAAGGTGGCCTGATTGCATACGCATCCCAATTACAATTCCCTATAGTTGATTCACCCGAGATATCAATTGTAATCCCTGTATATAACAACGAAAAAATCACAATCGAGTGTCTGGCATCAATTAAACAGGATGAAGGGAATGCCGATTATGAGGTTATTATCGTTGACGATGGTTCTTCTTATGAAATGGAACAGATCTTATCTATGGTCAAAAACCTGAAATATATTAAGAACACAACTAACTGCGGTTTTATTGAATCATGCAATAAAGGCGCTCAAAACGCCAGGGGTAAATATGTTGTATTCCTGAACAATGATGTCCAGGTTAAAGAGGGTTGGTTAAAGTCACTTGTTGATGTAATTAAACAAGACCCAACAGTTGGCGCAACCGGCCCGAAAGTGATTTATCCGGATGGGCGATTGCAGGAGGCAGGTGTCTATATGTATGCCGATATCTCTGCCGGGTTAATAGGCCTATTCGATGATCCCCGGCTGGCACGTTATAATTATGCTCGCCAGGCTGAGTATTGCTCCGGCGTGTGTCTTCTGGTAGAGCGTAAAACGTTCTTGGATCTAGGCGGGTTTGATGCCGGTTTTGTCCCGGCCTATTGTGAAGACGCCGATTTATGCTTTAAATTACGCCGAAGGGGTTTAAAAGTTATATATAATCCTAAATCGGAAATTGTCCATTATTTGAGCGCAACTGCGGATACTCTGGATAGTGAGTATAAATATAAATGCATAACACGTAACACCCAATTATTTGCAGAGAGATGGCAAAAAGAAGTTGATGAGCTCAAGAAGATACGCCTGCTCGCATTCTATTTACCGCAATTTCACCAGATCCCGGAGAATGACCTGTGGTGGGGAACAGGATTTACGGACTGGGAAAATGTTTCCAGGGCCAAACCAAATTACACAGGCCATTATCAGCCGCATATACCCTCAGACCTGGGTTACTATGATTTGAGCTCAGAAGAGGTAATGGACAGACAAGCAGAATTAGCTAAGCAATACGGCATATATGGCTTTTGCTATTACTATTACTGGTTTGCGGGTAAACGCTTGCTGGAGATGCCCTTAGAGCGTATGCTGAATACGGGTAAACCCGATATACCATTTTGCCTGTGCTGGGCCAACGAAAACTGGACCAGGGCATGGGATGGTAAAGCTGATAATGTGCTTATTGGACAGAATCACTCTGATGACGATGACCGTGCTGTAATACAAGATATAATAAGATATATGCGACATCCCAATTATATACGTATAGACGGTAAGCCTTTGCTTCTGGTGTACCGAATAGGGCTTTTCCCGGATATAAGCCAGACGCAGGAAATCTGGCGTTCGACCTGTCGGGATGAAGGTATCGGAGAAATATATCTGGCATTTGTGGAATGCTTCGAATTAGCCAGAGAATATCAACCACCCTCAAAATACGGATTTGATGCTTCAGTAGAATTCGCCCCTCATGAAATGGCGTCACCCATAAGCTTACCAGGTAAAAGACTCAATCCGGGATATACTGGTGTAGTTAGCGATTACCCGGAGCTTATCTTACGATACTTGCAGAAAGAGGTACCGGGATATACGCGTTTTCGAACGGTAATGACAGGCTGGGACAACACGCCGCGTCGTCCTGATAATGCATATGTTTTCGCCAATTCTACGCCGGGAGCCTATCAAGCATGGCTGGAAGCTATTTGCAGGCAGACATACGAACAAAACTTTGGTGATGAAAGAATAGTCTTCGTCAATGCCTGGAATGAATGGGCTGAGGGGGCGCACCTTGAGCCGGATAACCGCTACGGCCATGGATACCTCGAAGCCACCCGTAATGCGCTGGAAAAAGCTAAATACCGTTCTATATAATATTACTATTTTCATAGCTCAAAGATAATGTGTACTTCACTTTATAAGCAACAGAATATAAAAGGGTTGGCATTGGCCGGGCATCCCTTTCAACCCATAGGTATGGGTGAGCATATCAGGTGCACGCATCGTGCTTTACGCTCAGCTGGATATACATTTCCTATTCGTGATATCTATGCTTTGAATAATCATGATGATGCCAATTTGCAAAATGAATTCGGCAGATATTTAGCGCCCCGTTTAAGTAACAACATAAATATATTTCATATAAATGGTAATGAGGTTGAACAGGCGCTGGCACATGTAAAAAACGAATTGTCACCCGGTGCTTTTAATATTATCTATCCCTTCTGGGAATTAGCCGTTTATCCAAAGGAATGGGCGGAACAGCTAAATCGTTTTGAGGAGATATGGGCGCCTTCTCAATTTATATATAACTCTATCAGCAAAGCGGTCACTAAACCTGTGTTCCATATGCCTATGTCAGCGGAGATAAAGATGACATCGTTCCTGTCTAGAAGATATTTCGCATTACCTGAGGATGCTTACTTGTTTATTTTTTATTTCGATTTCCGGTCCTTTATTGAAAGAAAAAATCCTTTTGCAGTCATCCACGCATTCGAGGAAGTCCGTGAAGAACGACCTGATGCAAATATTGGACTGGTTATTAAATTAAATACGCCGTCTGAACTGGGACCACGCAAATCCGACTACGATAGATTTATGGCTGAAGTAAATAAAAACAGCAACATTGATAAGATGATTGTTATTAATAAAATTCTCACTGACAATGAGACCAAGAACCTTGTGCGCTGTTGTGACTGCTTTGTCTCATTGCACCGGTCGGAAGGATTTGGAAGAGGGACAGCGGAGGCCATGTATATGGGCAAACCGGTTATTGCGACCGGCTATTCCGGCAATATGGATTACATGAACCCGAATAATTCATGCCTCATTGATTATAAGCTGGTCGCTGTAGAAGAAGGATCCTATCCATATGACGACGGGCAGGTATGGGCAGATGCAGATGTCAAACAGGCTGTTAGTTATATGCTAAAACTGATTGACGACCCCGATTATGGACGCAGGCTAGGCGAGATTGCCAGCAGACATATCAGAACGTATTTTAGCTATAGGGCTGCTGGACTGAGGTATGCTACCAGATTGGATGAAATATGCAGTAATATAAGGTAGGCTGATCAAGCATTTATTTACTGCAAGGACAGTTGTTGATATGGAGGATAATAGCAACCCTAAGGCCAATCAGGGCTATTGTGTTATATGTAATAAGGAAACATGTTTCAATGAATATGGCCCCTGGAAGCGGGATGATTACCGCTGCCATCTATGCAATTCAACACCGAGGCAGCGCGCCCTGATAGACGCATTAAATCTGTTTTATGCTGAATGGCCCAACATGGTTATGCATGAATCATCTCCCTGTGGCCCTTCCTCAGATTTCCTGAGGGCCAGATGTAAATCATACACTGCCTCGCACTATTTTAAGGACATACCTGCAGGCCAATATAAAGGCATTTACCGTTGTGAAAACCTGGAAAAGATGACCTTCCCATCATCTTCGTTTGATTTATTTATAACTCAGGATGTTTTTGAACATGTCATGTGTCCAGATGCTGCTTTTGCAGAAATTGGGCGCGTGTTAAAGCCGTCAGGAGCGCATGTGTTTACGCTGCCGTGGTACAAAGATAAAAATAAATCGACAAAGAGGGCGTGTATGGAAAAAGGGGAAATAGTGAACCTTGAACCGCCGATCTATCACGGTAACCCAATAGATAAAACTGGAGCCTTGGTGACCTATGATTTCGGTATGGACCTATTTGATTACATAGTTAAATCAAGCGGTCTCAATACGATAGTCTATCTACATGAGGACAGGAACCTGGGGCTTGATGCAGAGTACTTAGAAGTTTTTATAAGTTATAAAAGCGTGAGTTAAACTAATGCCTCGCATTTGAATAAAAAATACAAGTTTGATAAAAATATAAGTATTAACATATTCGGTGCGACGGAAAACGGGCATCCACATATTATTAA
>JBEKVW010000058.1:0-14012 GCA_049513695.1 Dehalococcoidia bacterium | reverse complement strand
AAATGGAACTGATGTCGTAATACGGGGTCGTGCCGATCGATGATGCCGTTACGGCTGTGCCGGTTGAACAGGTACGGCTGCTGTCCCGGTAAGACGCATTGGTATTGGACCAGGGTACGGCCATTTTCGTATCATTGTAAAAATAAACGAATTCCGACGAGTCGCCGCCGCAAGCCGCCCAATTGCCGGCTACCCCGTCGTTATAGTTGGAATCGAAATACTGGATGGAGAGCCGCTCGCTGATTCCGAGCTGTGTTTTAAGAGCCGCTTCGATTACGCCTGTGCCGGCCCAGACCCAGCAGTTGCCGGCGGAGCCCTGGTTGCGATCGTTGTAATTGGGTATCAGTGGAAGCAGCCCGAGCGATGAACCCAGCATGCCCTGTGATTGCCGCCGCATGATGCTTGAATCGAAGGCAACAGCAGGCGCATTTTTCAGCCGCTGGAAGCGCGTTTGCCGCTGCTGCTCCGTGAGCTTCATCACGGGGTATGTCTGCGAGGCATCGTCCTGCAAAGACGCCAAAAGCTGCGGGCCGCTATTATCCAGTAAGGCGTAGGCAGGTGTAACCCGAGTAGTTACCGGCAGAAATGCCGTAATCACTACCAGCAGCAAGGCCGGCCATTTCTTTGCCATAATTCTGAACCTGTTTTTTATCATCGCTACGGGCTATTCCGCCTTTGTATAACTGTCTTCCGTGATCACGCTATCCTGGCTGCGGCCGATCCAGACGATCTTGCCGCTCTGGTAATCGGCCCTCATATCGTAAATTTCATCAAGTGTAATGGCGTGGCCGATGCTCACTTCCCAGCCGCCGCCGGTGTAGGTTACGCTGCCGTAGCCGACCTTCCTTTGATCATGGGGCAACTGGTTGAAGCTAATATCCGCTGGAATGAATGCTGCCGCGTCGGCATGATGCGACCCGATATATGACATCGTACTATGCAGAATATCCATCTCCGTCTGCTCCTTCTCCGCCAGTGCGGCCGCCCCCGAATTACATGCCGCACTTCCCAGAACCGCGGAAAGTATTACCGCTGCCACCAGGATGGGCTGGATACGTACACGTATATTGCACCGCATGTTAAATAACTATAGATCGCAGCAATGCGCCTGTCAGGATAGAAAAGGCTATTTATTTGTATCCTTTTGGGTCACAATGCTTGGTTGGGAGGCTAATTGGAAGCATACGCACCCGACAATTAAATAAACCTCTACGCCGCAAGCAAATAAGAATAAAGCAAATCTGGATGGATTTATATAGATTGAGGGGTCATTTTCCTGTAGATATGTATCATCCTGTTGTCTTTATTTATCCACAGGATGCGGACTGTCGGTCTGACCTTTTCAGTCGGAATTTTACTCGGAAATCTCATGCTGGAGGCCGACGATGGGGCCGTCCTGGCCGACGCGCCGGCACGGTACTTTCGTACTGGGTTTGACGGAAGATAAACTTAATTACGAAGACTATTAACGCCAGGCCGCCGAGTGCGACGACGATTAGAATGGACAGCGAAAGCCCGGACGGCTGTTCATTTGCCGGAGCTGCTGCCGCAGCAGGCGGCGCCGGGGCAACCGGGGCCGGATTGGAAGAAATGAGACACAACAAACCATAGGTGGAAAAATGGCTTAGCTGCGTGATGATGGTCTTGTTCTGAGTATTGAGCTGCTGAGCAGAGAAGATGGCAGGATCAGCATAAGTCTGGCCGCCAGATTGCAAACTCGGCTTTGCCGCCTCCGTTATATTCAGCCGGTTTTATTTACGGCAGCTTATCCGGCGCCTATTCATACGTTAGCTGGGTTAAGTATTTGTTCCTGCTAATGACCGAACTCGAGGTAACGAACTGAGGGTATCATAGTCGCAGGCCTATCGCCGTTCAACCCGAACTGCGTGGGAGTGAAATTGGGATAGACGAACCATTGGCCCGAGCTGGGCCGCCAGACAGCAAACTCCGCTTTTCCGTCTCCGTTGTAATCGGCCGGTACTGGCACGTCCCCGTTCAACCCGAATTGCACCGGGGCGGTGAAATTGGGATAGATATACCACATGCCTGTGCTGGGCCGCCAGACAGCAAACTCCGCTTTTCCGTCTCCGTTGTAATCGGCCGGTACTGGCACGTCCCCGTTCAACCCGAATTGCACCGGGTTGGTGAAATTGGGATAGATATACCACATGCCTGTGCTGGGCCGCCAGACAGCAAACTCGGCTTTCCCGTCCCCATTGTAATCGGCAGGAACAGGAATGTCGCCAGGCAAACCGAATTGCGTGGGGGTGAAACTGGGATAGACAAACCAGCTACCAGTGCTCGGCCGCCAGACCGCAAACTCGGCTTTCCCATCCCCATTGTAATCGGCTGGGACCGGTATATCCCCGTTTAGTCCGAATTGCGTGGCCGTGAAGTTAGGATAGACGAACCAGTTCCCGCCGTTGGGCCGCCAGACGGCAAACTCAGTAGTATTGTCACCATTATAATCGCTCGGTACAGGTACATCGCCGCTCAGTCCGAATTGGGTGGCTGTGAAATTGGGATAGATGAACCAGTTTCCGCCATTGGGCCGCCACACGGAATAGTCCGCTTTCCCGCCCTTATTGAAATTACCTGGCCCATTACTCGCTGGGCTGCCGGTAAAGGTGACAGGGATCGCCCACCATTCCGTATTATAGCCACCGCTGGAGTCGGCACAGCCGAATGTATTATGCATGGGTATCCTGAAAGTGCCGTCCGGCCGCCCCGACGTTGTGCCCCAGCTATTAAGCATGATCCAATACTGCTGGTTGGGATCAGCGCTGTCATCGTTATAGCCAACGCAGGTCACGGCATGTCCGCTCCAGCTTGATGAATGTGCTGCACCGCAGGAGAAACCATTCGGCCAGATAGTAGATTCGCTGCCGGTACTCCACCAACTGTCAAAAGTTTTCCAGTCCGATGATGTCAGGTAAAAGCAGAAAACTACGGCCTGATTCTGATTCAGGAGATTCTTGATGCTGGCAACCGCCGTGGCGTCGCTCACCCCGGCAGTCTGAATTTGCTGGTAGCTGATGGAGCTAATGGTATAGTTGGGCGATGTAACTATGCTGGAAGCAGGCACGGCCGAACCGCTGTTGCAAGTCCTGTTTCCATCAGCAAAGGTTGCGTTGTCATTCGACCAGGGAACCGCTTTTTTCAAGGCCGATGAATAATAATTGACGAACCCCGGTATACTGCCGCCGCAGCAGGCAAACCTGCCCGCCGCCCCACTATTATAATTAGATTCAAAATACTGGATAGAAAGCCTGTCCTTGATACCAAGCTGGGCATCAAGCGCCGCCTCCAGCACGCCCGTTCCCGCCCAGACCCAGCAGTCGCCACAGCTCCCCTGGTTACGCGCAGAGGGGGCATATTGAATATTCGGCAGCAGGCTGTAGGACGTTCCCACCGTGCGTCCGGCCAGCCTCTTCTGCACCAGTGCGTCCAGGATAGCCAAGGGTGCCCTTCTATGAAGCTCCGCCCACTGCGCCTTCTGCTCCGGAGTGATCTGCATGGCCGGGTGCGTCGCGGGCTGGTCATCCTGCAGCATCACCCCGGCTGAGGGGTACAATCCTTCACTGGAGGCATAAGCGGCCGTGCCCGGCGGAACGGCGAAGGAAAATACCGCGAGCAGCAGTGCGATTAATATTGAGTAACTACGAACGCTTCTAAAAATTCCGGCTTTCATTTCGTTTCGCTCGCAAAAATTATCGAATTTCGCTTAAGGAGGCAGGCGCCGTTCAGTCCGTCTTGGTATAGCTTATTTCGGTTACCTGCCCGTTTTTCTCAGTCCCGGTCCAGGTTATTTTGCCGTTCCCGTAGTCGGCCGTTAACTCGTTCACATAGTCCGGCACGACCGCATGGCCGATGCTGATGGTCCACCCGGCCCCTGTATAGGTGACCGAGCTGTAGCCCAGCGTCCCTTTGCCGCTGGAACCCGTTTGCGCGTAGGAAGCATCGTTTTTAATGAAGGCAGCAGCTTCCGCGTGATGCTGCCCGATAAATGACATTGTACTCTGCACTAAGTCCATCTCTGGAGGCTCCTTATCCGGCGGCGCGGAATTACATGCCGCACTTCCCAGAGCCGCGGAAAGCATTACCGCCGCCGCCAGGACGGGCAGGACTCGTAGACCTATACTGCGCCGCATGTTAAATAACTCTAGCTCGTACCATTGCGCCTGTCAATTTAAAAAAACTATTTATTTGTATTCTTTTGGGTCAGTATTCCCGGTTGGGAGGCTAATTGGAAGCATACGGGGAACTAAGCGTAAGGTCAGCCTGATTCACAGGCCTCACCCTTTTACGATCAAATCCACCCGGCATAGTGCTTTCGTCCTATATGCTAGGTCTGACGGAAGATCAACTTAATTACGAAGACTATTATCGCCAGGCCGCCGAGTGCGATGACGATTAGAATGGGCAGCGAAAGCCCTGACGGCTGTTCATTTGCCGGAGCTGCTGCCTTTATCTCGAAACCGTCACTCAGACCGCCGATGCCAACCGTATATTTGCCCGGCTGGCTTTTGTTCACGGTAAAGCTGACTATCTGCGATTTGCCGGCCGCCAGAGTCACATCTTTCTGCGCTTCATTCTGATCGTTCACTTTAAGCATGATAGTCTTTGTGCTTTCGACAGTGTCGCCGTTGATGACACGCACTGATACGTTTACCGGCTGACCTGGATCAGCAAGGGCAGGCGTGACAGCCAGGTCAGACACGCTGAAGGAAGAGGTTGTAGCTGCAGCAGGCGGTGCCGGGGCAATCGGGGCCGGAGGAGCCACGGTAGACGACGTCTCGGATACGGCGCCCAGCAGCCCGTAAGTGGAGAAATGACTGACCTGCGCCGTGACGGTCTTATTCTCTGTATTAACGGTGGAGGGCAGGGGGATCCAGCTCGATCCCTCCAGCAGTGCAATATAAAAGCTGGATTCGCTAACGTCAGAGGGTATCTCCGCGGTGTTGTATTTAATGGTCACAGTCAGCGCCGGGCTGAAAGTAGCGTTATCCGGTTCGAAAGAGTAAGCCGCAACCAGCCTGTTACCGGCAGGCGCTGCCGGCGGCGAAGAAAGCTGTGTAACGATGAGCTGCTGGCTTCCCTGCAGGTTGACAGTAGTATTATCTGCAAAGCTCAGGGTGAGCCTGCCATCGGCACTGACAATGCTGGCTGCGGATTGGATGATGCCACCGCTCAGGCTGAAATTGTCGGATGTCCCCAGAACGCTGGTGGCTATGGTTGTTGTAGTTGTAGTCGTCGTTGTCGTATTTGTGGTTGTTGTAGTTGAGGTAACTGCCGGGCATCTTATAGCAAATCTGGTGAAATGGGAAACCAGCGCATAGACTTCTTTAGTGGTGGTATTGACTGTAGATGTCAGGGACTGCCATGCTGAACCCGTCCAGTATGCGATATACAGGTCCGTCTCGTTTGCAGCGGCCGGCAAAGCTTTCACATCGTATTTAAGGGTCAATCTGGCTGCGGGGCTAAAGGTGGCACCTGCCGGGCTGAAGCTGTATACACATATTAAAGTAGAGTTATCAGTAGAGGCCGGCGGGTTTGTTTCAGGGGCTGCACCCAGCAATAGCTGACCTTTAAGGTCCATACTGGTATTGTCCTGCAGGCTAAACCTTACACTGCCGTCTTCGCTGGAAAATTCATGGGCGGCACTGAGCACGCCACCTGTAAGGCTGAAATTTTCCGAATGAGCCAGGAAAACGGCAGTTATGGTCTGCACGGTGCTAATTTGTATAGACAGCGCGGCATTGCCGTGGTGGGAAGCATTGTCATCTACATGTATCGTGAAGCTGTAGCTTTGAGAGGTTGTCGGCGTGCCCGAAATTAACCCCGTCGTATTATCAACCAGCAGCCCGCCGGGAAGAGCGCCTGAGGAAATCGACCAGACATAAGGCGCGGCGCCGCCGGAGGCCTGAAGCTGTGCGGAATACGGGGTGCCTACAACACCGGCGGGAAGTATGGTGGGAGAGATGCCGCATGAAGCCGCAGGAGGCGGCACAGAGCCGCTGACGCTCAGGTCAAGCTGGGTAATCGACCCGGAGCTGTATGTCGCCGTTGGAACTGCAGTTACGTTTTCCACATAAAAAGTGATGGTCTGGCCATTCTGGCCGGATATAGTGAAAGGAGAGTTATATCCGTACCTGCCCTGTGAATCGGTTGTGCACGAGGCCACCTGTATACCCCCGATTCCGGCGGTGACCGAATAACCTTCGCTGGGCGGCGAGCCGTTAATGCTCACATGTCCATAGAACTGGTGCGTATTTGGAGCGTCTGCGCGGACTGACTGAATAAAATAAGTCGACAATGAACCAATAATTAGCAGAACAATTATCAACATGTGTCTGGCAATAGATGCTTTTAGGATATATTTAGCCATGAAGAATCTACCCCCTGTTTTATTCAAGCAGTAATCTTTGCCCGTATTATACCATTCAACAGGTTTCAGTTACTGCGAGATTTTAGGAACGATCCACAGCCCATAGCCTTTATCCGGGCTGGCCGGCGCCTGTACTCGAAGGATGGCCATGACCTGTTTACCGGCATAGGCCGAGAGGTCGATATCGATGGGCCTGATCTTGCCGTCATAGGCGACATCCACACCCGGCCACCAGTTAACAGCACCGCCGGCGTCCTGCAAGCCGAAGATGAAGGTGACGCCGCTGCCGCCTTCAGCCGCTGCAGAAAGGCCTACCCATGACGTGAAATGCGTGCTGGGAGGCAGCGTGAGCGGGACCATGGACCCACCGACGTTCCATTGCTCCTGCCAATCGCCGAAATGACCCTCGATCCACTGGTGGGATGAGCCGGGCGGGATCATCTCGATTACATTGTTATAGGTCTGATTATCCTCGGCAAGGATCTGGTTAATTTTGGTAACCATCCCGCTGCTGTTATCGCCCACTTCGCCGAAATTCACCCCTCCCCAGGTATTCAGCCAGATCGCCCGTGTGGCATACTGCGTAAAATCGTAATTGTATTTGAAACCGAAGATTGGGACGTAGCAGTTATTGCCCTTATCCGCTTCGACCACATCATTGCGGCCATCTGCGCAAATGGTAATTGGGTTGCCCTCATAATTAAAGTTGGTGAAAGGCAGGACCTTCTCTTCGCCCGGGGCCAGGCCGGCCACCCAGCTCGTGTCTCGCAACTCTTTGCTCTGGTCATATAGGTAAGTATAGCTCTGGCCGGCCGCTACGGCGCCAGCGTTCTTGATCGTGTAGTAAAGCAGCCCGCTGTTATAGGTCACGCCGGTTATCACCAGGTCGGGCATGATGGTGCTTTTAGCGGCAACCTGCACCGTCACCCATCCCGTAGCCTCTCCCCCGGCCGTTGCGGCCGTCAATGTATACCTGGTCGTCACCTGGGGCGACACCTCCAGCGAACCCGATGCAGCGACTTTCCCTACCTGCGGGTCTATGTATATCGTATCGGCATCAGACGTATCCCATCGCAGGGTGACGCTTTGGCCGGGCGTAATATTGTCGTTGCTTACTGAGAAAGAGTTGACGTGCGGCCAGGGGCTTTTCTGAGTTGCCGCCGGGGTTGTATTGTCATTTTGCGTTTGTGCGGGGACAGTTGGAGGAATTACACATGAGCTAAGGAGCAAGAAACTACCTGCCAGCACCACCGGGACCAATCCCCAATCCTTCAACATAGTTTAAGTATATTTAAATAATATCCAAATTCCAAGCTCCATCCCGATACAATCGGGACCAAAGTTCAAAACCCGAATGCTTTTGAATTTAGGGTTTTGGATTTATTTAGTATTTAGAGCTTAGAGTTTCCCCAAGGGGGCATGTGTTCTATCATTAATAAGGTATATATTGAGGAGTTGAAGGATGGAAAGTAAAGTTGTAGTAATAACGGGCGCCAGCGGCGGGATCGGCGCCGCACTGGCCCTCAAGCTTGGAGCGGAGGGACACAGCCTGGCCCTGGCCGCCCGGCGTGAAAAAGAGCTTAAAGCTTTGGCCAAACAGGCCGGCCCCAGGGCCCTCGCAGTAGTAACCGATGTTACTCACCGCAAGGACGTCGAACGCCTCCGCGATGCGGCTTTAAAGGAATTCGGCCACGTGGATGTTTGGATTAACAATGCCGGTCGCGGAATAGGTAAAAATGTTATGGATTTGACCGACGAAGACCTGGACGAGATGATGAAAGTCAACGTGAAATCAGTCCTCTACGGGATGCAGGCCATCGTGCCTCACTTTCAGCAAAGGGGAAAGGGGCACCTGATCAACATCTCCTCCTTCCTGGGCAGGGTGCCTCTGGCTTCCTTCAGGTCGGCCTATAATGCGGCCAAAAGCGCGGTCAATGCGCTCACGGCCAACCTGCGCGCGGATTTGAGAAAGGATTATCCGGGTATCCACGTCTCGCTGGTCATGCCGGGGATGGTAGCCACCGATTTCGCACGCAACGTACTGGGAACGGCCCAGCCCCCGGCCGGCGGCATGCCGCCACGCTCGCCCATGGTTACCCAGTCGGCTGAAGAGGTGGCCAATCTGATCGTAGGCCTGATAGAAAATCCGGCGCCCGAGCTATACACCAACCCGGCATCGTATGAGATGGCGCAGGCATACTACCGGGACATAGGCGCCTGGGAATCTCAGGCCCGCTAGCTTACGACGAGGAGATGGTGCATACGGCCAGGACGTTAGGGCCGCTGTGCACCCCGATGACCGGGCTGACCTTAGTAGCGTGCATTTTCTCTTTGGGGAAGAAAGCGGCCAGCCTATTCTCCAGTTCCTCACGCTCTTCCGTGGTGGTGGCATCCTCGACAAACATTTCTTCCATATTGGAAATGCCTTTGATCTGCTCAACCAGCATGTCCTTGGCCTTGGCGCGGCTGCGGGCTCGGGCCACTGGCGTGACCAGGCCGTCTTTAAGCGTAGCAATTGGGTTGATCTTCAGCAGCCCGCCCAGCATGGCCTGCACCCTGCCGATGCGCCCGCCTTTCAAAAGATATTCGAGGGTATCAAAGATCATATAGGCATGGATGCGCGGCAGGTAATCCTTGAGCATGGCAACTATGTCCTTAAGACTATCGCCTTTCTTTGCGGCCCTGGCCGCCTTCAAGGCCAGAAGTCCCAGCCCACCGCAGGTCATAAGGGAATCGACGATCTCCACCTTGCACAGGTTCCCGATAAGCTCTTTGGCTTGCAGCGCGCTCTCTGCGGTCGCACTTAAGCCACCCGATATGGTCAGCACCACTATCTCATCCGTCTCTTTGGCCAGTTTCTTATAAAGCTCGACGAACTGTCCAGGCGCAGGCGCCGATGTGGTGGGATGCCTGCTGTCGGTGACCAGCTTCTGATAAAATTCCTCGGGGCTTATGGTCACTCCGTCCTGATAGACGTCCGTACCGAAAAGCACGTTGAGTGGTATGAGGCTGATATCATATTCTTTAGCCAGGTCGCGGATGTCGCCGGTACTATCGCATATTACTTTCACCATTATGTTAACCTCTTACCTCCAAAGTTCCTTATTGTTGCTTTTTTGCCAGTTCTTCGTCAAGGAGTATCCTGGCCAGCGGTTTGCCAATGGCGGATTTAGGCAGGCTTTGCCTGATCTCTATCTGCCGCGGCACCTTATAGGCCGTCAGCCTCTCCTTGCAATAGGCCCTCAGCTCCTCCACCGTGCAGGGAAGGCCGTCCAGGACGACCCAGGCTTTCACCATCTCTCCCTGGTAGGGATCGGGCACGCCGGCCACTATCACATCCACCACGGCCTTGTGCGAACCCAGCACCTCCTCCACCTGCCTGGGCCATACCTGGAAGCCTCCGCACTTGATCATGAGCTTTTTACGGCTCTGTATATAAAGGTAACCATCCTCATCCAAATAGCCGATGTCACCGGTATACAGCCAGCCGTCCCGTATCATAGCAGCCGTTTCAGCAGGCCTCTGCCAGTAACACTGCATTATCTCCGGGGCCTTCATGATAATCTCGCCAGGATCGCCGGCAGGCATCTCCCTGGCGCCGGTCTCCGCATCGACTACCTTTATGATGACATCCGGCAGGGGCAGGCCCACGGCGCCTTCCTTATAGCGTCCCATTACGGGTGTCGCCACGCAGGCCAGCATGGACTCGGTAAGGGCATAGCCTTCCACCATGCGCCCGCCGGTGAGTGTCTCAAAGCGGTGCTTCAGCTCGGCCAGCAGCGGAGCGCCTCCCGAAACGCACAGCTTGGCGCATTTGAAGCTGACCTTGCCGGATTTGACCGCCGGATGATTGAGCAGCGCCACGAAAAGCGTGGGTACGCCGGGTATGAAGGCGGGCTTCAATTTCTTGATGGTGGCCACCAGGTCGTTGATGTCCCTGGGATTCGGTATCAATGCCAGCGGGTTGTGGTTGACAATGGCCGTGCCCATCAGCGCCACGTTGCCGAACACGTGGAAAGTTGGTACGGTGGCCAGTATGATGTCGTCCCACTCGCAAAGCAGGGAACTGAACCAGGTCCGGAGCTGATATCCCGCCATGTAGAGGGCGTGGTGCGTGCCCACTGCAGCCTCGGTGGTGCCTGTAGTACCCCCGCTGAACAGCAGCAGGGCCACGTCGTCGGGACTTACCTTCGACTCCGGCCTGGCCGCACCGCGGTGTTTATGCAGCATGTCCTGAAGGCATAGGTCCCCTTTCTGTACCTTTACCCTGTGCCCACCCTTCTTCTCCAGGAAGAGCATGAAGGCAACCTTCGTGAGAGGCGGCAGGAACTCTTGAATGCCGGTCACGATAACCAGCCGCACCTTTGTCTGCGGCTGAATTTTCTTCACCGTTTTGTAAAACGTGCTCAGGCAGATCACCACATCCACCCCACATTCGTTCAGGGAGCGCTCCAGCTCGTCGCCGCTATAAAGGGGGTTGATAGGGACGGCAATGGCCCCGGCCCTCCAGATGCCGAAATGGCAGAATACGACCTGCGGGCAGTTGGGCACAATCAGGGCGACACGGTCGCCCTTCTTAACCCCTGTAGCAGACAGCGCCGCCGCCAGGGCGTTGCTCAAAGACTCTATCTGGCGGTATGAGACCCGCCTGCCCTTGAATAACAGCATGGGCGCCTGCGGACGGGCCTTCAGGGCTTCATCAAAGCAGTCAAGCAGCGTTTTAGGTTCATAGGGCTGCAAAGTGTGCGGCATGCCGGGGTCATAGCTCTTAAACCATGAATATTGATCCATTAGAATAACTCCTCTGAGAAATACAACACGCCTGAATCACACGCCTGTGTGTTCAGTGCATTACAGGGAATTATAGGCCGCCGCTTTCGATAGCGATATACGTAGTTTCCCCAATAGGGATACATGTAAAACACGTATTTTTAGGGAACCCTAAGCTCTAAACACTAAATCCTAAACAAATTCTAAATTCCAAAAGCCAAATTCCAAACAATTTCAAATGATTTAAATTCCAAAATATTAGGGTTTTGAGCTTAGAACTTGTTTAGAGCTAAGAATTTAGAGTTTTCGTTTACTAGTCTTGCTTGGGTAATATGCCGCGCCTGACCGCATAGTGGATGAGCTCCATGCGGTTACGAAGGCCCAGCTTATGCATGACGCGCGCCCGGTGCACTTCCACGGTGCGCGGGCTGATACACAGCCTGTTGGCTATCTCCGGACTGGTCAATCCCTGGGCCGCCAGGTGCAATACTTCGCGTTCACGAGATGTCAGCATATCGTATGGGTCGAGTTTGCTTTCCTCGGACCTTTGAAGGTAGGCTTCGATGGCACGGTCCGAAAGCGGCGGAGCCAGGTAACGGCGGCCCGCCGCCGCCTCACGCACAGCCCGAAGAAGCTCTTCAGGGGGAGAATCTTTTAATACATAGGCCTTAGCGCCGGCCTGCAGTGCTTCCACTACATAACAATCATTGCCGTACATGGATAGCACCACGGCAGCAGTGTGGGGCGACCGTTTCCTGATCTGCCGGATGACCCCCAGCCCGCTCATATCCGCCAGCATTAAATCAACTACCAGCACGTCGGGTTTGAGACGCTGTGCCTGTTGGGCGGCATCCACGCCAGTGCCGGCCTCACCTGTAACCTGCAGATCAGGCTCGGCTTCCAGCAGGGCCTTGATGCCCCGTCTGACAACGTGATGGTCGTCCGCCAAAAATACGGTAATCATTTAATATACTTGCTCCCTCTTGGACTTTGCAGGCAGCGGCAGTTCCGCGGTAACCACTGTACCCGCTCCGGGTTTTGATGTAAGCGTAAACCTGCCGCCTGCTATCAGGGTGCGACCCCTCATGCCCATTATCCCCCCGGGGTAATTATCCGGCAGCTTTTCAAATTCAAACCCGGCCCCCATGTCTTCAACACGCACGCTGAGCAGCTTCCTGTTCGACCAGGCCATGACCTTGGCCTCACCGGCACCGGAATGTTTGGCCACATTGTTCAGGGCTTCCTGTACAATGCGATAAGCGGTCAAGCCGATCTCGGGGGGAAATTTCTTGTGCAGCCCCAGGTGCTCGAATTTTACACTGACATGCGTGCGTGAGGTATAGCTTTCAAAGAGATAAAGCATGGCGGGGAGCAGCCCCAGGTCGTCCAGCATCTTGGGCCGCAATTCCAGCGAGAGGTCCCGTGTAAGGGACATCATCTCATTGACCAGCGATTGGGCTTCACCCAGCGTGTAGCGAAGCTTTTCGGGAGACGAGTTGGCAGCTTCGCCGAGCAGCAGTTTCAAAACGGCCAGCGATTGACCCAGCCGGTCGTGTAGTTCACGGGCTATGGCGCGCCGTTCACCCTCTTCGATCTCCACCAGCGCCCGTGCCGTCGACAGCGCATCTTCCATAAGCTCAACATAATATACCAAACATACTTAAAATTCCAAAAATCCAGTATTTCAACCACATTATATGGGCTTACAGCCATTGCCTTTTATAAAGCCTACTGAAAGAGAACAAAAGAGGATATACGCTAGGGTTGCAAAACGCAACCGTCGTCAAGAAAAAAAACTGGCAGTCCCTATAAAAAGAAAAACCTAGGTGGTGGCAGGCTACGCCGAAACCCATGATACAACAAATCAAAATGCCCAGGGAATACAAATAAGGCCTATGTTATATTGATTCGGAAAAAAGCTTCATGCTTCATAGTCTGAGGGTTTATTATATGTTTCCCGATAATCATGTGTTGAGAAAGGAGAATTTGCAACTCATAGGAAGCCCCCTGAAACTGGTTATGAAGTTCCGAAAGTGAATAAGCTTTGTCTGGATGGTCTTTAAGGAATTGCAGCAGTGGTGAATTTGACATGCCTTTGTCGAAATCTTGACTTGATATTGGCATCTTTCTCCTTCCCCTCCATCAAAATGAACGAGTGGAGTCTATCATATCTCACTCTCATATTCAACTAAGATATAGCAGAACCCATGGGAGAGGGGCAGGGGTGCGGGTATGGCTTATCTATTTAGTCAAGGGTAAGCCAAATTGGGAAGCAAGGTTATTGAGGATCTGAATGACGGCCTCATCCCGATTGAGCGTGTAGAAATGGAAATAACGCACGCCGTTATCCCAGAGGTCCAGGCACTGCTCGCTCGCCAGGTCGATGCCCGCTTTAATGACATCTTCCGAACTATCCATATCTTCAAATTTGGTGATAAGAGGTATCGGAATTTCAACCCCGCTGATATCGCTGAAACGTTCGACCTTCTGGAAGTCGGTAATCGGCATGATGCCCGCTATGATTGGGATGTTTATGCCGTCCTGCTGAAAACGCTCCATCATCTGGTAATAATAGAAGTTCTCGAAGAACATCTGGGTTATGCCGAATTCCGCCCCCTGATCTATTTTTTGCTTGGTAAAGGCGATGTCGATTCCGAGGTTGGGAGCGTCGATGTGTCCTTCAGGATATACGGCCACACCTATGCAGAAGTTATTATACGTTTTCAGGAACCGCACCAGGTCGGCAGCGTAGCGAAAGTGAGTTTCACCGTCGAAAACGCCCGGCTCGTATTCCTCCGGGTCCCCCCGGAGCGCCAGTATATTCTCAGTCCCAAGCTCTTTGTAGTAGTTTATT